>JAEDEG010000029.1 GCA_016293435.1 Clostridia bacterium
TTCTTGTATGTGGAATTATATATAGTTTCTGTAAATAAAAGATGACGGTAAATAAAATATAATTCAGATCAAAAAAAGAACACCCTATCACTGATAATAAAGTGTTCCTTAATCAAATCTTTCTAACTTTGAACTTTAAATTCCTTCCAATCCTTTGCTATTCTCATTTCAACACCGTTTTCAAGAGCTTTAAAGTGTTCCGTGCCACAATGTATTTTAAGCTGTTCGGGCGTCCGCAGTCCAAACAATTCAGTCGTACCCTTTGTTTCCAAAATGAAGAACAGCTTCTTTTCACCATCACGCTCTAAATACACCGCCCAATCGGGATTGTAAGTGCCAATCGGTGTTTCAATTTTGAAACGGTCGGGTATTTTAAAGAACATCTTTACATCGGGATCATCGTCAAGTGCCTTTGCAAACGGCTTTTCAATTGTTGAGCTGTCATATATGATGTGGTCGTATATACTCCTGTTTACCGCAACAGCGTTTTTATCAAGGTTTGCCACAAGCTCCGCCGAGTCAAAAATTTCCTGTGCATAGTATTCCTGACCGTCAAGCTTCACATACTTGATGCCGTCAATCGCAAGCGCATGACGATTATGCCTGATGATTTCAAGACATTTCTCCATGAATGCCTGCGGATTATTCAGAAAATCCTTTGCTCTGCCGCTTTCGTTTATAATTCTTGCAACCGTGGCTCTTTTAATCAGTGTTTCTTCACTGATTATACCAAGTATATATGGCAAGCTTGAATATGTATCATCTATATCGGCAGTTTTAAACTCTCTTTCGGTATATGTAACACCGGGATTTTGAATGTTTATTTGTGCCGTTTGCGATACAAGCCGTGCTTTTGGTATTTCGGGCATGGCTTCAAGCTCTTTTACGCAATTCTCTACAAGTTTCTCCGTGTCTATCTGCACACGGTATGCGGTTTTCTGTTTGATTTTGCTCCATAGCTCCATAAATTCAGGTGAGAGCATTGCTTGTTTTTTAAGATGCACTATAACCTCTTTTGAAGCGTCACGAATAGGAATCTTTCTGTCAGCATTTCTAACCACGCTCTCCAAGCGTTCTCTGGCAGCTTCAAACTTTTTAGGCAAGTCAAGCGTACCATTACGAAGTGCATTTTTCATTGTGTCTTTTATTTTGCCTGACTTTGAAACATAACCCTTCTTCTCAAAGTGCTGCATAAGCTCCTGTGCATCATCATGGGAAACTTCTTTTTCTACAGTAACGGTTTCGGTGTAGGTTGTGCCGGCAAGAGCTTCCTGAGTCACCGCTCCTGTACTTTCAATTACCTTAATAAATTCATCTTTGGCAGCTTCAAGCTCCTGCGGAATTTCTATTGTCTTTATTTCTTCCGGCTTCTTTTCAACCTTGCCGCTTTCGGATATAACTCCCGATTGCTTTAAGACCTCAATGGTTTTTTGTGCCTGATCCTGTGTAATAGTTCTCTCAACGGTCTTCGTTTCGGTGTACTTCATACCGCTGAACAAGCTTATCTGAAGCGTTCCGAACTTGATGCCTGTTTCGTCCTCGATTTCCTTTTGAAGCGTTTCGGCAAATTCAGAAAAGCTCTCGTTTGCCATAACATGGAGGATATTGATGTTCTTATCCTCTATACGTTCACCGTCCTGATTTACGCAAAGTCTTAAACCTCTGCCTATTTTCTGACGGCAGGTAAAGGTTGATTTTTGGTCTATCAAGGTACATACCTGAAACACATTCGGGTTATCCCATCCCTCTTTGAGCGCAGAATGGGAAAATATGAAACGAAGCGGACAGTCAAAGGATAAAAGCCACTCCTTGTGCTTCATGATTGTGTTGTATGTATCATAGTCCGCTATCGTGTCACCCTTTGTATTTTTCAAGACACCTTTCTTATCTTGCGAAAAATATCCGTCGTGAACCTTTTCCACACTTGCAGGGAATTGACTTTTTAATGAAGCATATTGAGGCTTCTTTATAAGCTCCTCATAGCAGCGCTCAAACATTTCGGCATAAATACCTTTATCACCGTCTGCCGTTCTATACTTCTTAACTTCATCAATAAAGAACAGCGACAGCACTTTAATGCCTTTTTCGGTGTAACGCAGTTCTTTATCCAAATGCGCCTGTATCGTGCGTCTTATCTGTGCTTCCTTCAAAATATTCTCGTCAACACTCCCGATAGCCTTACCAAGTGCAACGCACTCCGTGTTTGAAAATTCAACACCTTCCGCTCCGGGCGTACAGTCTATTCCCGCAACAGAATATCCCTCATAAAGTTCTCTGCCGCCGGATACGAGGAATAAATCATCATTTGGTTTAACTGTTATGGTTTTTCTCGAAACAATACCATTCTTGTTTTGAATATCAATCTCAAGCTTTGCCCTAAAGCCTTTCTCGTTTGATACAGCTATCAGCTTTATATACGGTTTGTTAAAGTCATTCGCCACTGTGTTTGAGGATACGCAAATCTGCTTAACAAGTCCCATTTGATACGCATCAACAGGCGTTAAACGGTAAAGCAAATTCATCTTATCCCTGTGCGTTGCCGAATATCTCAGAACGCACAGCGGATTAAGCGAAGCAATGGCTTCTTTTGCCTTTGGTGTATTATCAACGCTCTGCGGCTCATCAATAATAACTATAGGATTTGTGTCCTGAATATAGCGCATAGCCGTTTCGCCGTTCAGCTTGTCCTGTGCCTGATTGATAATATTTTCACTCTTTTTAAAGGCGTCTATGTTTATTATCATGATTTCAATATTGCTGCTCGTTGCAAACTGCTTTACATCGGACAGCTTTGCAGAGTTGTATATGAAATATCTGCATGGCACATTGTCGTATTGATTCATAAAATGCTCATTCGTTATATCCAAGGATTTATATACACCCTCACGAATTGCAACGGACGGCACAACAATAATAAACTTTGTAAAGCCGTATCGTTTATGCAGTTCAAAGATTGTTTTTGTATACACATAGGTTTTACCCGTTCCCGTTTCCATCTCGATACAGAAAGAGCGCATACCGTCCTTTATATCAGAGGTAGGCAGATTATTTCTTCTCTGAACCTCGTGCATATTTTCATTTAATCGTTCATCGGATATGCTTATCCCGTTGCCTATGCCCAAATCATTTTGCCAAAGACTGAGTTGTGCTTCCTGTACTATCTCAAAAGTAGACCTCATTTTCTGATGTCCTTGAAATAAATCGGCAACGGCGTTTACCGCATCCGTCTGAAAATCTTGATTTTTAAATTTCAGTTTCATTTGTCTTCACCATCAATTGCTTTATTTTTTCTATCAATTCAGAAGCGTCTCGCGATAAAGCTCCGCTTTCATATGTTTTAACCATGCTATCAGGGAAATATTTTTTATAAATATCAATTTTATCTCCCCATCTTGCATCATATTCTTCTCTTCCAAGCATTCCTACATGTTCCCAATATATTTGTTTTCCACATGGTAATACTATTGTGAAATCCGGCTCTATCCACTTATCTTCTGTGTAATATAGCTTCTTTTCATACTCATATGTAATACCCGCTGCACTTAATAAGTTCGATATTATCACTTCAGATTTACTTCTAACTTGTGTTCCGTCATTGGTTTTGTATATCCTTGCCAACTGATGTCTGTCGGTTCCGAGATACGCAGCAATTTCTTGATGAAGCTGTTGTGTATTTGGATTCGTTTCCAACAAATAAGTGAAGTAATCCAACAATTCATGTTTATACTTTTTCTTTTCAGCAATATCGTTGCATATGCGATTCATTGTTTCTGTATCAATTTCTGTCGCATTCACTTTAATAATCAGCCAACGCTCCGGTGCCTTATCCGTTTCCGCATCACCGTTTAAGATTGAGGAATATACCAATTCAGACAATTCGCTCGGTAATATTTCAGCCTTGTTTACCGTTCGGACAAACCCTTTTGTCTTCGTACAGTCATATAGTTTTTGTAAATCAGCATTTTTTATATTCTTTAAGTTTGATAAATCCGCAAATCCCTTGCAAACTATTTCAATAAGTCCTGCATCAAGATAGTATAATAAACATTTTTGTATTTCATCATCCTCAAAATATGAGAGCGTTTGATAACCTGTTTTCTTGCCAATTTTATTGTAAACGTCTCTCAACGTATCCTCTTTCGGGAATGCCCCGTCAATAAAATATGTTTTTTTAACTTCTATATTTTTATTAGAATATAATAAATACGCGTTTGCCCCGCACTCATCTCTTGATGCTCTGCCGACTTCTTGATAGTATTGTTCAATTGACTCCGGAATCATATAATGAATTACTACTCTTATATCAGGTATATCTATCCCCATACCAAAAGCATTTGTCGCAAAAACTATATTTATATCACCGTTTTTAAATTGTTCAACGACATTCATTCGTTCATCAGCTGTCATATCCCCATGAAAAGCTACAGCATTATATCCTTTTTCCAGTGCCTCGCGGCAAAAATCCTCAACGCCTCTTTTGTTATACTTTCTATAAACATATACAAGTATTTTTTCATCCTGATGATTATGTATTATTTTCCAGAATTTTTCTGTTTTTTCGGTTTCATTCTTAAATTTATTAACATGAAGTTGTATACCGCTTCTCATCAATATATCCTTCATAATTATATTGTTTTTTGTAATATTAAAGTAATGACAAATATCCGCTATTTCTTTGCTATTTAATGTCGCAGTAAGAGCAAGAACCTTGCACCAATCATTCTGACCGAACAGGCTATCCATAAATGCGGGTATTCTGCGGTAAAATGGGCGAAAGCTCATTCCCCATTGGCTTACACAATGAACCTCATCTATCACAAGCAACTTTATATCATTTTTTCTTTTCCTTAAGCAAAACTCTAAATATCCGTCGGTAGCAATTTTTTCCGGACTTAAAAATATAAATTGGGGGTTTATTTCACCTTTCGCCAATTTGGATAGTGTTTGCATTTGCTTGACAGCTGATATGCCACCGTGTATTTTTAAGACTTCATAGCCTTGTTCTTCAATCTTTTTTGCCTGCTCCTCAATCAACGCTGTCAAAGGAGATATTACAATTGAAATCCCATGAAGTTCTAATGCAGACATCCAATATATCACTGACTTTCCGCCGCCCGTGGGAAGAATGCAAAGCGTGTTTCCGTTTTCAACCACATTGGATATAACTCTTTTCTGAAAATCTTTTAATTGAAATTTCAGTTGCGGAAAAAATACTGAAAAGTCTTTATCAATATTAAGCATATCCCATACCACCGTCCTTAATCTGCGATTTCAGCAATGATATTTCTTCACTATGTTCTTCAGCAACATAATTCAAAAATCTATCCACAACTACATACTTATACGCCGGATCTATGTATGCTCCCATTTCTTCAGCCTTATTCTTAAGCAGTAAATAGATTTTGTGCGCATAATATGCAAATAATTCATATGGATAAAAATAATTCTGCTGAACTATATTTTTATCAACATCTATCATTATAAATTCCGAATCCATTGTACATCCGAATTTTTCTTTATTGGTTAAATACCAAAATGCCCATATTGCATTTCTACTGCGATTGGGGAAGGCAGCCGGCTGGAATTTATATAACATATGACTTTTTACTCCACCACCTATCACCCCATAAACAGTATAGTCTTCCGTATCAAGTTTCTCCATACATAAATCCGAAAAATAATCCACTTCATCATAAGTTTCCTCGTCATATATATCTGACATATACTCTTCGGCAAATTCATATAAATTTGTAACCGTATAAAGTAACTCTTCCGGATCAGCGACACTGAACTCATATCTATACTTGTCCAATTCCTTTGCTCTCTTGTTATAAAGCGTGGAATGTATAATCGGGCATTCCTGTTTTAGCACTTTAGATTTAAAACTTGCCGGATCGTCCTTCCATTCCTCAAGCGTCTCTTCGTCCAAAATATCCAAATATTTCTGACGGTCTTTTTCGTAGTCTTCATATGCTTCAGCTATCAACAATTTAAAATTATTCGTGCTTCTGTCATTTGATTTATGATCAGTCGAAACTTTGAACCTCTCCTTTAATGTTTCAAATTCAGAATCAGAGAGTAGCAAACCTCCATTAGTCTCAATAAATTTATCAAAATACTTTTCAAAATTATTCTCTATTGAATCTAAAACCGCCCATGTATGATCAAAATCATAGCAACAAGTTTCTACATAGCCATCTTGATGTGCATACATATTGTTTTCCTCCTAAATATTTATACTAACTTCAGCTCAATCTGTTTATCTCTCAAAATATAATGTGCATTTGAAAGTGCGCTGTCATCTGCAAAGCCCTGTTCTGCACAAACAATCTTTGCCGGAGCATATGCTGCCATATCGTCAATATCTTCAGCGGTGATATTGTCAAACAAAGCAATCATAAGCAGAAAATCACCGACGATATACACCACATTGCCATTTACCTCTATGTACTGAACAGGCACATCAAGCGGAACACCCATTTTCAGCATAACCTCATAGACAACATCCATATCAGTTCTGTCGTCTTTGATACTGTCAATCATCGAGTTCATACGCTCTGTAAACATCTCAATCTGATTATCACCTGTTATAGGTGTACTGTCCCATGTCCTGAGATTTGAGGTATCCAGCTTGAACACCTTAAATCCAATATCAAGCGTTTTCTTTTCCTCATCACCTATAGCAATCTGATCGCCTTTTTCTTCAAGAATTTTTGCTCCCGCGCGGCGAACACGCTCTTTGCCTATTTCGCATATATTTTTGTAGCCTGCCTGACGTGCAGTTCCTTTTTCTGATGTGAGTTCAGGAAGCTGTACCATGATAAATCTACGATTTCCACCATCATCAGCATTAAGTTGCATAACAGCATGTGCTGTTGTTGCAGAGCCTGAAAAGAAATCTAAAATTATCGAATCTTTATCAGTATTTGCAAGAGTCAGCAGTCTGCTGAGCAATCTAACTGGCTTAGGTCCATCAAAAACTCCAGCATTTAATATTTTAGTCACTTCTTGTGAACCTTCTTGACTATGTCCAACTTCTTTATGCATCATAATAGATGTTGGAGCCATACCATCAAATTTCAATTCAGACAAAAATCTTTTTAACCTAGGGGTGTTAGCTCCATCCTCTCCAAAATACACTCTATCTTCTGCAACAAGCTTTTCAAAAGCTTCCTTACTTGTTCTCCAGCACCTACCAGATGGCGGATAGATAATCTTACCCGACGGTGTTGTTATCGGATAATCCGTTGATGGATTGTATGTCTTTACAGATAAATCACTTGACATCCATGGTCCCCTTGGATCATTATCTAAGTTTTGATATCGAGCATTTGCCTCCTCAGTTCTGGGCAGTCTTCCTATTTTGAAATTTTCAATATTTTTTGCATACATCAAAACATAATCATGGCTATTGGAAATATATTTTGCATCATTTTTAGGAGAAAACGCCCTCTGCCAAATTAACTGTGCAACAAAATTTTCCTCGCCAAACACTTCATCACAGATCCTTTTTAAATTTGTAACTTCATTATCATCAATACTGATAAAAATAACACCATCATCTGTAAGCAAATTCGCCGCCAGCCTTAATCGGGGATACATCATATTGAGCCAATTTGTGTGGTATCTGCCCATCGTTTCGGGATTGGACTTTGTTGTCTGCTGTGTTATTTCTTTATATCTTGCCATAGGATCAGCAAAATCGTCCTCATATACAAAGTCGTTTCCTGTGTTGTAGGGAGGATCTATATAAATCATCTTGACCTTATTGTAATAAGCAGTTTGCAGCAGCTTTAATACCTCAAGATTATCACCCTCAATATAGACATTCTGCGTATCATCAAAATTGACACTTTCCTCGCGGCAAGGGCGCAGTGTCCCGGTAGAGCGCTTTTGCGCAAGGCGCAGGCACTCCGATTTGCCTTTCCACTCAAATTTGTACTTTTCAAAATCATTGTCTATGTATTCACCGCACAGCGACAACAGCTTGTCTATATCAAGCTTGCCCTCCGAAAAACATTCCGGGAAGACCGTCTTTAGCTTTTCCATATTTGTGCTTTCTAAATTCTTTGAAAGTCCGTCTAATTTATCAGTCATTTTATTTCTTCCTCCTGCTCTGATTTGTACGGTTTTTTGTCTGTTGCTATGAATTTGCATTTAGGATATTCAGAACACCCTATGAAGTAACCATATCGGCTTTCTCTTGGCAATAATTCTTTGCCACATAGAGGGCATTTTGAATATGGTTCAATGCCCATATTATCTTTAAAATAATTTTTAAATCTGTACTCTAATTCTTCCGGACTAATATCTGCATACTCATTCATTTTCATGTATCCGGAACAAAACTCCCAACCTAAATTATCCTCAACTTTAAAATGCCATATATAGCTAACACATTCTTTGTCATTCATGATTTATTACCTCCATCACAAATTGCCTTTCAGCTTTAGCTGTAATCTTTTCTCTGCCTAAAAACTCATTTACCTGTTTTTCCAAATCTACATCAATCTGCATTTCATCAAAGAACAGACCTTCTTTTCTCTTTGACAACTCATTTTTCAAGACTGATATTTTTCGCTCTATCATCAAGAGTTTCAGCCTGTCCGACCTTACGCTCTCCTTTTCTTTCTCTGCCTGCTTCATATCAAGCTCAGTATCGTCAAGTGAATGAAGAAGGGTATTTTTCTTATTCGCAGCAGCAAGCTTCATTCTGTCAATTTCCTCATGCTGCAACAGCGTCAATTTTTCTTCTTCCTTTTTCACATACTCATCAAGGTTTACAAGCCCATCCATTTTGTCAAACTTACCCGACTTTAACCAATGCGGCTTTCTGTCGCCCTGCTCCTCAAATGAATAAATGGGACTGTTCAGAATACTCTCACACTCGCTGTGTGACAACATTCTGTTATCTGCCGTAACGCCTACAAGCACAGGAATACTTTTTATTTCCTGTCTGCCGGCATATAACTTTATAAGATAAAAAGCAATCGTGCAGTTTTCGCAGTCTGCTGTTATACTGCCGTAATCTGAACAGCCAATATTAAAGGTTATACCCTTTGACAATGGGGACAGCAACGATAGCTTTTTAAATTCCTTAATCGCCTTATATGCCTTATTACCGCTGTTTGCAGGATAATAAAACAAGTGGGGAAGTTGTGTATAATTTGTTGCCTTTATCGTTCTGTTATTCTCGTTTATTTCAAAATAGCAGTCATCGTGGGTTTTATTATATTCCTCAAAATAATATCGTGTAAGTTCCCACAGCTCATCATTGACCGCTTTTGATTTTTCCTCCACATATTGCGGTGTTATCTTTATTTTATCAGACAATTCCTTTGTAAAAGTGGTAAAGAGAATGTCCTCGGCAGACTCTACAAGCTGTCTGTTTTCATCTTCATTTTGTGACAGTGTTGCCTGATAATCTTTTTCAACCTGTGCCTTTGTTCTTGCGTTAAGACTTTTTATTGCCCTATCCAAATCATCACAAAATCCGCCTATTACCGTATCCGACACACCAAACACACCATCGGAAAGAATATGTCGTTTAGACACAAGCTCCAGTTTGCGGACATCGGCGAAATTCTCTTTATTTATAAAGGACAGCACAATACAATCGTTTTGCTGATTTATTCTGTGTACTCTGTCAATACGCTGTTCCATTTTCAGAGTGTTATACAACAAGTCATAGTTTATAACAAGCGCACTTTCCTCCAAGTTATAGCCCTTTGCTCCGTTGTCGGTTGATATGAGAATTTCCCCATCCGCTTTGAATTGCTTGATTACCGTATAATCCACATTAGACTGACCGTTATATACAAGCGTTTTGTATTTATCTGCGAGTAGGGAATAGAGGTGCTTCTGTGTTTCCACGCTTTCTGTAAATATAACCGCTTTTTGATTTGCTCCAAGTTTCTTTAAAAGCGGGAACAACTTTTCCAACGCAACAAGCAGCAGCTTTGATTTTGTATCTTCGGTTATATCTTCGGCTACTGCAAGCATTTTTTCAAATTCCTGCTTTTCCTCGGATATGTCAAGCCGCTTAATTATGTTTTTCAGACTTGTCCTTATGGCTGCCGTCGAGGAGGATAAAAGCCCCAAAAGCATAAGTGCCAAATCGTATTGTTCCATTTGCGGAAAAGCGATTTTGTCCGGCTTCTCTATATAAGCAAAAAGTAAATTATACAATTCTTTCTCTTTTTCGCTTGCTTTATATTCAAGGGTTATATGCAGTCTTTCGGGAATTTTTGCATACTGCTTTGCCTGACTTCTGAGCGTTCTGAAGCAGTATTTGCTCACTTTGCCCGCAAGCTCCGCATAATTCTCCGGCTTTCTCAAATACCTTTTCATATATGTATCGGGATCGGGAAGAAGATCCTCATCAATGAAATATATAAGTCCGTATAAGTCCATTATATTTTTCTCAATAGGCGTACCTGTAAGAAGAATTTTAAATGTGTTTTTTGAAAACTCCTTTAACAGCTTTGCCTGCTTGCTTCCGCTTGCGCCCATAAATGTATTTTCATCTTGATACACAGATGAAAGTGCATTTGCTTCTTCAAAAACAACAATATCCCAATTTATCTTATCGGCTGTATCAATATTTTGTGTTAAATAGTCATATGTGGTGAGGACAATCCCGTCATAGGCAAAGGAATGATTCTCAGACGCAATACAAAACGGTATGCTGTATTTTTCTGAAATCATCTCCGCCCACTGAACAAGTAAATCTGGGTTCGGGATAGCTACCAAGATATTATTTTTACCCTCATACCAGCCTTGAGAAATAATCAGCATTGCCTCATGGCTTTTGCCCATACCCGCTTCATCACAAAGGATAACGCCCTTCTGATAAGGATTTCTCATTGCAAAAAGGGCAGCTGCAACCTGATAAGGATAAACATTGATATTACCCTCTGAAAATACGGGCAATAACTTGTCCTCATCTTGCAAACTATTCAGTTTTAAAGCGGTATAATATGCGTGAAACGGTGTTTGCATCATATCCCTGTCCCTTTATTTTGTATTTGATATATTATTTCGTTCGATTTCACATATATCATGCAGCCCACAATCAAGTGCTTTACATATTCTAACAAGAATGTCCGTTGTAATGCTCTCGTTATGTCCCATTTTGGATAATGTATATGTGCTGACGCCCGATTTCTCCGCTAATTCTTTTTTCTTCATATTCCTGTCAATAAGGAGTTTCCACAGTTTTTTATAGCTTATATACATTACCTTACACCTCAAAAAAATATTTGTATTTATTATACCACATTTTCCCTGAAAATTCAATATGTTCAGCCTTTTTTTGGCAAATGAGAAAAAAATTGTACAAAAACAAAAGCCATAGAACAATCTATGACTTTTGTTTAAAGGGAACATTATTTAGCTATTGATATTAAACATTATTTGTTGAGTTTAGATTTTTTTACTTCTTGACTTTTAGGTTCTTCTTTTTTCTTTGAAGGGTTTGTGCTTCCGCCGCCACCGCCGCCTTCACAGCAACAACAAATAAATTTCATCATATTGAACCTCCTTGTATGTAATATAAACTCAAAAAAATAATAATTAAAGGGAACACAATTATAATTGTGGCATTATCAAAATAGTCAAGAGATTTTGCCCTTTTCAAATTTGTTTTCACATTATGGTATGTGCAAAACTGATACGAATCTTTTAAGTAAGTTACCAATTCTATTTCTTCATTACTTATAATTTTGTATCGTATTCTTCTATTATATCGCATTTTATCTTGAGCGCATTTTAAATGAAACATTCGTATTTCTTCCGGTGACACTTCTTTATAATTCTTCTTAAATCGAAAAAATGCTTTATAAAAAAGAACAGCTTGTACGATTAACAGCACACATAAAATATAGAAAAATAGACTGATAAATGAAACACTCAAATACAATTTTGCGTTAATTATATATTCCAGTATTTGTCCCATTAAAAACAGTTCAGCGGAAATAATCGAAATACGAGAAACCATTTTATTATCAAAACTACGCCTTGTTTCTAATTCTTGATTGTATAGATTCTCATATATTTCAATTTGTTTTATAAAATAATATTCTGGCTTCACAACACGCAGATTTTTTTGCATGATTATCTCCTATATTCTTTTGTTTTTCCTTAATTACAAAGCATTCTACAAGTTAAAAGTTATATTTATTGCAAAACCTTTGGAGTATTACTGCTGCTTGTGCTCTTGTGGCTTTACCTGTAGGATCAAGCCTTGTTTTGCTTGTACCTGAAATCAATCCGTTTTCTATTGCCCAATTCATTGGATCAACAGCATATTCAGAAATCTGATTATTATCTACATAACTCTTTATTGTGCTGTTCATAGTGCTTACGCTCTTTCTTTTATATTTTGTGTACCTGTATAAGATTGCTGTAAGTTGCTCTCGTGTGATACTGTTTTCTGGCGCAAATAAATCTTTTTCAACTCCATTTGCAATATCATTACGGCTCGCCCACGCTACTGCTTTTTCATACCAACTTCCTTTAGGAACATCTTTAAAAGATACATTTTGTGCATTTGGTTCACCTTCCAACCGATATAGCATAGTTATAAACATTGCTCGTGTCACTTCGCTCTCCGGAGCAAACAGATTATCAGAAACACCACTCATCATCTTTTTTTCATCAGCAAATTTCACAGCGTCATAAAACCAACTATTAAGATTTACATCGGAGTATAGAGTGTTATCGTGTGAGAGGGAATATGACACAAAATTATCCCAACCCATTGAATTTATTTCAGAAAGCAGAAACATTTCAAGTGTACTATCAGCATTTCTATACGCATAATATAAGTCATCGTTTTCAGTCACTTGATTCTTGATATAATCCATTCGACCATTATAGTATTCCACTTTTTCTTCGGCTACCAACTCGTCTTTTATCACATCATTCTTGATGTAATAGTAATAACCAGGATAATATCCTGCGGTTCCGCTTGCCCAAAACAATCCGGGAAATCCCGAACCCGATGAAAATGTAAATTCTGATTGTCCCTTACCAGCAATTCCTAAATATGATGCAGAATTATTTTTGTACATATATACATAATTACTCATATCCGCTTCGTTTGTAGCACCATTATGAATTATGAGTTCGGGAACACCATCACCGTCCATATCATGCAAGCCAAATTTGATTCTTGAGGTACTGCTGGTTCTATAATTCTGTTTTGTTTTTTCATATTGTTTATTTAAAACAAATTGCTTATAAGTATTATTCCAGTCTTTCGTGTCTGTTGTTGCGGTACTTGTTTGGCCTTTTTCATCAGCTCTTATATAGGGAGCATCCCAACTCCAAATATCATTATTTTTCCTTCTTGAAATTGAATATGTAGATGCAGCTCGCATAAATACATACCCATCGATTGAGTTTGGTTCTTCACCACGATAATAATTTCCTTTTATAAGCTCTGTAGCTTTTAATACTCCGGTCGAAGAATTAAAATTCAAAGCAGAAATAGTAACCATTCCATGTTCCGAAGGTTCTGTCCAACTGTCTTTTGTAACCAAGACAGGCTCATCATCATATGCGTCATAAAATGCAAACTGACCTCTACGATCATTCATAGTGTCTGTAATTGAATAAGCGGGGAGAAGTCCTAAAGTATTATGAGCTTCAATCTTTCCAAGCACAACATTTTTGTTTTTAATATAATATATTTCTTCTGTGCCAGTTTGTAGGTTGTAATCACCACTTTTGGTTGAAATTAAAGCGTGGTACAACTCCGGAACCCCATCGAAATCTATATCAATCAAGGAAAAAAACAATGTATCATATGTATCGTCTTTTTCTCTTTTTCCTTGTTTATATTCGTTTTCAATTTGTGATACTTTTGACTTATATAAACTTTTCCAGTCAGGTTGCAACGATGCAGAAAAGACATTAGATGAAAGCATAATGCTTACTATAAAAGCAGTAGTAAAAACTCGTATTATCAACTTAGATTTCTTGTTGTTCATATAGAAATAAACCCCTTTCACATAATGCAAAAATCGCATTTTATGAATAATAAAATTAATAAGCCTTTGGAACGAATAACGAATTACCGTTCCAAAGACTGTGCTTGAATTATCCTCTAAACTGACTTGCAATATCGTTATCGGTTTCTTCAATAATTGATGCTGTTGAGTCAAGAGCAGAAGCAATTTCTCTAATCAATTCTTCTGCTTTAACAAATCCAGGTCTTAATTCTTGGAATCTTGCATTGTATGCTTCGCTTGCGTTGCCTTCCCACTCTTCTTGCAATTGCTGAAGGAGCGAATCCATTTTGCCAATTACACCATTAACCTTATCTGCCTCCGTTCTGTACTCGTTCGCTCTACCCCTCATTTGTTCAGGAGTAATTCTGATTTGATCTGCCATTTTAAATAGCCTCCTTAAAAATATTTATATTACCGCATTCTATACGGGAATATATCAAATTAACAATTTGCTATCCCAATATTATCTGCAAGATACGCTTCTGTTGGCTCGTTGGGATTATAATTTACCACAACCATTTCCCCAACAGCAACTTTAGGGAGAACAGGAATCTTTCTTTGCCCAATAGGGATAAACCATAACTTAATTGTTTCAGATTTTAATTTTAGACTCTCTGTAATACGATATGTATTTGAATTTACAACATATTCAACAGTAATTAATGTTGGAAAATTCAATCCTTTATTTTCTAAATTGACGATATTACCTTTAGTCATTGATGTACATTGTGATTTATTTGTTTTCAAAATAACACCTACCATCTCACGCATAAGTAATACGGATATTATCAAAACTGCCTTTAATGTCACTAAACCCATAATCCTTATCCATAATCAATCCTTTTACCGGTATATTGAGATGCACCAGTAACGCATCATCTTTTTTTATTTCACCTAAAAATTGCTCATCAAAATTTACTGTGGTTTTAGCTATTATCGCATTTTCGTATAAGAATTCCAAACGCAATTCTCCGTGCAATTCCTTAATTGATGACATTTTATTTACAAACAACCCTATTGTAGTCATTTTTCTTTCCGTGTGAACATACAGCCCTTTGATAAAAACAAAATTTACAGTATTCTCTTTATAATCTAATTGCAATTTATTTATCTCTTGTGAAATACTATCTATTTCTTTTTTTACACTTTCATCCTGCAACTGATTTTGATGAGCTTTAGCAGCAACTATATTAATTGCCATACTGATTTTCTCCTTCCTAATTTGTCCAATTTTCTATAGTATGAACTAGTGAATTAATAGCCGAATGTAAATATCCTATAATTCCATCACACTTGTATGCTTCATTTTCCATACGAGCTATTTCCGTATTTAGACGATCCATGTTTGTATCTATTGCACTTATAACTTGTTTATAATCTGACGCCACTTGTTTGATTCGAGGCTTATATTCATTCATATAAAGGTTTCCTACAAAAGTATCAAAACGCTCGTTAGAAAATGATTTAACTCCTGAATGATAATTTTTAACTGCACTTTTTTCGTCTGCCAGTTTTTTATAGACACTTCTAATATCAGATGCAACATTTAAATAGTTTTCTTTTTCTTTTTCTTTAGCACGCAACTGATTGCGTTTACTTCCAAGATCATTTTTTAATGAAGACAATTCATCCATGGTATAACATCCTTTCTATTTTTTACCACGGCCATTTAAAATATGGCGTTGGTATCGTAACACTTAAATCAATACCCAATAATAACGCAGCATCTATTTTGATTGTTGTGGCATTTATATTAACATATTCTCCTTCAATAGCGGTTTCGCTTTCAGCCCATAATGCAAAGCTACCTCCAGCGTCGGCTTTGGCCCCCGCCTTAAACCCAAGCAGTGTTTCTGTTTCACCTGTAGCCGTATCCTTGTTTTTATATGAAAAAATTGTTGTTCCACCTTTTACGCTTGCTGAAGCTAAAGTTGCCGAGGCATCTACACCAACAGCAAACTCTCCGTCATCTTCGAATTCAAAAGCCGCTTTACCATCAGCGCACAGAACTTTTACTTCTCCTTTAACGAAAGCGTTTAGGTCATCTGAACCAAGCACAACTGAACCCTCTGCATCAATCAAACCAACTTCCGCATCAACCTTAAATCCTACATATTCATCAGACCAACCTGCCTTTGCTTCACCTTCTGCAAAGCCAACTCTTACTTCTCCTTTTGCCTTTAGGAAGTCAGTAAATTGCGCATACCCATTAACCGCTAAAACTGTAGCAGCACCTTTTATAAAGGCAGTTCCGTTTTCAACACCACCCTCATATGAAGCATCCAAAAAGGAATACCCTGCATATGCATATACATCTGAACACAAACCCGCAGCCCATTGGTCTTCTGATACTGTCACTTCACCCGCACTATATACAAATGGATCTTCTTCTTTTTTCAAATACAGTGCTACATTACCTGCTGTTTTAAACCATCCTTGTGACTGTATCTGATTCAAATTGTCAGGAATGATTTTACCATCGCCGTCATAACAATATCCTAAAGTGTTTTGAATTAAACCTTTCAATTCAGAAATTCTATTCATCAACTCATTTACAGCCGTCAATGATGAATCATCGGTTGCATATAGATCATTTCTAATGGACTTTAGCTTTTGCTTTAAGTCACCATAATCTGAACTGACACTATCAAACGGCACCGATTTGACAGATATGTACTGTGCTGCCAAATTTAAAACTTGTTTTATATCAGGCACGATACCATCAAATACATTTTCTTTATCTTTTATTGAGTTTTCTATATAATCAAGTGCCTGTTCTTCAACTTTTCCACTATGATTTTTTTCATATTGATAGAACGCTTCGGCTAATAATTGTATGATTGTTGTAACATCTGCCGCAACATCCATAAGTTCTGTAATAATATTTATTGCACCATGAGTAATATAGTTTTTGAAAGAGTCTGCCGCTTTACCACGCATATGATTTGTCAAAGAAATCTTGTATGCGTTCTTGTATTCATCATACAAAGAATCTTGTACCGTTGTTTCGTAAGATTTAATTTCATCAAATAATCTAATTAATATATCGTTACTTAAAAATAAATTTCCTTTTCCCGCCAAAGCATTTCACCTCGCTTTCTATCCAAATAAAACCTCTTTTAATGATTTGGTTGCTATATCGCTGTCTGTGTTCATCCATTTTGCCTTAATTAATTTCATACTATTGGTATCTAAATCCAATAGTTTCCCCAACAGAACTATAGTGTCATTTAACTCATTAATACATTCAATAAATCTATCAAGGCTCTGAAGTCTGGCACTTTGACTATCTACCGAATACTTTAATGCTTTTATTGTATTTGCACTTGATTCAAAAGAATCTATTTGTTTCTGAAATTTTTCAGGATTCAAGAATACCTCGGCCATCACTTCTTCTCCTTTCGTAATACAATTTGCGCTTCTGATATTTTTATATCTGCATTTTTAATTATTTCATCGAACAATGCATATGTACACTTATTCAAAAAATCTATATATTGATCAATATAGATACCAGTCAACATCAACGATGTCGCTTCACACGCAAATATGTCCGGATAACATTCAATAAGAATAGCATACCGTTCTACACACTTTTTCTTTGCAACAGAATATGAACTTTCCAAAATCGAGAAAAGATTTGATTTCATTGGCTCAATAGTTTCTGTTTCTAAAATAATACTTGCATCAACAGCATCCACATGAATATCCTTTATAGTACAAGCGTTTAGACATTCACTAAAAATATCGAGTATGATTTTTTTTGAGAATGTTGTCAGATTCTTTGAAAGAAAATCAAATGTTAAAACAGTCAAGTTGTAATTCTCTTTAGCCAGTCTAACAATGCTTGCATCTTGTTTTAAATAAGGATCATAGCCTTCCTCCCAGAAGGTAATAGGAGTATCATGATTTTTAAAATTTGATGCTATTTTTTCAAATTGTGTATTATCTAATTCAGTTGTTTTACCAAGAACATATATGCAAATGTTATTTGGATTAACAATTCTATTTACAGTTATTATAAAATCATCATATTCAATTGATTCTATATCTGAAATTAAATCTTTGAGCAAAAATCGCTTATTTAAATCAGCAAACTCAAATGATTTAAAAAGTGCACGAAAAGAACCATGTTTGAATTGTTGTTCAAATGCTTTAATTGTGTCTTCCTTAGCCTCTAAAAAGTTCTCTTCTGAACACTTAAAATCAGATAATGGCATTAATAATTTTGATAGATCATCCAATACATTTTCCTGTTTTGATGTGAAGGAAACCAACGACACAGTTCTTTGAACATCATATTTAATTGCACTAATATTTATATGCTTACGCATATAGTTAAAAAGCACATTAAATAACGCAAGATTCAGTTCAAATGTTTCCCCAGTATTTGTTGAATAGCGTTTTGTTGCAAAACCGCCACCAATTCCAACGCAAACAAAAATTTTATCAGATTTCATATCATATTTGTTTAATTCTATTCTCAGTTTAGCATTAGCCACATCATCATCTCCTTATTCTGCCTATGTAAAACAATCACATCGGATTATCACATTTGGCATATTTTATTTTTATACAATTGTTACCTTTGATAAAATAACAATCACCCTCATCAATTTGCTTTTTGAAATTTTTGATGGTTGAGTATTGCAAATCGAATACTTTTAAATCGTTTAAATCACCAAAGAAAAACATTGTGCGCTCATCTTTGATTTTCTTTATCATTTCCGGAGCATTATATGTTAAATTCGCATTTTCAAGGTTGCTGAATAGGAAACAAGCATTCATATTTTTGTATTTTCCTATAATATTTTTATAAGCATTTAAAGCCGTTGAATCTTGTGATATTGACTCTACAACATCCTGATTATTAATAATAATCACAATGACTTTAGAGGAATAAACTGATTCACTATTTCCGCTCAACAGCTTGTCGTACTCATCTTTAAGTCTTTTCTCAATTGATGTTATTATTTCAACAGCCCTCGATGGCATGAATTCATAAGATTGAACATTAGACATATTCTGTAAATCAGATAGTTTTCTTTCGATATTATCGAAAATATAAAACTCCGTACTATCCAACTGGAATTGTTCAAACATCTTTACTATATACTTCACAAAAGAAAGTGACACCGCTTGATTTTTTCCCGAAAAAGCAACAACATTATTGCTTTTAAAGTCAAAAACAAATGGTTCGACTGTTTCATAATCCATTCCTAATACCATTGAGCCTTTATCAGCCAAACATTGTGAAAAATTGTTTTTTACATATTCTTCATTTAGAATCGCCGGTATTTCGGGTATTTTTATAGCAAACATATTAGCGTTAGCTAAATTTTTGGCTTTAATGTACTTCTTGATTTCTTGCGCTCTTTCAAATTCCTTCTCCGCAGCAAAAGCCAAATACATTTGACATTCCAAATACATATTATTGTACTGAACAATGCATCGACCACGAATATCATTAATTTTCATTCTGCAATAATCTGGAAACAGATTATTATATTCAGATGAATCATTACAGTATAAAGCAATTTTATTGGAAAAACTGTCGCTGTACTTACTGAAATGTCTTGCGTGCGGATTTGCTATAACAATGCTAATGCCATATGTCAGTCCATTTTGACATAAAGTTAAAAGGGTATCCTCTCCTTGAAAATATCTATCATTTAGGGCAGCAAAATTATCAATTATCAAGACAATTTGACATAAATCTGTTTGCCCAGACTCTTTGTAAGATGAATATGAACTTACACCCAATTGCATAAAGCGTTCTTTTCTTTTTTCAATTTCGTTGTAAATTAATTTTATTAAATTCTTTAACTTTTCATCTTCCAATGCGGTGACTACACCGCCAACATAATTAAGATTTTCATAATTACATAGGAAGCCCGATGCGAAATCAATAATATAAATATTTAACTCATTTGGAGTATATTTGTCACACAAGCCTCTAATAGCTAATTGCAACGCATTTGTTTTGCCGTATTGAGTTGAACCTATTACGACGGTATTTTGCAATTCGACATCGATGACAAAAGTATCTTGACATTGAGCATTAGGATTATCATATATTCCAAGAGATATACCGTCTAAATCATTATCAGATTTGACATAAGGAATTTCCTTCTCCAATGGCGGCATACATATACTAGGCAGCGGTAAAATATTGTTATTATTGCAGTATTCAATAATGTGATTAATTACTGCATCCAACTGAGTTTCCTTAGAATTATCAATTCTTGCACCACTATATCCAGATTGAAACAGCTCAAATATTTCGCCATCTCCAACTTTTAAATATCCTCTGCCTGCTTCTTTTATTTTCGATGCTAATGGGGATTTTATTACTGCATTACTATTTTCAGGATTGTTCATTTTAAAACACAGTTTAAATTTTGAGTTAGTCATAATATCTTCACTAATAGCCGTAGCTGGATTCTGTGTAGATAGAATTAAGTGCATACCTAAACTTCGACCTATTCTTGCCGTACTAATAAGCTCTTTTATAAATTCAGGTTGCTGATCTTTTAACTCAGCAAATTCATCGACTATCAAAATCAAATGAGGAAGTGGTAAACTCACCTGTTTTTCTTTATATTTTTCAAGATATTCATCTATATTCTTTACTTTTGCTTCAGCTAAAACTTTTTGCCTTCTTAAAGACTCGGCTTTAATTGATAGCAATGAACGTGTGATTTCATTTTCATTACCATCAATATTAGTGATTTTACCAATTAAGTGGGGCAAATTCGACAATTTACCTCCCATGCCATCGCCTTTAAAGTCAATTATCACAAAGCCTATTTCATAAGGATGATAGAGAGTCGCTAAAGATAATACATAGGACAACAACGCCTCACTTTTCCCCGAACCCGTTGTGCCTCCAACAAGTCCATGAGGTCCGTGTGCTTCTTCATACATATCTAAATATAACAACTCGTTTTGCATTCTAATCCCAAGAGGGGCAGACATAGATTCACATATATTTGTGCTACTCCATCTACTTTTCAAATCAATATCTGACGCTCGTTTTACTCCTAACATATCAAAAAAAGTATAATTGTCTGGAAATGAAGAATTATTGTCAGAATCATCACTTCTAACTTTCATTAACTTTGAACCAAATTTACCGAAAGCATCATCAGATGTGACATCAATAGTAAATTGTGTTCTGCAAGACATATTATTTGTGTTGTAAACTTCGCCATTGTTATCTTTCGTTTCAATGATAATCTCACATTCGGGTGGAAGCTGGGTAATATTATTTACTACAAAAAAACTGGATATTCCTAATTGCATTTCTTTGTTTTTGAACATATACTCAGCCATTGGGTTGTTTTTATTAAGTAAATGTGGTGCTGTTATGAAAAAAACATATAGCGGTATTTGCTGTTCTTTTTCACCATATGTATTATCTGATTGAACATCTAATTTTCGTCTTGCATAAGTTTTACTCAGTGTTTTTAACAAATCCACAGTTTCTGATTTAGATGTTGCAATTAATAGTCTTTCTTCATCTTCATCATAAGTGTGAGGAATATTCTTTACCCAATTCAACAAAGAACTGTCCGCTTCTGAAGATACGAACACACATTTTACCTCTGTGTAACAGTAATGAGTTGCAATTTGAACTACAATATTAGCTATTAATTTAAGTGCAGTATTATGTTCACCTGCAACACCCAAAACAGGATAGTCAACTAAAGAAGTAGTGATTGGTATATTATTGATAGTGTTATATTTTTCGTAAATTTCTTGAGGCTTTTTGCTTAACGGATCTTCCTCTAATGATAAAACAGTTCTAGGCGCTGATATTTGCATCGAAAATGCACTCTTTCCGCTGCCAATTCGCACAGAAACAAAATCTGAATCTGAAGGTCTGCGATTCCATAGACGCGGTTCTAAATTTTCAACAATCTTAAAACAATCAGATGTATGTGGATCTGATAAATTTAGTGCAGCTATCTGCTCATCACGTTTTTCCTCTATAAAGCTAACAATACTTTTTAAATGTTCATCATATTTAACAGACCGCAACTCATCCTGAGATTTGTACTTTTTTGATTGCTTATTGTAATTAACTACTGAAATCACAATCCCAATAATCGACATGGGAAGCGTAAACGCTAACATGGTAGGGCTCATTCCTGTCAATATAGTCAATACTAAAAATACAGTTGCAGTCCCTAGTGATGGCAACAAAACAGAGAGCCAGTTTATTTCAGGCTTTGTAATCTTATTTGGTGGAGATTGTATTTCGATTTTTCCTGTTGGCACATCGAGTTTAAGACGGGGAGAACGCTTAAACATCACTTTATCCGATTGATCTGATATATTTTCTGTATGTTTATTTTTTATTACATTAGATACATTGCCATAAATATACAATTTTCCATTGTTATAAATGAGTTTGCAGTCACCGATTACTATTTCGTCACCATTATTGAGATTTGCTGTATGCACAAGATTCCCATTAACATATGTTCCGTTCATACTGTTTTGATCTTGCACGATTAAATCAGAACCATTTTTCCGTATTACCGCATGAGAGGAAGATATAATGGGACTGTTTAATGTAATGTCATTGTTGTTTTCTCTGCCAATGCGTATTTGAGGTTTTGATAAATCAATTTCTATACCGTCTTTTGCATAGTCAGCAATGACTAACATTGAGATTTTATATGTACGGCTCAGTATATATATTTGCGATGGTTTTAGTTCTGCATTTTTAACAACTGTTCCATTAAGGTATATCGTTCCATTGCAAGAAAGCTCAAATTTGCCATTATTATTCGTAATAACGGCATGACGAGCTACCAAATCAGCATTGGTAATAACACAGTTATCGTTACTGCTATTGCCGATTGAAAACTGATTACAATTCTGTAAGTCTATATCCTTGCTATGTCCTTCAAAATATACCCTAATAAACATATTTCCCTCCAAAATTTAAAGAATGCCTTTACTGAAACTTACTATTAACCGAAGAATCATCAGGTACCGGAGGAGTATATTCTGTTTTAGTATTTACATCCTTATTTGAACTGGCATCACTGGTTGTATTCCCGGCTTTGTTATCATTTTCTTTTGTTTCTTTTGAGGCTCCATTGTCAGATGATGTATTTTTCGTATTATCCGTTCCTTTTGCTCCTGTGTTGTTGCCGATGCCTTTGCTTGAATTTTGAGGTTGAGAAGCTGGAGTATTATTGCTTTTATTTGTAACCTTTAGCATTACTTTATTTTCACAATCTCCGGCAGTTATAATTATGTTTGCAACACCAGAGGTTTTGGCTTCTATAACACCATCTTCTGATATGGAAGCAACAGTTTCATTGTCGATCCAAAAAGTTGCTTTTGCATTTGCTTCGACAGGCTCAATGGAGTATTTTATTGGTTCTTTATCTCCAACATTAAGGATTATTTGTTCCGGCGTTTCTATTTTCTGCACAGGAATAAATACTGATATGTTCAAATCACAGCTAACAGTTCCATTTGATGCTGTAATAGTTGCATTACCTTGTTGCAAAGCTTTATAAAATCCGGTTTTACCATCAATAGAAATGACAGATTCATCGGAAGATGTAAACACAACTTTACCTTCTGCTTTAGGCGGTTCGACAGCAACAAGAAAAGTATTTTCAGCCCCGACAGGAATTCCTTCAACAGGGTTCGCAAAGTAAATATTTGTTGCAACAATTTGCTCGGGAACAACCTCTTGTGTTTTGGGTTTTTTTATCACAGAAACAGCGGTTACTATCAATGTAACAATTAGTAATAGTAGGGCAGGAAACAATATTTTATGTTTCTTTTTTACCGATGACTTTTGCTTTGAACCTACACTTATGACTAAAACGGTTACATTGTCAACACCACCGTTATCCAATGCGGCATTCAATAAATCTTGGGTTAAATTCTCGCTATTTTTCTTCTTGTTCAGAATTTCAAAAATTTCTTCGTCATCCAACATATCGGTCAGACCGTCACTACACATCAGTATCTTATCATTCTTTTGCAGTTTGATATTCTCTGATATGTGTGGTTCGATAGTCATTTCATCACGAAAAATCCCCAAATGTTGAGTAAGTTTATGTCTATCCTTATGTGTTTTCGCTTCTTCAGGCGTTATTACACCCAAATGAACCAATCTTTGAGCAGAAGTGTCATCAACAGAAATCTGTTTTAAAGTGTTATCTCTAAGTAAATAAACTCTGCTATCGCCAACATTATAAACTGTAGCAATATCATCTTTAATGCTAGCAGCAGAAAATGTAGCGCCTATTCTTTTTTCTCCGCTTTCAAGTATTTTTTTGCAGATTTTAGTATTAGAATCTTCTACTGCGTTTAATATTGTCTCTTTAACATCCAAATCAGATGCCAAGATACGCTTATGGGCTTTGCTAATTGTATAGGAAGCAATGTAAGACGCCTCTTCTCCCAAAGCTTCTCCGCCCATTCCATCGAATACACCATAAATCTGAATGTTGTCAGATGATATTGAGGTAAGCGTGTTAGAGTGATCTCTGTTATTCGCAGTCAGGAATTTGCCATTGAAATAGAAATTATCTTCATTATTGTTCCGCACTAAGCCTTTATCTACACTCACCGCTGATGAATAACTAAATGTACTCATTGTTTACCTCCTTTAACGCTCTTTTATATGTCAAAAACCGATTTTGTTCCGGTTTTAATTTGCTGCTTTATTTGTATATCGTATCCTTCGCTCTCGTTTTGCACATTGATATTAACATCAAACATAGAAATTGTGCCTCTCTTTGCAACTTTATCGGGAGCTGTCATATTTAGTTCCAAATCATCGCCAACATTATAAAATGTAAGCGCATTATTGGTTAAAACTATTTCATAGACAGAGATGTTGATTCTATCTCCATCTACCAATGTTTTTTCATATATTTTTTTGCCATTTACATATGTACCATTCGTGCTTCGTAAATCTCTAATTTTAAACAATCCGTTTTCACGGTAAATTTTGCAATGTTCAGATGATGTCCTTTTGTTGTGCAATACAATATTGTTATCCCTGCTTCTGCCTATATATACTTCTTTTGCGCTTTCCAAGCCAATTGCCTTATTGCTGTCAGCTTGTTTAGGGTGTATTGCTATATATATTTCTGAATTAGCATCTATGCTATATCTTTGTCCTACTGTAATTATTTCAGATGAAATAGGAGAGTTTTCGCTGTTGTATAGGCGTTTGCCCTTAATTATGAAGTTTTCACCGTTTTTCTCAATAGAAATCTGATGTTTTTTTAAACCATAATTTTCGAGCTGCAAAGTATCTGATTGATCATTGCCAATAGTTGCGTGTTCTACTGACGACAAATCAACACTGTATATACTATTTTCACAATAAACACGCACTATAAACGACATTGAAAACTCTCCTCAAACTCATCAAATTATTTATTTCGTTGTATCTTCTACTTTATTTTCTGTTTTTTCTGATTGTTCATCAGCCTTTTCTTCAGTCTTACTGTCATCTGCTTCTTTGTTTTCTGCTTCCTTTTCATCCTTTACTAAAGGAACTGAAACGCTAACTTTTTCACCAGCAACAACAGTTACATCATAGGAAACGCTGTCCGAAACAACATACCCTTCAGGAATATTACTTACAGACAATTTATAAGTGCCAGCCTTAACATCGGCAAATGAAGCATTGCCACCATTAGCTGTTGTTTGTGTTTTGCCGTCTAATGTTAAAGTAATTCCATCTCCTAATGTTGCTTCTGCACCCATGAAATTACCATAAACTCTAATGTCAACGGAACCGGATTTCAATTCTGTTGCAGGTTTGTAATTCCAGTTTTCTATAAGAGCAGCAGCATCTTTATCTGCTAACTTTAACGAATATGTAGGTATTGTAATGATAACTGTTCTTGTTGCATCATCCCAATCTACTTTCGCTCCTAATGCTTCAGCAGTAGCACGAATCGGAATCATTGTTCTATCATTGATTGTGCGTGCAATTACACTTGGTTGATCGGGATCAATGGGAGATACTTTTGCTTCGGTAGTATATACAAATTTTTCACCCATCTCATATTCACGAACTTCCATTTCAGATTTACCGATTGTAAGCATTACACTGATACCATTTCTAAAATAGTGTGCCGTTCTATCAGTTCCACGCCAAGCAACAGCTGCATTCATCGCATCGCCAACTTTTCTGAACGGAACAAGGGTTCTTCCATCCAAGATTTGAGGTTTCACATCATCGAAAACAACAGTTTCTCCGTTTACTTTAACAGTAATTTCATCACTTACAGGTGCAACCGGTTCAACTGTTTCAACATCTGTGGGGTTTTCTTCTGGAGTTGTTGCTTCACCATTATTACCTTCCGATACCGGAGTTTCCTCATTCGTGCCTTTGTTATTTTCAGGATTTTCAGGCAAAGCGTTTGCATCATTTGTTTCATCTGCAATTTCTGTTGCAGATCTACCATCAGTTTTTTCTGCATCTTCGTTTTCAGAATTTTCCAGAGCCGTTGTTACAATTTGCTCTGATTGATTGGCTTCTGCACCGCTTTCTGCTGTGGTATTCACTTCATCTGCAAACGCTACAGTTCCAAGAAGTAACGCAAAGCATAAGATACTACAAATAATTTTTTTAATATTCTTCATTTTGTTTCCTCCTTATTTCAACTTAATAGAATAGTTGGCATCATCAATTAGAAAACGAACCATACTGTTGATGTCATCAGTTGACATAAATGCTCTTTGTCCACCATTGTCATCAACATAAGAGAATATCAACGGGTTATTCATCGCAATTGGTCGTCTGTAGTTTTCAGTGGGAAGATAATTAACTCCATTAGGATCAGTAGAGTAATCTTTTTCATATTGGTATAATTCAAGTCTTCCAAATTTAAACTCATCATCGTTTGTTACTTCATCTGCCCAATTTACGAAAAGTGCGCGTCTATCAATAATCTCGCCAGTTGAAGAATCTGTTTTTACAACTGCAATTCTAATGTTTTGATAGTTCATTGATGGATTCACTATAACAGTATAACCCTGATCTTCAAAATCATTGAAAACCAATCTAACAGGGAAATATGCTACGCCATTTTCAACCCTAAAAAGTTCAATGAATTTTGTCTCTCGTCCATTAATGCTGATGCTTTGTCCATCTTCAGCTGCGACACTTATCGCCATTGACCCGAAAAGCATGATGCTTGCTACACACAATGCAAGCGTTTTGATAATTTTTTTCTTCATCTTTTTTACTCCTTTTCTTTTTGTTTTTTTTGTGATGATTAACTTATGGCAAATCGCTTAAATCACCTGCCTCGTACTGTTTAGACTGCTGTGGCTGTTGTTGCGGTTGCTGCTGTTGCTGTTGTTGTGGCTGCTGTTGTTGCTGTGTTTGCGTTTGACGCTGTTGCGTTTGTTGTTGTGTTTGCGTCTGACGCTGTTGTGTTTGTTGCTGTGTTTGCGTCTGACGCTGTTGTGTTTGTTGCTGCTGCGTCTGTTGCTGCTGTGGTTGCGAAACAGTCAAAATCATATTTTTAGTTATTCCGTCCGCTGTTGCAGAAATCGTAACCGTACCCGCACTTACAGCAGTAATCACACCATCAGGACCGATTGTTGCAATATTGGTGTCAGAACTTGCGTATGTAATCGCTTGCTCTGTTGCATCTTCGGGTTCAACTCTACAATTTACTGTCATGCTTGAACCTATATTAAGTGTTGCATCAGATGACAGCCCTATAATATCCGTAACATCAATCTTTTTATCTGATACATTTACAGTAACCACTTTTACTATATCCGAACACTTAATAGTAATTGTTGCTTCTCCTGCGGCGATTGCTGTGATTTTACCATCTTCTCCAACTTCAACAATGGAAGCATCTGAGGATTCGTATTTAAACAGAATATCTCCAACTGTTTCGCCACGCTTTGGAGTTGCATCTTCGGGATAACACATCGGAGTCAATTCGTATGAATCTCCGACTACCATTTGAACTGTATCTTCGGGCAATCCGGTTATATCAGTAAGCGGTATATAAGGCGTTCTTGATATGTACGCAAATATTCCTATACCCACAAGCAAACACAAAACAGCAGCTGCTATAATTATCGGAATCTTCTTTCTTTTTGGTTTGACAGGCGGTTTATCACTAACATCGGAAATTGTTCCGCCACTATCTGATTTACCACCAACATCGGAAATTGTTCCACCTCCGCTTACTGGAATATCAGTCTCGGTTTCATCATCAGTAGGGAGATAGTCATCTCTTTCTCTTGGTTTTAGAATTTCTGTGTCAGGCAGAGCGTCAAGTATGGCTTTTAAATCTTTTGCCATATCGTTTGCGGTCGAATATCTATCGTGTCTATCAAACGAACATGCTTTTAATACAATCTTTGCAAGTTTATCATCTGCATATTTAGGATTTGGCATTTTTTCGCCATTTATCCTTTTTAGATGAGCTTGGGTTTCCTCGTCTTGTCCCGGAACACAGTCGGCGTCAACAAATGGTTTTCTGCGGTTGTTTAATAACTGATACATTGCAATACCAAGTGCGTATATATCAACCGTTTTATTGTACTTGTGTTCAACAGATATTTCGGGAGCCATATAGTCTTCTGTTCCCGTAACTGTTCCTGTTGCTGTCCCTGAACCAACCTTAGATACACCAAAATCTCCTAATTTGTAATTTTTTGTTGGATCAATAAAAATATTTTCTATTTTTATGTCACGGTGTATGATGTCATTTTCTTGACATGATTCGATGGCAGAACAAATATCTATACCTAACTGAGCAACATCTTTTTGGCTAAAACTATTTTCTTCCAGGTAATCCTCTAAAGATGTAAGCAATTCCATTCTGATGATAATGTCCCAACCTACATTATCATCTTTTTGCGTTTTAATATGATCTTCATACCTTACAACATTTTTGGAGTTCTGAAGTTTGAGCATAGAAGATATTTCGATTGAGAACTTATCGGCACGCTCGCTAAACAAAGTAATCTGTTCTTGCTTTGAATATTTGCGAAAATTCTTTCGATCCTCTGCTTTCGGAATAGATATATATTTTGCAGCAGCTTCTATACGATTTCCATTTTCTTCTTTATGGATTTTGTAAACTTCGCCATAACTTCCTTTTCCAATAAGCTCGTCAATATACCATTCGCCCCATAAAGGCTCATATTTATGTATGCCGTTAGCCATTTTCACTGTCACCCCTTTTTGTATTTAAATAATCTTCAAATTTTTGCATATCGTTCATTATTATCGGCAATAATTCTTTTGTATCTTGATTGTATGAGAAGAACAGAATTAAAGAGATAAATAAGTTCCAACTCATATTTTGCCTGCCGTTTTCGACAGCATTTATCGTCTGTCTTGAAACGCCTAATGTTTCAGCTAATTCAGCTTGGGAAATCCCCAATTTGCCTCGTAGCATCTGCATATTTTCAGCTAAACATTGTTTAAATAACTTTTTTCTCTTTCTGTCAAAACTTCCAATATAATCCCTCCTTACAGGAGCACCAACAATAGTTTTCGTAGAGTAAATAACTATATGAAAAAACAGCCGAAAAGCAAGCTATCTACTTACTTATCGGCTGATTATGACTAAAAATTTGACGGTAAATAATTCATATTTTCTTGGAGCTTTGACATATTTATTCGTTTCAAT
>JAEDEG010000030.1 GCA_016293435.1 Clostridia bacterium
ATGCTTGTTTTTTATTCTTATACAAGATTACTGTTTTTTCTTCGAAAGGTAAATTCATCAATTCTGCAACTTCAAATTTTCCGCTTACGCTACAGGCGGGTCGAAATCCTCGTCCGTACACTTACGGATGATTCTCTTTGTTTTTTCAATAGGTAGAGGCACATTTTCTTCACTGAAATACTCAATATTCACTACCTATACAACCGCCTCATGGTTATCCTTACCTGCAGGCACAAGCACGAAGTCACCAATTTCAATGCTATCATCATCTGTCAGATAATAATAACTCTTGTAACCTTCATCAAAAGTAACGCTACAAAAGATGTATTCTGATTTGCGCCGTTTTACTTTGCCATAAACTGATGGGTCATGTTTACTCCTCTCCGACATAAAAACTCTCTTTATACTTCACAAGAGTTTCTTCTACCTCGTCCCAAATCCAAACACGGTCTCCGTCATCTTCAAAAACTTTTCCGTGTGATTTAGGTCCGTCCAGTTTCATTTGCGAATAATTATTTCTAAAAGTAGGAACAAACAAATCCGGGCGTTCTTTGTCACTACACAGACGCTCCATCATAGTTAAAGTAGCTTCTCCTGCAATATCAATAGCCATAAAAAAGGCTTTTATAATTTTATGGTTATACTGACTGGGTTTCATTGCCCACATAGGGATACGTTGCAATGCTTTTCCGTAGAAATCTTTAGAACCACTGTCAATTTGTTTCGTAATTCTTGGTGTATATTCTTTCGATGCATTGCCAAATGCTTGTGCTATATACCAACGGAGACAAGCTTCGCCAGCATCATCAACTGTTTCTCCGGATAAATTAAGCGCCATATTAAACTTTTCATACACATCCGAATCAACACTAAAATATATATTTTTCTGCATCACTTTACCTCCGTTTACCTAAACTAAATCATTATATATTATACACATAATTAGTAATTTTGTCAATACTCACAGACTAATTAACAATATTGTCAAACAACAAGAAAAACACCCTGCATTGCTGCAAGGTGCAATCTCTCAAGATAGTTGAGAATCAGACACAGGGACGGTTCTATTGTCCTGTTTGGCTTTTTTCAACAGCATATTTACTTACCCCTGTAATTCGGCTTATCTGTCTGATTGACAGCCCACCATCTTTTAGCGCTTTTATGCACTTGTTTCGTTCAGCTATATCAAGTTTTCGAATCTCTGACGCATTGATGTATCCGCATACTTGTTTTATGATTTCTCTTGCTTCACTATCATTTATTCTGTTGTTTTGCTCTTTAATATCCAAACATATGTCATCATTGTTTTCAAGGTTAAATTCTATAAACTTTGCTTTGTTAATTATAGAATATACAAATTCTTTATCCACAATAATATTTATATCTTGTAAATATTCAGTATAGCTGCTGAATTCATATTGGCTTATATCTGTTGATACTTTAGCCTTTATAGGGTTTTGGTGTATATACCTTAGCGCTGTTAAGAAATATTCCTCAGTTTCTACCGGCTCACTTTTAAATCTATCTTGAAACAAATGACCCACTCGTTTATACTTCCAATTATACCAATACACATAGCTTCCTGCAACTCTCTTCATTATTTGTTCAAGATTTTCTTTTCCTTCCTTTATCAGCAGATGAATATGATTTGACATTAGGCAATAAGCATATATGGTATATCCGCTTATCGTCTTATATCTCGCTAATGTTTTGATAAATCTCTCATAATCTTCGCGCTCCTCAAAGATTATTTGATGATTTATGCCCCTTAACATTATATGATATATGTTTGTTTTACTCTTTTTTCTGGCTTGCCTTGGCACTTCTTTTCACCTCGATAATAGTATAACATATTTTCATTTGTTTGCCAATACAATAGAACCGTCCCCTTGTCTGCAATAGAACCGTCCCCTTGTCTGTTTTCCACAATAGAACCGTCCTCTTGTCTGTTTTCCATCCCCGTTTCTCCTCTCCTTGTTATCTATTCCACTGTCCGAAAATGCCCGAAGTCACGAGTTGCCGGATTTGTTGCCAAGTCTGAAAAAACAAGCAAAGATTGTGACATCTAATCCACACACTCAATTTGCGGTATCTAATCCGAGGTTACAACCTTTCACAGATTATTCATCTCGACCACTTTCCATAGAGCGATTTTAAGTAGTGTTCGATATAGATGTCATAAGCTGACACTGCCGGAAAAGGCTTTAAATAAGGCTTTTTTCACGCTTACTTCTCAATCCTTGACATCAAAACTACCGTCTCGACGTGGCACGATAAGCACAACCGAATTATTCAATGTAATGAGGAAACATATTGTTTTGGGGATACTCCCATTTTATTTTTGAATACTTTTGAAAAATAAAGCGCATCTCTGTATCCGGACAGTGCCGCTATCTCCTTTACGCTTGTAAATCCTTGGTTTATTAGGGTGCAGGCATATTGAATGCGTATAGTGTTAATATATTCAACCAGACCGATATTCATTTTCTTTTTAAAAAGTCCCGATATATATTTTGGATTATACAAAAGCTCTTTGCTTATGCTGCTTAGCGTTAAAGCGGAGTTTGTGAAATTATCGTCTATATATTTTTTTATAATTAAAAAGGTTTTTTCGGTTTTATGCATATTTTCATCAAAGGTCAGTACTCTGTTTCCTATATATGAAAAGGTGTACAGCAGAACACTTTCCGATATTAAATCGGTGAGCTCCTGATTTGTATTAAAAGCGTTTTTCCAAAACTCAAAAACCTCACTGCACTCGGGAAAATAACAATTGATGTTGGATATTTTCAGCTTATCCATAATCATATTTGCTCTTGTGCCTAAAAAGCTTATATACATATATGAGAAATCATTTTTTGATTCTATATAAAAAGGAGTGCCGGGAAAGGTGAAAAAGACATCTCCTTCCGATAAAGGGTGAACCGTTCCGAGCGTATGCAAAAAGCCGCTGCCACCACAGACATAGTGAACCTTATAGACAGCCTCAGCCTTAAAAGAATTATATATCTGAGGTTTTGTTTCAAGCACTAAATTTATTGTATGTATAGACTGATAGTCCTTGTGGTATGGGATAAAACAGCATATATTTTCAATCATAATTTTCAGCTCCTCTTTATTTAAGTATATCACAAAATTCAAAAAATTCAATAAAGTGTGACGATTTTACTTATTTATATGGATTTTCTCCATTGATATATGTCGGCGAGAGTGATATACTCTCATTAAATTAAAAGCCCGGAAGGAGAACAATTATGGATAGGAAAATTAAAATAGGAGTATTGGGAGGCTATCGTGGCTCAAGTATGATAAATTACTGTGAACGCGCGGATAATGCGGAGATTGTGGCGATATGCGATAAATCCGCGGAGGTGCTTAATTATCAGCGTGAAAAATTAAAGGATGACAATATTACATATTATGATAATTTTGAAGATTTTATAAAGCATGATATGGATGCGGTTGTCCTTGCAAATTATGCAAATGAGCATGCTCCGTTTGCTGTCAGAGCATTAAAACAGGGACTTCATGTTTTTTCCGAGGTTTTGCCCTGTCAGAATATGAAAGAGGCGGTTGAGCTTGTAGAAGCGGTTGAAGAAACAGGACTTATTTATGCTTATGGTGAAAACTACTGCTATATGCCGGCACCGTATGAGATGAAAAAGCTATATCAGCAAGGAAAAATAGGTGAGTTTGAATACGGCGAGTGTGAGTATATTCACAATTGCGAGCCGATTTGGCAAAGCATTACTTACGGAGAAAAGGATCACTGGAGAAATAATATGAGTTCAACCTTTTACTGTACTCATTCTTTGGGGCCGATTATTCATATGACAGGTCTGCGTCCTGTTTCTGTTGTAGGCTTTGAGGGAATAAAAACAGAAAGAAATTTAAGAACGGGTTCAAAATCCGGACAGTTTGGCATAGAGATGGTGACGCTTGAAAACGGAGGTATTATTAAAAGCATACATGGAGGATTATATATAAATTCTATTTGGTACTCGGCATATGGCTCAAAGGGCAGAATGGAATGCGGCAGGGAGGCTGCCAATGACGGGCATATTTACAAAATATTTGTAGATTCCGACGAGTATTCCGGCGGCTATGATACTGCAAAAGCAGAAAGCTACGAGCCTAAACACGGCATGGAGGACAAGGTTGAAGGCTTTGGACACGGCGGGTCGGATTTTTATTCTATGTATAATTTTATTGAAAAGATTAAAGGCAATACCGAGGCGGATACAATAGACGTATATGAAGCTCTTGATATGTTTTTGCCGGGGATATTTGCATACCGTTCAATTCTCAAGGGAAATACACCTATGGCTATTCCCGATTTGCGTGACAAAAACGAGCGAAGCAGATGGAGGAATGACACAGCATGTACAGACCCTAAAGCGGCAGGTGATATGCTTCTTCCAACCTTTTCAAAGGGAACTCCGGAAATTGATGACAGTGTTTATGATCATATGAAAAAGCTGTGGGAGGAAGAATGTCATCGGCAGGATGGAAATTACAGAGCGATTGCATTTGCACAGGGTAGTAAAAAATGATTGTATACTATCTGATGATAGCATTATCTGCGTTAATTTTCGCCTTGCAGTTTATGTTAAATGACGGCTATCAAAGGGAAAGCGGAAGCGGCTGGAATTCTTCTCTTAAATTTTCTCTGTATAGCTCCATAGTTGGATTTGCTGCTTTATTTGTAATAAATAAATTTGAGTGTGAATTTTCACTGTTTTCGCTGACCGTGGCTTTATTATACTCAATGGTATGTATAACCTTGAATTACTTTACCGTTAAAGCGTTAAAAATCGCAAATCTTTCGGTCTACTCTGTTTTCTCAATGATAGGCGGAATGATTTTGCCTTTTATATACGGGATTATCTGCGGAGAAGAGTTTAAGGCAATACGAGTTGTATGCTGTATTTTAATATCGGCAGCCGTTGCAATGAATGTAGGAAGAAGCAAGGAATCGAAGAAAGCCTTTAAATATTATATGGCTGTGTTTATATTGAATGGTATGGTTGGAGTCGTTTCAAAATTTCATCAATCATATCCTGAATATTGTGTAGGAAGTGCGGATTTTTTGATGCTCTCAAAAATAATAACAGCATCATTCAGTGTGTTGCTTATTTTCTTGAGTAAAGAAAGAAATTTTACTGTAAGCAAAGAGGCGTTTGCATATTCCGCAGGAAGTGCGTGCTTAAACAGTATTGCAAATTTGCTTCTTTTAATCGCACTGCTTAAGCTTCCTGCTTCTGTACAGTATCCTATGGTCACCGGTGGGGTGATTGTATTCTCAACATTGATTGAGATTGTGAGAAAATCAAAATTGACGAAAAAGGAAATCACCGCTGCACTGATTGCATTTGCAGTATCTGCAATGATGGCAATCTGAAGTTTTGGAATAGAGACGGTTGGGGACGTGCATTTTTAACACTGTTTTATTTCCTTGACATCAAAACTACGCACTCCACGTGCCCCGTCTGCGGAAACATATCCACCGCGCACGCCCTTTTGAGTTCATATCCCAACTCCCTCAGCATCTTTACATCCCGTGCCAGCGTTGCACTGTTGCACGAAACATAAACAATTCTTTTGGGGTTCATGGTTTTAAGGAGCAAAAGCAGCTTTTCGTCGCATCCCTTGCGTGGAGGGTCAACCACAGCAATGTCGGCTCTGTTGCCGATATTTAGAAGATTTTCTACCATCTCGGTGCAGTCCCCGCAATAAAACTGAGCGTTTGTGATATTGTTTATTTCGGCATTTTTTTTTGCATTTTCAATAGCATCGGCCACAATTTCCACACCAATTACCTTTGATGCCTTTCGGGCAATATAAAGGCTTATGCTGCCCACACCGCAATATAGGTCAAATACTGTATCACCCTTTTGGGGATTAGCATATTCGAGTGCTTTGGAATAGAGCCTTTTCATCTGAGCGGTATTCACCTGAAAAAAGCTGTGGGGCGATAGCTCGAAGATAAGCCCGTCGAGGTTTATGTGAATGTAACCTTTGCCGTAAAGAGTTATATTTTTGTCACCCAAAATAACATTTGTTTTTTTGGTGTTTATATTTTGGATAAGGCTCAGGGTTCCCAGGGCAGAAAGCCTTTTTATGAGGCCGTTTGTGTTTTTCAGACGGATTTTGCTGTTGGTTACAATACACACCATAATCTCATCTTTGTCGCATCTCACATATATATGCCTCACAATTCCGGTGTGGCTTGATTCATCATATGGCTCAATATCATTATCTATGATATATGCCATTACACAATCCACGGCTCGGTTGATTCTTTTGTCCTGTATTTTGCAGTCTATGCACGGCGAAATAGTGTGACTTTTGGGAAGATAAAAGCCGCACACGGTTTTACCGTTTAATCTGCCCACGGGGAACTGGGCTTTGTTGCGATAGTGATATTCACAGTCGGCACCGACAATGGCTTCATACTCAAAGCTGCCGTCTTTGCAGCCACCTATACGCACAAGATTTGAATACACAAAGTCTGATTTATATCTGAGCTGAGCATCGTATCTGTAGTGCATCAGACTGCACCCGCCGCAATTGCAAAAAGACGAGCACTTTGCTGCTCGTCTGTCGTCTGACGGTTTGATAATTTCTATGATTTGTCCAAAGCCGTAATTTTTATTTGTTTTTGTAACCTTGTAGCGGATAATATCGCCCGGAAGAGCCCCGGACACAAAAATCGGATATCCGTCTGTCTTTACAATTCCGTCTCCGTTTATAGTGAGGTCTGTAACCCTGCCTTCATATTGCTTATTTTTTTCTACCATATTTTTTGTTCTCCAAAAGCTTAACTGCAATTTCCGCATTTCTTTTTGATTTTTCTTTCATTTCATGGCACAGCCTACTATTGGCGACTTTATCATCAGAGTTATAGTAGTCGTCAATCAGCTCTATAAGCCGGGTTTGTGTCATGCTTTCTACATCGGCAATTCTGCTTTGCCTGAAATATTCCATAAATCCGTCAATTTTGGGGTCATATTTTATGGCTATCACACCCACACCGCATGAAACGGCATACACAAGTGAATGCAGTCTCATTGCCAAAACGAGGGACGAATAGTGTATAATGCCGATTGTCTCTCTGATAGAAAGAGGAACCTCGATAACATATGCCTTGTTTGACATCTGGCTGCATATTAATTTTGATATTTCCAAATCCGTTGGATATTGCATGGGCACAAAAACAATGGTCTTTTTGTATTTGTCTGCAATATGGTCAAGTGCCTTTGCCATAATCTGCTCAAAGTTTTCGGAGGCAGATTTCCATTTCCTGAGTGCAACACAAACATAATCGCCGTAGGGAATTGCATTTTTGTCAAAAAGCTCTATGACATGCTGCTTGCTCTCACCCTCAAGCGATATTGCCGGGTCAACAGTTACCTCGGCAGGCACGGTCACACCCATGGATTGTATTTCTTTATAGGATTTGTTTTCTCGAAGAGTAATACGGTCAACGTTTTTGTTGAGTACATGGGCTGTTATCTTTCGGTTAAACTTTTTTCTGACCGGGCCTATACCGCTGGCGATTTGCATTACATTCATGCCGCATCGCTTTGCCCATGCGATAACATATAGATAATACCAAAGCGATTTTGAGCTGGTTTCGTCTTGGATGAGAGAACCGCCGCCCGAGAGCAAAACATTTGATTTCAAAAACAGCTTTCGGAGCTTTAGGGGAGATACTCTGTTGTAGGCATCCACCTTGTAAACCTTTTGGGTTAATCTCGGATTAGACGACAAAACTGCCATTCGTGCATCGGGCTTGATTGCTTTTAAATCGGTGATGAGTGCAAGAAGGAGCGCATCGTCACCGCTGTTGTTGAAGCCGTAATATCCGCTGAGCACAAAATCATAGTGAGTGCTGCATTTGTAATCGGCAATAATGTCTCTGTATATTTCCATATGCTTGTCGGCAAGCGCTTCCGACGAAAAACAGGTTGTAACCTTTTGATATATATTTTCGCCCATAAGTGCAAGTAATTTTTTGTCATCTGCCATTTTGACGAGCTTTTTGGCAAAATCAGACGGATTTTCACTTTCAAACAGCCGGCCGGTTTCGCCGTCCTTTACAAGTGCGGGAATACCGCCTACTCTGCTGGCAATCATGGGTCGTTTCATGGCTGCGCCCTCAAGCATTGAATAGGGGAAGCTTTCGCAAAGTGAGGTCAGGGAGTTTATATCAATAAAATTATAAAAACCGTATATGTCACGCACAAATCCGAGAAAATGTACATATTTTTCTATTTTAAGTTCCTTTACAAGAGCCTTGAGATTTTGTTCTTCAACACCGTTTCCGGCAATGAGAAAACGAAGCTTTTTGTTCTTTTCCAGTGCACAGGCAGCACCCTTTATAAAAATATCCACACCTTTAACAATATCAAATCTTGCCGCAATTCCCACATATGTATAGTCGGGATTGTATTCGATGGAGTATTTTTTGGCAAAATCCTCCTTTGAAGTAACGGATGCGGGCACTGTGGTATAATCCATACCGTTATACACCGTGCTGATATTGTTTGGCTTGAAACCTCTGTCAATGAGCATATCTCTGAACATATCCGAAACAGCTATAAAATAGTCCAGCTTTTTGAGTGATATTATGTTCAGATTGGTGAATATAATCTTTTTGAAAAAAGTGTCAAAATCCAGCAGATAGTCGCTGTGCATTGTTGTTACAATAGGGATGGACAGATTGCTTTTGAGAAACATTGCAATAAAATTGGCTCTTGCACCATGAACATGCAAAATATCGATTTTGCGTTCGTTCAGAAAAGATTGTATTGCACCGACAACGCTGAGGTCGAGACGGGTTTTTTGCTCAAACAAAACTGTCTCTGTATCTTTGCTGAGAATTTCTTCATAAAAAACGCCTCTCATCAGACACGCCACAACAACATTGCATTTATTTTTTAGTTTGTCCAAAAGCGAAAACAGGTGAGTTTTGGCGCCGCCTTTGTCACCGCCGCTTATAAGATGCATAACATTCATATAAAATCCCATTGCCTTTCTTCATTGCCTTTAGGGCTGAAAAAGCGTTTGCCCAATCAAAAATATTTCTGATAGGTTTCCGCCAAAAGCTTGTCCAAATTAAATACCGTATCTATTGCTTTGAGCGCATTTTCCGAGTATTTCTGCCTCAGAATTTCGTCGCTCATCATTGTGTTAATGGCGTTTGCCATCTGCTTTGTATCTCCGTATTCTACCAAAATGCCGCAGTCATTTTCGGGTGACAGAATATCGCCGTTACCGCCCACGTTGGTTGCAATAATCGGCAGAGCCGAATCCATAGCTTCAAGTATTGCAAACGAAAGAGCCTCGTAGCATTTGGCGCTGTTTATATACAAATCGCTTATTTTCAGTATTTCACCTGCATCGTTGCGATAGCCGAGCTGCATTATATATTTTTGGAGATTCTTGGATTTTATGAGATTGGTTATCTTGTCCCAAAGCTCTCCCTCACCCAGTATAAGAAGCACAAACTTTTTGTCGGTGAGCTTGGTAAGCTCTTCAATGGACTCTGTGAGATAGTCAAGACCTTTGGCAATGTGGTATCTTGCGAGAGTTGTTATAACAAAGGTATCTTCGTCTATGCCAAGCTCTTTTTTGAGGGCGGGATTGCCCGGAGTTCTTTCGTGAGGGCGTATGCCGTTGTATATAACATCAATCTTGTTGGGATCAACTCCGTTGCCCACAAGCAAATCCTTGCCGTTGTTGCACACTGAGATAATGCGGTGATTATTTTTAGTAAGCCTTTTGTTGCAGATTTTCCACAAAAAATTGGTTTTGAGAGTAAGGTGGCAGGTGTACACAACCTTTGTGCCGCTGTAGTATTTGCGTGACAAAAGAGCAATATAGTTTTCTCTGGGGTATTGGGTGTGAATAACGTCTATATTGTTGTTTCGGCAATAGTCGGCAAGTGCCTTTGCGGCCTTTTTGTCAAAGGGGTGGCGCATATCAATCTGTACCATGGGTATACCCAGTTCTCTCACCTGATCTGAGAGCTTGCCCTCCACATTGTATGCAAAATAGCATTTGGTGTCGTTGCCCTCATAGGTTTTTATGAGATTATACACATATTTTTCTGTGCCGGCATTACCTGCATAATTTATTAAGTACAGTACCTTCATTTTTGGTACGCCCTCCTTTTGAGTCCTTATTTTTATAACCTTGGCAGGATTACCTCCCACAACCGCAAAATCCGGCACATTCTTTGTGACCACGGAGCCTGCCGCAACAATTGCACCGTTTCCGACGGTCACACCGGGCAGAATTATTGCATTTGCTCCAATCCACACATCGTTGCCTATGGTGACCTTCTTTTTGGCGGCTGTTTGAAGGCGCATTGGGCGGTATATGTTTTCGGTTTCGTGATTTTGAGTATATATGCTTACACCCGGTGCCATCATTACATCATTGCCTATGCTGAGCGGCCCTGCAACGCGGCAGTTCAGCCCAAGTCCCGAATTGTCGCCGATTTCTATGTCTTTGCCCGAAGCAAAAAATGCTCCGTGCTCAATATTCACATTTTTTCCCATAGACTCAAACATACGCTTTGCCAAAAAGGCTCTGAATTTTTTTGAGCCCATGCTGTAGGGCACATCCGAGCCCGGTAAATGGCGGGCAAGAAAATAATATGTTATATAGCTGAGTGCAAAGGAGATTTTTCCCATAATATCATGTCCTCTCAGTATAAAAATCACTTTTTGATTTTACTTTTTAGCTTGTCTGCGGCGGAGCGCACGCCTTCAATTTTTATCACATATCCGCACACTGCATAAATAATGGCTCCCGCTCCGGCAGGTATACCGACCTTAAGAAGGCGAATAATGAGCGAATCGGAAAGGGGTATTGCCAAAATCAGATTGTTTATTACCCACACGGTTATTGCCATTATGAGTGCACATACAATAGATTTTATGATTTCTGTACCCATTCCCGGTGCAAAGCTGCCCACCTTTCGTCTGAGCTGCCACAAAAGATTGCAAAGACCCGCAATGGAGGCAAGCGAATATGCAAGCGGTATTCCATAGGCACCGATAAATTGCATCAAACAAAGACTGACTGCAACATTTACAATCATAATCAAAAAACCGTTTATTGCCGAAATTCTTGTATTTTTTACAGAATACAGTGCTCTGTCGAGAATTTCTTTAAGACCTATGCCGATAATTCCTATTGCATAAAGCGAAAGAAAGATTTCTGCCTTTGAAACCGACTCTGAGCTAACCTTTCCCCATGCAACAAGCAGATTCAAAAGCGGCTCTCTCACGCTGATATATCCAAAGGTTATGGGTATAAGCAGAGACGAAACTGTTTTTAGTATACTGCTCAGAGTTAGCTTATATCCGTCCATATCGCCCTTTGCCGCACTTTCGGAGAGCTTTGGATATATCACCGCGGTAATTGAATATACAAACGCAAGCACGAGCTGTATGGTAATATTTTGCACAAAGGTAAGTATGGTTACCATGGCGGCATCACATTTTGCAATCATTGTGGAATTAAAAAGCATATTGAGCTGATATGCGCCTACCCCCACCAGCACGGGCACAGTCATGCGTCCTGCCTTTATGATGTCGGGGTCTTTGAGCCTGAAGCGCATGCGATAGTGATATCCGCTTTTTATAAGGGGCGGAACCAGAATAAAAGCCTGTAGGGCAAGCCCTGCTACCGTAGCATACAAAAGACCGGTAATTCCGAATTTGTCGCTAAAAAGCAATACATATGCTATAACAATCAGAGAGCTTGGCACACTGACAAAAGCCGGCAGCCAAAATTTGCCCACAGCCTGGAGCATACCCTGAAAGATATAGTTCCACGCATAAAAAAACATTACCGGCATTACTATCATGAGGGATTTTACAGCGTATCGACGGGATACATCATTGACCGAAAATTCCGTAAAGCTCACAAGCAGGGGAGACAGGCATATGCCTGCTACAACCAACAAAAATGTGAGCGCTGTGGCAATGGTGATTATATTGTCGGCAAAAAGCTTTGCCTTGTCTTCTTCGCCAATCGCCTTGTGACCCACATAGATGGGTATAACCACGGTTGAAAGGGCAGTTCCGATGCAGGTAAAGATAATGTTTGGAATATTTATTGCATAGGAATATATATTTATGTAAATACTGTCAGTTCCAAAGACCGACATATATATCTGGGCACTGAAAAGAGAAAGCAGTCTCGAAGCAATCATTATTACCATTACCGAGCCTATGAGCCCTGCCATGTTCTTTTTTTTCAATTAATACACCACCGTTGTTATGCTTTAGTTTTTTGCAGCCGGTTTACGGCTTCCACGTTACATTTTCTTTAATAATTTTTGCCGGGTTTCCTGCCACAAGCGCACCGGGGGGCACGTCTTTGGTGACGACGGAGCCCGCAGCAACAACAGCTCCCTTGCCCACGGTAACACCCTTTAGTATGGTCGCACCGCAGCCAATCCATACATTGTCACAAATTTTTACAGGCTTTATGGTTTCGGTATCTGAATTGAGCTTGTGATAGTCACGGTCGAGAATGTTGCAGTCCCAGGAGATATCACAGCCATTTCCTATTTCGACGAGGGCGCCGGCGTGAATTTCTGTACGGTCGCCTATATATGAATTGTTTCCAATGACAATTTTTGCCTTGTTACCGTTGGCGCCATAGGCACTCAGCTTTACATGACGGTGCAGAAATACTTTGCTTCCACAGATTACCTCGCCGTTGTTTTTCCATATTCTTACCCCGCGCCCCATGCGAAGCAAGGAGCCGCATCCGGCAAGCTGTGGCCTGCGTAATATTGCTCGAAGTACGCATAGGCCGTTATTAAAAAATTCTCTTATATTCATAAACTCATTTCACTCCATTATATTCTATTATATATTATAGCATAATGAGGTTTTTTAGTCAACAATTAAACTGCATTTATACGAATTAAGACGAATTTCAATACAACTTTTGTGTTGACTAAACAGAAAAAATATTGTATTATATATATTGGAATTTTATTGAAAGGTAAAAACGTCATGAATGCAAGTGCATATTTTCTTGTTGTAGCCGGAATACTGATTGCCAAATGTCTCGGATTTGTGCGTGACATTGTTTTTGCGTCTGTATTCGGCGCTTCACAGTATACCGACATATATTTCCAGGTGTTCGGCATGGCGAGCCTCATATTCACAGGTATTGGCGGAGCTCTTTCAACCTTGGTTATAAAAAATCTCAACAAGCCCGAAAATGCCAATCCCATTGCTCAAAAAAAATATGTTGCCGGCTTTATAACTCAAACGGCACTTGCCGCAGCTGCCGCAACTCTTCTTTTGTATGTGTTTGCAGGTCCGGTGGTAGATATTATTCTGCCGGGTCTGGATGATGCCATGCATCATGAGGCACTCACAACAATGTATATCATGCTTCCGAGCTGTTTGTTTGTAATAATTGCCTACATAATGTCGGGCGTGCTGCAAAACTGCGGCGTGTTTTTTATAACCTCGGTCATGAGCCTTCCGTACAATGTTGTTATTATAGCATCGCTTATGTATGACAAAATAAGCATTACAGCGGTGAGCATAGTCACTACAGTGGGGTGGCTTTTGCATATTGTTATGCTTCTGCCCTCGTTTTTTAAAAAAGGCTACACACCCTTTGGCAAGCCGTCGGGCTTGAGGCTTTTTAAAGACAACCGCGAAATAATATATATTTTTATTTCGAGCATGATGTTTCAGCTTGTGTTTATGATAGACAAGGCCTGTGTTTCGTCAGACAGCGGTGCGGCATCGACAGTCAACTATGCATCAAACCTCTTTGTCACCATATCGAGCGTGTTTGTGGTTGCAATGAGCAATGTGTCTTACCCGTCTATTTGCCGTCATTTTGAAAGCGGAAATAAACCTATGGTGCGAAAATGTCTGCAATATATTATAACAGTGCTGTTTGCGATTTTTGTTCCGTTTATTCTCACCGTAAGCTGTTTTGGCAAAGAAATTATTTCACTGCTTTATCAGAGGGGAGAATTTACCAAAGAGCTCAGCGACACCACTGCTGTACTGTTTTGTATATATACCTTTGGCATATTCGGATATGTGTGTCAGGAGCTTTTCAACAAGGTGCTGTATCTTGACGGCAAATACAAATATACAGTTATCGGAACTGCGGCGGCAGTTTGTATAAAGCCGCTTGTAAATCTTCTTATCTCGGGCAGGGGGGCGGTGCCGGCTGTTGCGGCCTCCACAACGGTGATTTTCACAGTATATGCAGTATGCATTTTTTGGGCAATAAAAAAATCTATCGGCAATTATATCAACAAAGAGCTTGCTGCCAATATTTTCAAAATTATTTTGGCAGGCACGGCGGCTTTGGGTGTATATATTGCGTTTGATAAACTGCAAATTACACTTCCCGGCGGCAGATTTGGCTTTGCACTGCTTATTGTGCTTTGCGCCGCAGCTTATTTTGCTGTACTTGCGGCAACGGGATGTGTAAAATATATTATCAGGAAGCAGGATGCGCTAAAATGAATAAACGCTATATTATAGGTGCGGTTATTGCTGTAATTATAATCTGCACATGCATCATCCCTCCTCTGGGCACAAGAATAAGTAATGAAGCCAATTTGAAGGACTATGTGGCAGCTATAAAGATGGAGAGCGTTTCGTCAGCCTTTTATGAAGAAACAGCATTAGATGTGCTCGGCGATTACAAAAAAAGCGGTGTTACGGCCGCTGTTATATCAGATATTTCAAAGTCTTATGATGTTGATTTGAGGCTTGCCCGCTCTGCCGGTCTTGATATTGCACTAATGCTCAGATTGGGCAGCCAAAAGCCCGACGGATATATCGATTATTTGCAAAAAACGGTTGACGAATACAACGTAAAATACATTGTTTTGAGAGAGTCTGAAAATTCGACCGGACACAAGACTGAATTAGACCAAATTATCAGCAAAAATGATATCACGCTTGTGCTTAGCGAAAATACCAATCAGCTCTCAAACATAATGCCGTCGGGCTATGATGATTATTTGCAGTCTGCCAACGGAAAAATCATGAGAAGCTACGAAACAATGGCAAAGCCCTCTCTTACCGTATCAAATCCCGAAAATGCAACGGAAAAAACCGAGTTCATATACTACCATATGATGAATTCTGCCATAGACAGAAATATCGGATTTTTTATTGTAAATCAGCTAAATGACGGATTTGGCGACAATTTTGACTGTGCCCGGAGAACTCAAAATTCCATCAAACGCTTTTGCACCGACATAGAAAAGCGCGGATATATAAGAAATATTGAGCCCGATATTTCCGGCTATCGTGTCGACAGAACCCGCACAAGTGCCGCCGCGGCGTTTCTTGCGGTCATAATGTGCGCCGTTATTGTACAGATTGTGCTAAAGATCAGAAGCCGCGTGTTTGAAAATGTAATGTTTGCACTTGGTATTCTCGCATTTGCAGCTACATATATATTGCCCGATGCACTTGTTTTGCTTTATCCCACGTTGATCGCGCCGGTTTGCTCATGCTTTTGCTACAGCCTATGCCTCTGTGTGTCAGACAAAAAAGGCGGTCTTTTTGTTTTTGGAGCTGCATTTGTTTCTCTTATTTTTAGTGCCGTGCTTTTGTCTGCACTGCTCGCAGGCTATGACTATCACCTTAATAATCTCATATTTCGCGGTGTAAAGCTTGGTCTTGTGCTGCCTATTGGCTTTGCCCTTGTGAGCACACCTGTATTTATGAACGGCGGGCTTAAAAATCTCGAGGTTGGCAGTGTGAAGGCGTCAATTGAGAGATACGTAAAAAAAATAAGACCCGTTCACATTATAATTATAGCGGCATTGGTCACTGCGGGCGGTCTGTATATTCTCAGAAGCGGCAATTCAAAAATATCAATTGCCGAAAATCAGATAAGAAACACCATTGCCGTTTTAACCGGAGCACGCCCGAGAACAAAGGAATTTCTCGTGTGCTGGCCGTGCTTGGCACTTTTTGTGTATTACAGCAGACATAACATAAGCAAGCTCCTAAGGTGGTTTTTTGCGGTTGGAGCATCGGTGCTTTTTGCGTCGGTGACAAATACTTTTTGCCATGTGTTTACCGATGTGACGGTGTCTTTTATGCGCACGGTATACGGTCTTATATTTTCGATTCCGTTTATTTTGACGGCACTCGGTATAAATTGGATTATCCTTAAAATTTTGAAGGTAAAATAAGCTAAAAAAAGTCTGAAAGCTCTGTGATTTAAACGCAAGGAAAAGCTTTCAGACTTTATTTTTTTTGAAAATGCAGAAGTTTTATTTTTGGTGACAGCACCGAGAAAATCAGTCATGTGATACCGGATTTGAGTGCTTTCGTGAAATTCTGACCGCTGCCATAAGAATCCCGGCAACTATCCAGAATACAAACATTACCCTTGGATAGAACCATATATATTCTGCACAGGCGGTAAAGCTTATGCCGCAAAATGAACTTATTGCGGCTATTATCATGCATCTCAGAGTTTTGGAGGTTTTGTTTACAACCGCCAGTCCTTTTTTGAATGAGGAAAGCAGAAAAAACAGATATCCCATAAGACCAATGATGCCGATTTCTACCAAAAGCTCCATATACAGCATGTGTGAATGAGGGGCTTTGGCGGCAAAAATATGGGCAAATGACGGATACCATGCCGCAAATGCCTTGGGACCGATGCCGATTCCGCCAATACCTATATGTCTTATCATCTTGGTAACACCCCCCCACAGATATATTCTGTAGGAATTGGATGTATCCTGCATAGAACCTATTGTCAGTATGCGATTCCACACTGTCTGGGGCAAAAGCGGTATACATACGATTGCGATAAGGGCAAGCGGGAGAATGTATCTCCAGTCATAAATCAGTACAAAAACAACCGTTGAAATGACAAATGCCACATATCCCGAACGCGAAAACGTCATTGCAAGTGCCGCAATACATATTACAAACATACCGGCATACAGAGCCTTGTGACCTTTTTGATTGGTGCTCAGAAACAGTGCATAAAGGAATGGCACAACCAAAATTATTGCTTCGGCAAAATTGTTGGGGTTTTCAAAGCTTGAAAAAATTCTTCCCGGCATACCCTTGTTGGTTTCCACATCGGTTAAAAGAATGTCGACCTCTACTCCAACCAAGTGCTGATACAAACCGTACACACACATAACCGTGAGTGCCGCAGTTATCATAACCACAAGCCTTTTGAGATTTTTTTCGTTGGGAATGCCGCCCCATATCAGGAGCGCAAAAATCACCGACGAAATAAAAAACAGACCAATACGGATACCGTCGGCTTTGTCCGGTGACATTACAATTCCGCCAACGGTAGCTGTTACAAATGCCACAAGCGACAAGGGGATTGCCTTTACGTTGAAGCTGTAATCTCTGCCCGACAGATAGCCCAAAAGATAAAGCACAGCCAAACCAAACGCTCCTGCCACTGCATAGATATTGTTCCACATATTGTGCGGAACTATCATCATTACAACAAAAAACGCACCGCTCAGATACACAAATTTGAGATAGGAAGTCCGGGCAGCTTCGCTCCACAGATAGTGCAGTATGCCGCCTTGGGCATGTTTTTTTACAAGGTTGTATGCCTGCCTTAAGCAATTTAGGACTGCATGAATTATGCTGTCTGCAAGGTTATATATAACCGATGAGCCAATGGCTGACTCAAGGCGGGTATTATTGACAACATAATCGTGTATGATGCTTGGTTCAAAAATAGATTTTAGCCATAGCACAAAGCGCAGAATCAAATTGTATACAATTGAGCTTTTGTATGTGCTAAGCTGCTTTTTTATACCGGTAAAAACAAACCGTGTTATACTTTGTTCAAACACAGAGCCGCCTCCTTTAGGAAAGTTCGGTTATTTTTTTTCTATAGATGCAACACGGCCGTACATTTTGGCATCGCCGGCATAAAGGGTCATAGAATGTCCTATAACATAATTTGCCTGAGAAATTGTAATTCCATGTTCGTACTCCTCGGCTTCAACCTCGGTAGTAAGTCTGACGGATTTGTAGCCTTCTTTTGAGCTTTTTTGCATGATACCGTTGGAGTCGGCATTGTAGGATACAGAATCGCCCACTTCAACGTCAACAACCTTGCCGATGGAATGGTCTCTCACGTCATCGGTAACGGTGTCGCCTTTTTTCACTGCATATGCGGCAAAATCGGGAACCTCTTCAAAAAAATACTCTACCGTATATACTGCTGTATCGGCACCTAATTTGACGTTGGAGGTAAGAGAATTTCCTCCAAGCATTTTGTATCCCACAAATCCGATTACTGCAACTATTATAAGGATAACCAATGCATCAATGACTGTAAATTTGATTTTCTTTTTTTCCGACATATTCATGACCTCTTTCCAAATTATGTTGATTTTGTATAGGCAGGTTCGGATACCGATGCACCTATAACGAGTATTATACCATATTGCAAATTTTTAGTCAATGAAAAAGTTTTTTCAAAATTGACGCTCCTGAGATTTTGCAAAAAATAAGGCCTGCAAAGTATATTTTGCAGACCGTTTGGACTTAAGTCAGTCATTTTCATTTTTCATTTTATAGCCGATGCCGAGCTCGTTTGAAATATATTTATTCTCTCCGGGCTTAAGCATAAGCTTTCTTCTTATGTTTGCCATATTTACCTGCAGCTTTTTTATGCTGCCCGAGTCCGAATATCCCCATATTTCTTTGATAATGGCAGAATAGGTGAGCACCTTGCCGCAGTGCTCCGAGAGCAGAGCCAAAATGTTAAATTCGGTTTGAGTAAGCTTAATTTCGGCATCGTCAAGATATATCCTGCGTGAGTCATAATCTATCACCATGCATCCCGAGGTGAATTTTCCTCCCGGAAACTTTCCCTCCTCGCAGCTGTGACGGCTGCTGCGCAATATAGTTCTTACTCTTGCCAAAAGCTCCGCCGAGCCAAAGGGCTTTGTTACATAGTCGTTTGCTCCTGTGTCGAGGGCTTCAACCTTATCGCTTTCGCCGCTCCTTGCCGAAAGTACAATAATGGGAGTGAGAAAATCCTTTCGTATAGCTTTAATAAACTGTATCCCGTCAAAATCAGGCAGACCGAGGTCTAAGATAATCAGGTCGGGCATATGAGAGGTGAACATCAGAAGCCCCAATTCGGCTGTGTTTGCAGTCAAAGCTTGATATCCGTTTGCTTCAAACAGTGCTGTTACAAACTTAAGTATGTTTTCTTCATCTTCTACAATAAGTATTTTGTATTTGTTACTCATTTTCTGCCTCCTCAAGATCAAGACTGAATCTGAATATCATGCCGCCTTTTTTTACATTTCGGGCGCTTATTTCTCCGCCGTGTGCCCTTATAATAGCCTCACATACCGAAAGACCTATGCCCATACATCTTTTTTGATTTTCACTCGGCTCATCGTCTGTTTTGTAGTATCCGGTAAAAATATCCTTCAGCTTATACTTTTCAATGCCGCAGCCGTTGTCGATTACTTCAAAAACCGCTTTTGAATCAACAACCGAAATTTTCAGCATCAGCCTTGTCATGCCCTTTGCATGCTGAACAGCGTTTTCCAAAAGGTTTAAAAGCACCTGCTCTATAAGCATTGCATCTGCCGATATAACCACAAAATCATCGGGAATGGAAAGCTCAACCGCACAGTCGGGATAGTTTTTCTTGAATTTGGCTAAAGCAGAGTCAACAAGCTCATCAATCACCACGGGATTTTTTATCAGCTTGATATTGCTGCTGTCAACCCTGGTTATAGACAGCAGATTTTCTACCATGCGCACGAGCCATTTGGAATCATTCTGAATACCGTTTAATATGTCAAGCTTTTTTTCGTCGCTGAGAGCGTCATAATTTTCGATAATTGTCGATGCCGATCCGTAAATTGTGGTAAGGGGAGTTCTCAGGTCGTGGGAGACGGATCTCAAAAGGTTTGCCCTTGTTTTTTCCTTTTCCGCCTGATATTTTATTTCCTCCTGCCTTTTTATTTCGGTTGTCATGGTGCTTGTGACTATTGTTACAAAAATAAGAATAATGGCAGACATCAGATTTTCGACCATGGTAAAGTTGAACACAAAGTACGGAAACGTGAATGCGTAATTGACTAAAAGCACACTAACGATTGCCGCCACTATACCAAACCAATATCCGTTTGTGAATAAGGCTACCAAAAATGACGCAAGCACAAACATCGGTGATATTGATTGAATGTTAAATATATTTTGTATGACAAGACTGATTAAAAAATACACTATGAGTATAAAAACAGTTATGCCTATATCGTGAATCAGCTGTTTTCGATTGTTGTTCATATTACACCTCCCATAATACACTTTAACACAAAGACGGCAAAGATGCGGCTAAGAAAATTATAGCAAATATCGGCAAATTTGGCAATAAAAATTGAAAAAAATAATTGTTGATATTACGTCTGTTTTATGATATACTATAAAATAAGGAAAGGAAAATCAGTGTGACGGAAAGCAAAAAATCTCCACACTGTTTTTTATTTAATTTATAACTAAATTAAGATGTCCCCCGCCTCTATAGGCGGCGGGTGACATTTAATTTTTTCAGTGGGAGTTCAATCTCCCACTGAAAACGTTGAATGACGCGGCTTTGCCGCTTATTGAAATTAAGCAAATTTGTCAGAAAGGATATAAATAAATGAAGTTAGATCAAAAAACAGCTTTCGCTCTTGTGGATGAAGCCTGCAAAAAGCACTTTGGCTGCAGTATTGCCGACGCCACAAAGCAGCAGGCATACAAGGCTCTGTGTCTTGTAGTAAAAGACATCCTTGTCGAAAAGAATATCAATTTTACGGAATCTGTTAAGGACAAAGAAGAAAAACAGGTCTATTATATGTCGATGGAATTTCTTGTGGGCACATCACTGCGAAACAATCTCAGCAACCTCAAGCTCGAAAAGCAGTTTTCCGGCGCATTGTCAAAGGCAAATATAGATATAAATGAGCTCTACGAAATGGAGCCGGATGCAGGCCTCGGCAACGGAGGTCTCGGCAGACTTGCCTCCTGCTACATGGATTCGCTTTCTACTCTTGCCATCCCCGCAACCGGATACTCAATCCGATACGAATTTGGAATATTCAAGCAGCGCATTGTTGACGGCTGGCAGATGGAATTTCCCGACGACTGGCTCAATCTCGGTGATGTGTGGCTCAATGCCCGCACCGATGAATCGGTTGAGGTAAGGTTTGGCGGCAGAGTGGAAGAAACCTTTGATGACAGCGGCTATCACCCAATTCATACAGACTACAGCACGGTTGTTGCCGTGCCCTACGACATGTATATTTCGGGCTATGATTCTGATGCTGTAAACAAGCTGGTGCTCTGGAGTGCCAAATCTCCCAAGAGCCTTGATATGGCGGCATTTTCGAGAGGTGATTATGCCAAAGCTCTTGAGGACAACAACAAGGCAGAGGTAATTTCGAAGGTTCTTTATCCTGCCGATGACCACATAGACGGCAAAATTCTGCGAATTAAACAGCAATATTTCTTTGTGAGCGCATCTCTCCAGACCATTGTCCGAAAACACTACAAAAAATATTCTACTCTCGACAACCTTGCCGACAAGGCTTCGGTGCACATAAACGACACTCACCCCGCACTTTGCGTGCCGGAGCTTATGCGTATTTTGATGGACGAATACAACTACGGCTGGGATGATGCGTGGGCTATCGCGCAAAAAACACTTTCCTATACCAACCACACTGTTATGAGCGAAGCACTCGAGAGGTGGAATGAGGGAATGTTTAAAGAGCAGCTTCCCCGTATCTATCAGATTGTAGCCGAGATTAACCGCCGTCTCCTTATAAGGCTCCATGAAATTTATCCCGGTGACTTTGCAAAAATTGATTATATGGCAGTTATTGCCAACGGTGAGATACGAATGGCAAATCTGTGTCTTGCTTGCTGTCACACTGTCAACGGTGTGTCAAAGCTCCATTCAAACATTCTTACCGAAAGCATATTCAAAGACTATTATAATATAGACAAATCCAAGTTTACCAATGTTACCAACGGAATAGCTTACCGCCGATGGCTTATGCAGGCAAACCCCGAGCTTACCGCATATCTCACCGAGCTTATCGGTCCCAAATTCAAAAAGGATTCCAAGCATCTTGAAGCACTTCTCGCCCATGAAGGTGACAAGGAGGTTATTGACAACCTTTTTGAAATCAAAAAACACAACAAAATTCGTCTTGCAAGCTATATTTCAAAGTCAAACGGCGTAAACGTGGATCCCGATTCCATATTTGATATTCAAATCAAGAGACTTCATGAGTATAAGCGTCAGCTGCTCAATGTGCTTCAGATTCTTTATATGTACAACCAAATCAAAGAGAATCCGAATATCGATATTGTGCCCCGCACCTTTGTATTTGCGGCAAAGGCATCCTCGGGATACTTTATGGCAAAGCAGATTATAAGACTCATTGTTGCTCTTTCCAACACAATCAACAATGATCCCATAGCCAGAGACAAAATCAAGGTTGTGTTTATGGAAGACTACAGGGTATCTCTTGCCGAAATTATCATACCTGCGGCAGATATCTCCGAGCAGATTTCCATTGCCGGCAAAGAAGCATCGGGTACAGGCAACATGAAGCTTATGATAAACGGCGCTGTAACTCTCGGCACTCTCGACGGTGCAAATGTCGAAATTTATGAAAATGTGGGCGAGGATAACATTTTCCTCTTTGGTCTTAAGGCTCACGAGGTAGATGAGCTTTGGAGAAGAGGATATTCACCTCTTGACTGTGTACGATCCAATCCCGAGCTTCAAAAGGTGCTCGATATGCTCACCTCAAATGTGCTCGGTGCACGTTTTGACGATGTGGCAAAATCACTTCTTACCAATGCCTACGGTACAGCGGATGCATATATGGCTCTTGCCGATTTTGATTCGTATGTAAAGGCTCAAAAGAGAGTGTCGGAAACCTATGTTGATAAATATAAATTCGGTAATATGTCGCTCGTGAATATTGCCAAGGCAGGAGTGTTCTCATCTGACAGAGCAGTTATGGAATATGCAAAGAATATTTGGCACTGCAGATAAGACAGCAATAAGTTATGCGCATTTTATATGACAGTAAAAAAGAAGAATATAAATCTCCCTTTGGTGCACTGCGTCTCGGTCAGAAATGCACAATAACCGTAAGGATTCCTGCCGCTTGCCGCACACGGGAGGTTTATTTGTGCTTTGAAAATGACAACACCGCAGACACATTCAGGCTCAATATGGAGCTGACAGGTGAAAAAGACAGCTATCAAAGCTACACTGCGCGCTTCACACTTGGCAAAACGGGTCTGTATTTTTATTACTTCTTTGTTTCGACACAGGAGTCTGAGTTTGAGTTGTATCGCTGCGGATATGCCGATACCAACATTGCAGAAGGAAAAAAATGGCAGCTTACCTGCTATCCCGCAGACTTTTCGGTGCCCGAAAGCTTTGTGGGCAAGGTGATGTATCAGATTTTTCCCGACAGATTTTACCGTGAGCATACAGAGGACGCAGCCGATAAGCTTACCCCCTTTTATATTCATGAGTGCACCGACGATGTGCCCGATTATCTTCCCAATGATAAGGGCGAAATTTTAAACTGTGATTTTTTTGGCGGCAATCTTAAGGGGATAATAAAAAAGCTCGATTATATAAAGTCGCTTTCGGTATCGGTTATATATCTTAATCCCATATTTATGGCGTATTCCAACCACAGATACGACACCTGCAACTACAAACGGATTGACCCTCTTCTCGGCAGTGAGGAGGATTTTGTACACCTGTGCGGCGAAGCTCACAAAAGGGATATTAAAATAATTCTTGACGGTGTATTTTCTCACACGGGGAGCAACAGCATATATTTTGACAAAGAGAATATTTTTGGCTGCGGAGCTTACTCCAATCCCGATTCTGTGTACAAAAGCTGGTTTTCCTTTGGAGAGTCGAGGGATGACTACGATTCGTGGTGGGGAATAAAAACTCTGCCCTGCGTAAACGAGCTGAGCGAGGATTATATAAAGTATATTATATCCGACAAAGACAGCGTTGTTGCACATTGGCTACGCTTGGGCGCAGACGGCTTCCGCCTCGATGTTGCCGATGAGCTGCCCGATGAATTTATCAAAAAATTAAGAGACCGTGTGAAAGAAATAAAGCCCGAAAGCTATGTGGTGGGTGAGGTGTGGGAGGATGCCTCCAACAAGATAAGCTACAACGTGAGAAGAAAATATTTTTCTGACGGCGAGCTTGACTCGGTGATGAACTATGTGTTCAAAAACGCCATAATAGCCTATGCAAAGGGAGATATAAACGCGGAGAGCTTTTCGAGGGAGATTATGACCATTGCCGAAAATTATCCCGCAGATTCGCTTCATTCTCTTATGAACAGCCTGTCCACCCACGATACGGCAAGAATTATCACAAGTTTGTCGGGCTGTGATGAGCCGCCGGACAAATCAGAAGCGGCAAAATTCAGGCTTTTGCCCGATGAAAGGCAAAAAAGTACGGAAAGGCTCTATATTGCCGCACTTCTTCAGTATACTCTCCCCGGCACCGCATGCATATACTACGGTGACGAAATTGGCATGGAGGGCTTTGGTGATCCCTTTAACCGCGGGTATTTTAAGTGGAATGAGGCAGATGAGTCAATATTTGAATTTTTTGCTTGTCTCGGTAAAATCAAAAATGAACATAAAGCACTGCAAACGGGCATTATATCTTTTGTGCGCTGTGATGATGCAATGATTTTTGACCGTCATACAGATGGTGAGGCTGTCAGAGTTATAATAAACAAATCGGACTTGGAGCTCAAAATTCCAAATGAAAATGTTCTGATTTCGCATAAGGTCAGTCAGATAGCCGGGAACTTGCGTATTCATAAGGGCGGCTTTGCGGCTTTTGTGATTGACAAAGGGGAATAAATTTGTTAATATGTGATTGAGAAGATTAAAGGTTGAAGACACTCAGGTCTATTATCGCGGTATTGATCCCACCCCCATCCGCGACTTTATTATGACCGGCTACAACACCGTCACACGCATCGGCAATGCTGTTTGCCTGCCGGGTGATGTGGTGTTCGGTGCAGGTGGGGGAGTGCTTTTTATACCGTCTCATCTTGTGGAGGAGGTTGTCGGCGGTGCCTCCAAAACTCAGGTTAAGGATTTGTTTGGATTTGAGATGATAACTCAAAACAAGTTTACAACCGCACAGATAGACAAAAACACATGGACAAAAGATATGCTCGATTTGCTCATGAAATTTATCGAAACAGACGACAGAGCTGCCGAATACAGAGGCCTTGACCGGTCACACGAATATGATCTTGCGATAAACGGCGACCCAAACGATACACAGTCGGCATTGTGATTTATCAAATATTCTGAATATTAATAATATTTGGCATACCGATATAATTAAGCTTGAAATCTTCAACAAGTTTTTTGGCGATTTTCAAAGATTCGTGGTCGCATGCACTTTCGGCATCGTGTGCATCAAATCCAAATGTTACGGGAGCTGCTTGCTCTCCCGCAATTTTCCAAAGCTCGGGATTGGGATAATTTCGGTTGCTGCGAATCCCCAAAAAATTAATCTCTAAGGGAATATTGTTTTCTCTTGAGGCTATGCACACTCTTCTCATTTCTTTTTTGTATTCTTTTATATCACCGGTAAATTTAATAAAATCGGGATGTGCAATATATGAAAAGTATTTGCTTTGAGCGGCAAAAATAATACGGTCTGCATACGCCTTCAAATCCTCTGCTTTGTCGGTTTCTTCAAAAGCCGAAATTCCGTCGGGATGCTCGTTATATACGTAGTGCTGACCCAAAATGAGATATTCTGCACCGTAATCAATAACGTTTTTGAGCATTTGATCAAAGTATTTGGGATAGTATTCCATTTCAAAGCCGATTTTAATATCGATTTTGTCTTTATATTCCTCGCGAAGTGAGCGCAGCTCCGAAATATAATCGGCAGCCTCATCTGTTCTTACTCTTACAATCGGTTCATAACCGTCGGGAAAACAGAACGGAGCATGGTCGGAAAATCCCATATATTTGATTCCGCCCTCAATGGCGCGTTCTATGTATTCTCTCGGTGTTCCTGTTGCATGATGACACCTTACCGTGTGTGTGTGAAAATTGTAATTCATAATTTACGACCTCTTTTCAAAAATTGTTATTATTGGTGAAGTAATTATTCCAAATTCATCTGTTTGATATTCGTAGCATCTGTATTTATCCTCGGGATACCACATATTCGGTCCCCGTCTTATTGTTGGGTCGGTGGAATGAAGTGCACCAAACGTGTTAAACCTGTTGCCGTAGAGAATAAATTCGAGAGAGTGAACTCCCTTTGAAATGCTTTGTAAAGTCAGAGTATACGGCTCAAAGCAGATAATGCCTGCATTCTTTCCGTCAATGAGAACCTCTGTCAATGCTCCTTTGTAATTCGGTATTTGAATTTCGAGGCTGCATTTCGGAGTTTCAATGTTTGTCTTGTAGGTTATGTTTCCGCCATAAAACGGCATTCCTTGATTTGTGATACTCCCAAAAGAAATTCTGTCTGCTTTGGGCTTTATAATTTTTTGTGTACCAAATAATTCAACATCAAAATCACCGAGCAAATATGTACTTTCCAAGCTTAGCTGAGCCGATATCGGCATGGTTATGAAAAGCGTATTTGTTCCTTTTTTTATGTTCGGCATTTTTATTTTGTGAATGTCGAAGTCAACATAATAATCACAGTATTTAACGTCTACTTCTTCATCATTGAAATAAATTTTTTCCGCTTCTTCAACTGCAAGAAAACATTCAACCTCGGTTTCGCTTTCAAATGAATATTTTAGCGTGACAAAATGCGACGGCTTTTCGGGCTTTGCAGTCCATGGCTGGGCTTGCTTTCCGTCTGCGGGCGGATACGACAGAATTTTGCGTATTTCGGTGTCTGCTTTCATTATTTCTTCTGTAGGATGAAAATCACCGCCGTCGAGAGAATATTCACATTCATCGAGTAAAAGAACGTTTTCTTCGGAAAGACTGTACGCTACCTTTTCTTTAAAGTCTATTTTTTTAATTATATGCTTGTTTTCCGATATACTTTTCTCACAAACTGATTCCGGTTGATTTTCAAGAAGCAACAAGATGCTGTCGTGCTGGTATAGAGTGTAGTCAATATATGTGATTCCGTTTTTGATTTTATATGCTATGCTTACAAATTTTCCGCTTAGTGCGTCACATAGCGTCGGTTTATACTCTCCCTTTATTTCAATTCGGATTTTTTGCGTTGGAAAAGAGTATCCCACCATATATAATTCACGTTTGGCATGTGCAATAAAAAGCCATTTACGTTCTTTGTCTGAGCGAAGATTATATATAAGATTATCGGTTGATGTGCCGTCTTCGTTTTTGATGTCAATTTTTCTGTATTGGCTGAGTGCATTTAAAACAGAATGCTTTGTAAATGATGTTTTTACGCCGATTTCATATAAATTATGTGCTTTGTCCGACTCTTTTGCATCAACATATTTTGGACAATCTCCCATAAAAATAACTTTTCCGCCCGAAAGGGAGAATTTTTTGAGAATTTCAATTGTTGAAAAGCGAAGCGTTCGGCAATCGGGAACGATAATTGCCTTGTATTTCATATATCCAACAGTCAGTGAATCCGATATTTCGGTGCATTGGTCGGGTAAGAGAGATTCGCTGATAAAGTCAAAATCAATTAGTCCAAACAGCAGCCACTCGGTTATGTTTTTAAAGTTTTCATCAAGTTCTTTTATTGTATTTGCCGTTGAGCTTTGAGGACCCATATAGAGCCAACAAGATTCTATAGGATGAATAACGGCAACCTCCACATCTGCTTTTCCGCGGGTCAGAGCGGTGTTTAGACGTGCATAATAGTCTTCAATATAATTATATTTGTTGTACCAGGGAGATTGATAACCTATGGAGGCCGGGTAGTCACGTTTTGAGCAGCCTTTCATTGAAAGCCATGCCAAATGCGGAACACGCATTGTCACGCCGAGAGCTGCAAGCCAATCACCCTGAAACTTGTGACCGCGAAAGTCAAAATTCCAATCTGTAACTCCGTATAATTCGCAGAGCATACCCTCCCTACCGTATTGATGAACTGCGGATTGTGCCTGTTTTGCGGTTGTCAGCTCGATTTTATCGCATATTAAATCTATTCCGGGTAGAGTGAAATAGCGATAAAGCCGCATAGCTTCTCCCATAACGCATGTTTGAGAATACAGCTTGTCCTCGTCCTGAAGATGACCCGTAAATAGGATATTATGCTCTTCGCACCATTTTGAGCACTTTGAAAAGTATGCCTGTGAAAATCGTTCACAAATATGGTCATGATAATGATATCGAGCTTGAGAAACATGGTTTTTGGGTAATTCCCAAATAAGCTCGGGAAGCTTTGGCTTTAAATCGTATCCGTATGCTTTTTCAAAGCTTTCAAAAAAATCCGGTGTAAAGGGTAATGATACATCGTTTGTGTCTTGCGCAAATGCGAGTGATTCTTTTTTGTATATTTGAGGCTCGTCGGTAAACATTGCGGGAATTGATTTGCCGAGTTTTCCGCATAAAATATCATTATATTTTTCGTATGTAATGTTTATAAATTCTTCTACAGTGTCGGGCGACATAAGGTCAGCATATGTTTCGCCGTTGTACCAGGGCTCACGCTTTGCACATACCGCATATACATACCACACTGTACCTTTTATTTCATTTTTTGGCTCGCTGCAGCTCAAAAGCTCTCCATTTTCGTTTAGAACGATATCAAACACGGCAATGGGTGTGTTGTCCGAATTTTCTCTTGTTGTAAAAAGAAGCATTTTTTGTTTGTTCTTTGCTTCTTTTGTCAGGTATCCTCCCGCCGAACCGGAAGGCCATCTGTCTTCATCATATAACCATGTAAATAGCTTTTCATCCTCTGCTTTTTTTACACAATTTAAAACATTATTCATAAAATCTGAGCCAAGATATTTGGTAGATAGCCCCGGCCTTGAATGGATAATGAATCCGCCAAATCCCATTTGCTTAAAATATTCAATTTGCTTGTCTAATACGTCTTTTTTGAGCACTCCGTTCCATGCCCAAAACGGTATACCGCGATATTCAATTGGAGGATTGGTAAAAATATTATTATTTTTTATTGGGTCATTAAGCTTATTGTAGAGCATATTTTTCTCCTGAATATATTTTACAATGTTTGATTTTCTATTGCTTTTGAATCATGTACAAAAAAATAAATTGTGACGATATATGTTTTAAAGCCGTGATGTATTTGAATGTACGTTTTGATAGATATACAAAAAGCAGACTACCAATTAATAGTCTGCTTTTTTACTCCTGATGCCGGGCTCGAACCAGCGACATCATGATTAACAGTCATGCGCTCTA
>JAEDEG010000031.1 GCA_016293435.1 Clostridia bacterium
AAGGTCAATTAAAAGTCGCTTAATATTTGTGGACATTTTATATTGCAATTCATAGAGCAGGAATAATTTTCAAAAAAAGCTTGACAAGCCTCGTTTTTTGTATTATAATGATAAAGCTGGTTTTACGGTCGATTTACCGGCAGCCTCAGAGATGAGGCTCCTTGCTCTCTTTATGAGGGCCATAGTCCACAAGGAGGTGAAAACATTATGACAAATGTTATCAACAATTACGAAACTATTTTTGTTATTGATGCGTCTCTTCCCGAAGAGCAGATCACAGCTATTACCGATAAGTTCAAGGCTATGATCGAAGCTAACGGAAAAGTAGAATCCGTTGACGTATGGGGCAAAAGACGTCTTGCTTATGCAATCAATTACAAAACAGAGGGTTATTATGTTTTGATTAATTTTGCAAGTGAGGCAGAATTTGTTGCAGAGCTCGAAAGAGTTTATAACATCACCGATGGTTTGCTCAGAACAATCGTAATCAGAAAGTAATTTGAGAGGTGTTTTGTTATGAATAAGGCAATACTTGTCGGTCGTCTCACCAGAGACCCCGAGCTCAGAACCACTGCAAACGGTGTCAGTGTTTGCAGCTTTTCAATCGCTGTCAACAGAAGATACAAAAATGCCGAAGGCAATTATGATGCAGATTTTATAAACTGCGTTGCATGGAGACAGCAGGCAGAATTTTTGGCAAAATATTTTACCAAAGGACGCATGGTAGGTTTGGTTGGCAGTATTCAGACCAGAAACTACGACAAAGACGGTCAGAAGGTTTATGTTACAGAGGTTGCAGCCGACGAAATTCATTTCGTAGACAGCAAGGCAAATTCTGGCGATTCCTTCCAGAGTGCTCCGGTTTCTCAGAATACCGCTCCCGCTGCAGCAATGCCCTCATTTGATGCAAATGACGGATTTATGCCAATGCCGGCAGCAGATGATGACCTGCCCTTCTAAATATTAAAAGGAGGTAATAACAATGGCTGAAGAAAAGAGTTTCCGCAGAAAACCCAAAAGAAAGATTTGTGCTTTCTGTGCTGATAAAATTCAGGAAATCGATTATAAGGATATAGCAAAGCTCAGAAGATACGTTTCTGAAAGAGCAAAGATTCTTCCCAGAAGAACCAACGGTAACTGTGCTAAGCACCAGAGACAGCTCACAATTGCTATAAAGAGAGCAAGACATATCGCTCTTCTTCCTTTCACAGCTGAATAATAAAATTTGCCCCGCGAAGAAGCTCGCGGGGCTTTTTTAATAAAAAAGAGTGTAATACGGAAGAATAATTTAATACATAAACTCAAAAAAGCCCGAATATACAAGCAAAATTCAGCTTGCATATTCGGGCTTGATTTGTATATTAAAATCCACACATTTATCAAAATACTGCTTATTAAATAGACTTTTAGTGGAGATTTGTGTAATGCTAAAATTCATTGATGACTTCTAAATAGTTTGTTTATGTAGGTGGTAGAATATATAAAGGAAAGGAAGTTGATTTGAAGATATCATCCAATAACAATTTCAATGTACTTGGATTTGAAGCATCATCATAATAAATGTTGGGGTGTCCAACAAAAAGAACTCAAAAAATATTAAAAAGATAATAAAGAAGAGAGCATATTTGTTCAAAATCTGTTATAATGGAATTGTCGAGAAACCATGAACGGTGGAATGAAATATGCTCTCTCGTCATTATACTAAAGTTTTATTTATATAGTAAATTCCGGTTGATATCTTTGATATGGTTAGGAGCATTCGCACTAATTTGTATGTTTTAAATCAGAGGGGTGTATTTGATTTTTATATTCGGCAGGGGTGAACCCTGTGTATTGCTTGAATACCTTTGAAAAATTATATCTGTTACCAAAACCCAGTACTTCGGCAGTATATGCCACTGAATGTTCCTTGTATCTGAGCAGAATTTTGGCTTCTTTAATTTTTAAATTCTTATAGTAATGCATAATTGAAACGCCTGCTTTATCTTTAAAAAGTTTACTCAAAAAAGATTTGCCGTAGTTAAATTTTTTGCATATGTCATCCATCGAAATGTCGGAATATATGTTTTCCGAGAGATATGATGTTACTTCCGTGAATAGACTTCGGTAATACTCGTTTTTGGAAGTGAAAATTTTGTTGGAAGTCTGAGCCTGAATTTCCTGCAATAGTGTTATAAGAAACAGTTCCAATTTGAGTCTGTAGAGCTGATGACCGCCAAGAGGAGCATTTTGCTTCGTAACACTTCGGGCTATAGGACCTTCTGCTACGGCAGAAAAATTTTGTTTGCCCTCTTCGATAACATCTTGCAGAAGCTGTTTTGTTTTTGGTGAAAGTTCTCCGTGATAATTTTCAAAATATCGCATTGCCGCCGAACTGCATTCAAAAGAAATGTTTATAAATTGAGTCAAAGGATATGGTTCTACCGGGAATGGATGATGATACATATTTGGCTTAAAAAAAAGTATATCGTTTTTACTGGCGATGTATTTTTTTTCATCGCAGCAAACACCTACTTTGCCGTCTGTAACATACATAAATTCCCAGAAATCGTGTGACTCTCCCATGAAGCTTGTTTTTTTCGGTACTGCATAGGGTTGAATGATAAAAATTACATTTTTCTTAATATTTATAATGTTTTCAAGATTTGTTCTTAAATATGGCATGGCAATCACCTCATTTATTTAAAGTATAGCATATCAAAAAATATATGTCAATAAAAAGCCGAAAAATATGCATAAGGAAAAAACGTCACATTTATGGGTACAATTTCATATTGAATACAAATTTACAATTTTTTATAATATAATTAGAAAATAAAAGAATTGGAGAAATCAGCTAATGAGAAATTTATCGGTTATTCCTCAACCAAAAAGTTGTAAAATAACTTCAGACAATATACTCAGAGTAAAACATGCGATATATTCGGACAATTCCGATTGGTTAAAGTATGCAGAGGTTTTTTGCGGATATTGCGAAAAGATGTATGATTCTAAACCGAAAATTTGTTCGGGAGGAGTAGAATTAATAGAAGATAAGTCAATATCAAACAGTGGATATGTTATAGATACATCAGACGGTATAAAGCTTTGTGCAGCTTGTGATGAAGGCATTTGTTATGCTCTTTCAACGCTTATTCAGATTGTGGAAGAAGACAGGCAGACGGGCGAATTTCTTATTCCCGATATGCACATAGAGGATGAACCCGACAAGGATTATCGTGGATTTATGGTCGACCTGGCACGGTGTTTTCATCCTTTTGAAACGGTGCTCTCTTATCTGGATATTTGTTTTATGTATAAAATTAAATATGTTCATCTTCATTTTATTGATAATGAATTCTATATGCTCCCGTCAGAAATTATGCCGAAATTGCCTACAGCGGGCAGGCACTACACCACAAATGAAATTGAGATTTTGAATAAATACGCCAACGACAGAGGGCTTATTATTGTGCCGGAGTTTGAAGTGCCGGGTCACGCAAGGGCTATGAATAATGCATATCCCGAAATATTTGCCAATGCGAGTGGTCAGACTGATGTATCCGTTATGCATACAGAAACCGGTATAGCTATAACCGGAGCAGATGTAATATGCGCAGGAAGCGAAAAGGCGATGGACGGTGTAAAGTCGTTGATAAGAGAAATTACGGATATGTTTCCCCATTCACCATACATCCATATTGGCGGCGATGAGGTCAATACCGCTGTGTGGAATACTTGTCCGCACTGTATTGACTATATGAAAAATAACGATATTTCAGACAACAGTGAACTGTACTGTGATTTTGTTGCCCGTGTTTCACAATTTGTTATTGATGAGGGCAGAACACCAATCGTATGGGAAGGATTTCCCGAAAGAGGCGTACATAAAATTCCGAAAGAAACAATTGTTATTGCTTGGGAATCTCACTATCTTACAGCCGATAAACTTCTTGAAAACGGATTTCGCATAATCAATAGTTCCTGGCAACCACTTTATATTGTACCCAGTCTTACCGAATGTTGGGGAGCAAAAGATATTTTAAACTGGAATGTATATAACTGGAAGCACTGGTGGGAAAAGTCAAAAGCAACACTCAATCCCATAAACGTTGCTCCAACAGATATGGTTCTTGGCGCACAACTTTGCACCTGGGAGCAGAGCTATGAAATGGAAATCAGCAAGGTAGTTGAAAACTTAGCGGCACTTGCTGAGCGATGCTGGAATCTCAAAAGAAAAGCCGATGATTCCCAAATTTTTAATGATATACGATTACTTAAAAAGAGGCTCGGACGCATTATAACGAGATGAAAAGAGGGGTAAAATGAATACATTGCACATTGATTTTTCAAAAAATATTGGCACAATAAAACCTATGCATTCAGTAAACAACGGACCTGCAGGTTCTTACTGCAGAGGTACAAGCAATCTGCAACTTTTCCGCAATGCCAAAATTCCGTATATTAGAAATCATGACGCTTCGTTTTATTCGGGTTATGGCGGAGAACATACGGTTGATGTTCACGCAATATTCAAAAATTTTGACGCTGATGAAACAATTCCAGAATCCTACAGCTTTGAAGCAACCGATAATTATATGAGGGTAATTGCCGAAACCGGAGGTGAATGCTTTTACCGCCTCGGTTCAAAGATTGAGCACGAAACACGTTATGGCACATATCCTCCAAAGGATTTTGCCAAATGGGCAAGGATATGTGAGCATATAATCCGCCATTACAACGAGGGTTGGGCAGACGGATATCATTATAATATACAATATTGGGAAATATGGAACGAACCGGATTGCACCGATCCTGACGGAAACAACCCGTGCTGGCAGGGAACCTTTGATGAGTTTTGTGAATTTTTTGTTGTGGCATATAAGCATCTCAAATTGTGCTTTCCGCACCTCAAAATCGGTGGTCCTGCACTTACAAGCGGTTGGCGTGAAGAATATAACACACCGTTTTTCGACTCGCTCCAAAAGCACAATATAACACTTGATTTCTTTTCTTTTCACGGATATGCAAAAAATCCGCAGTTGTTTTCCGAAATGGCAGATGTTGCCTACGGTGTTCTCGAAAAATACGGCTGTGCCGACAAAACTGAAATGATTCTTAACGAGTGGAATTACATACACGGCTGGTTTGGCGAAGATTTTAAATATTCAATAAAAGCCATAAAAGGACTGAAGGGTTCGTCGTTTATAGTCGCCGCAATGTGTGAAGGACAAAAATCAAGGCTTAACCAGATGATGTATTATGACGCGAGACCATCAAGCTTCAACGGAATGTTTTCTACCGATTTGCTGGAGCCGCTAAAGGGATATTATCCGTTCAAAATGTATTCGGTGCTGTATGATATCGGAAACTGTGTTTTTTCCAAATCGGACAGTGAAGATATATATTCCGTTGCGGCACGCGCCGACGGTAAATATGCCATAATGTTTACATACTATAGCGAAGAAGATTTTCAGCTTGATAAAGATATCGCTGTTTGCTTCAATGGAATTGATATTAAAGAAAATATGGAAGCAAAATATTATCTGCTTGATGAAAATAACGATATGGAGCTTGTGAGAAGTGAAAAGATTACCGAAAACGAATTTACTTCAAGGCTTAATCTTTCATTGCATTCTTCGTATCTGATTGTTTTTGAATAACATACTAAAACGAAAGGGAAAATTATGATGAAAAAAGTATTATGCGTTCTTCTTGTTCTCACAATTTTTTGTTGTACATTGCAAGTTGTTACATTCGCTGCACAGGTCGATGGCTATAAAGCCGTGTTTTCCGAAAGCTTCGACTCCTTTGCCACAAATGCCGAAGTCGATACTGTCGATGTAAGCGGATCAAAATGCTTTGTAAAAGAATATGAATTCGGAAACAAAGGTCTTGAGATAAATACCGCTCTTGGAGTGAGCAAAATTAAAACGGGAGCCAATTTAAGCGGGAAATTTTTTGTGAGCTTTGCTATTGGTTCGGACAACAAAATAAATGTAAAGCTCACGGGAAGTTATAGCGGTGGGGCAGTGTCTCTTTTCGAACTTGCAGATTCTGTTCTTTGTACATATAACGGGGAAAAAATATCATCGGTTCCGGGTGAAATGACAACATACTCTGTTTTTGCAGATACTCTTAATTCATCCTACAGCATTTATGCCGATAAGAAATGTCTGATTTCAGACTCTTATATTTCCGGACTTTCAGGCAAAGAGTTTAATAGCTTTGATTTGACATTTTCCTCGGGCAACGGTGCAGTGATTATTCTTGATAATCTATGCGTCGGAAAGGGAAGCGACGACAATCTTTCTTCGGTAATCACTCTTGCTTCGACAGATTCGGAATATAATTCGGCTGTAGTTGAGGAATATGATTCCGAAGACGCAGTCAGAGAGGAAGTGTATTTCAATTATGATTGCAGCTTTGAAAATGGATTTTCCACCACTCGCGGTGCAAAGGGAAATACAATTCAGATTACCAAAGAAACTGATGATAATGATGTCATATTATTCAAAAGAATAACCGCGGCTGACTTTCATCTCGATATAGATGTGGAAACTTATCCGTCGTCGATTATTGTGTATGAATATGATATTTTTATGATATCTGATGACTGCGTGGTTTCCAATGTATTCAAATCGACCGACAGCGTTTTCTGGACACCGTTTACGATTTCCAAAGGCAATCTGAATGCGGGTGAAGGCAGTGTTGAGCTGAATGCAGGTCAATGGTACACAATATCATTGGTCTATGATACCGTAAACAATATATATGATGTTTATGTTGATTATGAGCCTGTTGCTCAAAAGCTTAACGGAAATTCTTCATATTATCATTCCAATGCCAATATATGGAGAATTCACACCACACGCACTTCAGGCGATGATGAATTTATGATAGATAATATTGCCGCATATGGCGGAAGTGTTCCTCGTTGTGACATAGGCGAAGCAGATATTGTTATTACCGGCGACAGAATATATGAAAAGGATACAACACAGCGAAATCTTCTGAGAAATACGGTTTCGTATCACCTGAGAAGCGGTGTTGTATATTCAAACGGTGAAAAATTTGTGGAAAAACCGATTGTCAAAGATGGAGTAAGTTATGTAAAAGCGGATTTCTTTGAAAAAACATTTTCCTGTACAACGACTACTGACACTTTTGAGGAAACAGTAACGGTTGACGGTGCTGTTTTTAAAACAGGCTCCGATATCGCCGTTATAAACGGCAAAGAGGTTGAGCTTTCGGCACCGGTTGCATTCAGCGACGGAGAAATTTATCTTCCGCTTCGCGATGTATGCTCGAGAGTGCTGAAAAAAGCTGTTGTATATAATAATGATGCTCCGATAAGCGGAGGCATGGTTCTGATATCCGACGAAGTATTCACTGCGGACGAAAGTATTGATATTCAGAAGCTCAATGATTTTGCCTTGTACGAAAGACCTGATGCAGAGAAAATAATTGCCGATTATGAAGCTTCTCCCAATAAGGGCTTGCATCCGAGAGTAATGGCAGATAAATTGGATTTTGACAGAATCAGAAATACTATGCAAACAGACAAAACTGTTGAACGTTGGGTAAAAGGTATAATAAGCTCGGCAGACGGATATCTTGCAAACACCGAGCCTCTCATATATGAGCTTCGTGATGGAGTGAGACTCTGGTATGTATCGCAAGATATGATTGCCCATATGCTACCGCTCGGATTTGCCTATCAGATTACCGGTGACCAAAAATATGCCGACCGGGCGTGGATAGATCTTGAATCTGTGTCAAATTTTCCGTCGTGGCATCCCGAACATCAAATAGATGTTGGCGGTCTGGCAACTGGGGTTGCAATAGGTTATGACTGGATGTATGATGCATTCACTCCCGAGCAACGTGAGATTATCGAAAAAGGCGCACGAAGGCTTGGGTTGTATCAGTATGTGGAAGCTTATCAGGGAAGAAACTCACATATGGGAGGTGTTAAGGCCGACAATAACTTTAATCAGATTATAAATGCCGGTGGTGCAACTCTTGGTATTGCCTTGATGGATGTGTATCCCGAGGTTGCGGCATACTGCATTGCCGAATCTGTAAGATGTCTGGAATTTGCCAATTCGGGCTTTGCTCCCGAGGGTGCGTGGTGGGAAGGTATAGGTTACGGAGGTTTGACTCTCGAATATCTCTCTTATCAGCTTTCTTCGCTCAAAACAACATTTGGTACAATATACAGTCACGATGCAACTCAGGGCATTGATGCAATTCCGTATTGGTATCTGTATATGCAGAGCAAAATGGGTGCGTTTGCATATGGTGACGGAGCGAGTACGTCTGTATCTTTTGACAGCGGAGCATTGTGGTTGTGCAATCATTACGAAAATTATGAAGCACTCTCTGCGATTGAAAATATGTTTGATATTCCCGGCAGTGTAAGGGCGATACTTTGGTACAATCCCGAAAATGTCACATCTTCCACAGAGTTGCCTCTCGACAAAGCATATGCTACCGAGCAGCTTTGGCTTATGAGAGATACGTGGAACGGAGAATCGCAAAATACTTTTGCAGGTCTTATCGGAGGTGCGGCAGACCATGCTCATGCTCATGGTGATATTGGAAAATTTGAGTTTTTTGCTAACGGTGTACAGTGGACAAAAGATATCGGTGGTGACAACTATAATCTACCCGATTACTTTAACTGGCACGGCGGTTTTGACAACGGCCCCGCGGGCAAAAGATGGAAAATATGGAGACTCAGGGGTGAGTCACATTCCACTTTGATTGTTGATCCCGATTCTCAATTTGAATTCGACCCGTTTGAAGAAGCCAAGCTCATTCGCACCGAATCAAAGCCGAGAGGCTCGATTGCGGTTATTGATTCGACAGCCGTTCACAGAGGTAAGGTTAAAAGTGCACAGCGCGGAGCATTTTTTACCGATGAAAGACGAAGTCTTGTTATTCGTGATGAAGTAACAATGACCAAACCGGGCAAGCTCTATTGGCATATGATAACGGGTCAGGATGCAAAGCTTTCTGACGACGGAAAGAGTGTAATAATCAGCGAAAAAGGCAATCCCGAAAATTATGTTACCCTTAATTTTGTTTGCGATACAGATTTTGAATTAACCATAGGCCCCGGCAGACTTCTTCCCAACAGCCCGACCGTTGAAGGTATGGTGGTAGATGAAAATATATGTCAGATAAGACTTGATCTTGATGCTGAAGATGAAGTTAATATCACAGCAAAGCTTACTCCGTCAACCGTGGAAAACGGAGCCGATATCTCAGAATATGATATGCCGATGACAGAGTGGATAATTCCCGACGGCGAAATTCCCGGTCTTCCCGTGCTTGATTCAATCTTTGTAGATGGCGTGAACTATAACGTCAACTCAAAGGTTATAAATCATTATATATCAGAGTTCAGAAATGATATTCCTGAGGTTGTGGCTGTGAGCGAAAAGTATGACGTTGAGATTAAACCTGCAACACGTCTTGACCAATATACCACAATCGTTGTGAGAGACAGGGAGAATAAAAACAATTTCACAACCTATAAAGTAGGCTTCACCATTTTGAAATCCGCAGGCATAGTTGCCCTTGAAGAAAGGGATATTGTAAATATTACAGCCAGTGCAGAACCTCAGATTGAAAACAATGTCCGCAATGTACTTGACCGCGACCTTGATACAAGATGGTCGGCAGAGGGGGCGCAGTATCTGATTGTAGATCTTGGAAAAGATGTGGAAGTTGATACTGTTGTAATGTCGTTTATGAACGGAGATTCCCGAAGATATGCAACCAAAATTTCAACATCTTCCGACGGTGTTGTCTATAATGAATGTTTCAATGGCACATCAGGAGGAACAACAAGTGGATATGAACTGTTTAATATCGGCAACAGCAAATGCAGATATATAAAACTCGACTTTTCGGGACACGCCAACGGCACGTGGAACTCCGTAACTGAGGTTGCCGTCGGAAAGAGAAAATAAAGAACCGGAAAGAGAAAGGAAAAAGTATGAACAGATTAATTTCTATAATTATTTCACTTTCATTGTTGTGTACTTGTTTTGTGTGTAATATGTCGGTTGGTGCGTCGGAAGACGTACCGACCGAATACGGCACAATTCCGTCGGAATATGCAGACGCGACTCAGTATCCGATAGTCGTGTTCAAAAAAGACGGTACTTTTTTAAAGGCTCCCACAATATTTGCCGATAACACCGCAAACTGTGCTATGTATTGGATAAGAAGTGACAATAGTGGGAATCAGGGCAAATATATTCTCCTCAGAGAAGATATTACAGTGGGTACATACCCCAATATCAACTATCATTACAATCAGGAAAATATAATAGATCTTGGAGGCAATACACTCACTCTTACATCAACATATTTGTTCGGTGTTATTCAGAGATTTGCAAGGGACGTCAATATAACCTTCAGAAACGGAACAATTGTATATCCCGATAAGGTTATTACATACGGCGATAATGCTTCATGGACAGGTGGCGCAAGATTTAATTTTACCTTTGAAAAAATAACCTTCAGACTTTCTGATAACAGTACCACTGTGAGTGCAATTGTATCGGGTAATGCAGGAGCTGATACAGTTGCAGGCGATATACTTTTTGACACCTGTACTTTTGACCTTGCCAATAAAGATTCGGCAACAGATACAAAGCTGTTTAATATCGACTTGCCGGCTGTAGAAAACAACATAACTGTAAAGGGCGGCAAAATAGTTGCTTCCGATTGTGACAGTCTTAAAATTGTAGCGGATAATTCCGATGCAAGCTCTGTGGTATTTGCTCCAAATGACAATGGAGAATATACATCTCTCGTTCTGTCCGCGTCGGCATCGGGATGCTCGGAGATTATTCCGGCAGACGGCGGCGACGCATCTTATGTTGTTGCAGATGATGACGGAGAGTATGCGACCTATATTCTTAAAGCTGATTTTATTCATATTTCCGATGTTATTATCAACAGAGTTGAATTTTTGGAATCAGACGGGAACAAATCTGTAAGAGCAGTTGTCCGCAATATGACAGACAGCGAAAAGACGGTTGTAATGATTGCGGTATCATATGATGAAAATAATGTAATATCCAATGTTGCATCATATGAGGAGTCTGTTGTCACGGTTTCTCCAATTGAACTTCCATTGGATGCTGACGCACAGAATTATGCAGTGTTTTTCGTAGATAGCTTCAATAATCCAAAGGCTTTTGATGGTGTTATGTACACCTCTGACAGCGAGTGGTACCCCGAAGTCTCTTTGTCAAAGGAAGCATCGGGTTCAACATATATCAGTGCAGGTTACGATGTTTCTTCCGAGACAATTGTTATAAACGGTGAGGGCTACGGCAAAGGTGGCGATACATTGTGTGTGAATGTGGCTTTGGCAGAGGCTGAAATGTCAGAAAGCAATCCACCAGTAATATCTGCAATGTATCAGTGGAATGATAACGGCACAGTGAGTGCAGTAATTCCGGTTTCCGAAAATGTTGTAAGTGGTAAATATAATATAATCCTCAGTGGAGATGGTATGGAGTCTGTTTACAAAACGCCGGTTATTATATTCCGTAAAGACAGCACTGAAACCACAACAGCGCTCAATATCATAAACGACAGTAGCAACTACGAGGATTTTCATAATCTCATAACCACTAACAGCTTTGTTCTCGGTATTGATTATTTTGATGAAAAAGATTGGGAAACAATGACAAGTGTGATGTATGGGGTGAAAGTTGCCGACGGTAATTTTACAGTTGATACTCTTTCGTCTGCCGCAGATTACGGAAGGGCTGTTTCCTTTTTGAAGGGTGGAGAATTGGTTGAATCTGTAATGCAGACATATTCATCTGTATTCCAAACAACATACCAAAAATATTCCGCTCTTTCGGACGAAGTCAAGAAGATTTTGAACTCGTTGATTATAGATTCCGATTTTTTCAACGGCTATATTAATTACAGCGTACTCTGTGATATTGCTTCTGCGGTGGGATGCAAGTCATATGAAGAATTAAAAACTCTCATTTGTTCTAATTCCGAAAGATACGAAGTGGATTTAAACGGTGATTACAAAACACTTTCGCCAAATGATGCAGGCAAGGTTTTTAGAAGAATGTATTCCGAAAGAGATACATTCAAAACAATTGCCGATATTTCAAAAAGCTTTTATGATGCAGTAGATTATTATATAGAAGAAGCTCAAAACAATTACTCGCCGTCGGGAGGTGGTTCATCGTCGGGCAAAAATCCGTCGGGCGGTATTTACCTTGGAGGAGGCTCCGGCACAACGAGCATAACTGTACCTGCTCCGTCTGTTGAAAGTGATGTAACGGACAACAATCAGCCACCACAGCCCGAAAACGCAAAGGAAAAATATACCGATATAAAAGGTCATTTTGCTTATGATGATATTGCTTATCTTTCAAATCTTGGCGTGATAGACGGCTACTCCGATAACACTTTCAGACCAAACGAAAATATAACAAGGGCAGAACTTTGCAAAATAATCTCCGTTGCTTTTGACATAAGCGGCAAAAGTGAGAATGCGTTTGATGATGTGTTGCCCGACTCGTGGTATTTTGATTATGTAGGTGCTCTGGCTTCAAAGGGGATTGTGCATGGCTACGGCAGAGGCTTCCGACCGGATGACACTCTCAGCCGTCAGGATTGTGCGGTAATTCTTTGCAGGGTAATGGGCTATAATGAAGAAACGAAGATAGAAGCGTGTGGATTTTCCGATAGTGCTGCCATAGCTGATTATGCAAAATCAGCTGTTGCTATTCTTTCATCAAAGGGAATAATGAACGGAGACGGTGATGCTTTTCGCCCAACGCACACAATCACCCGTGGAGAGCTTGCGGCTGTTGTGGCAAGAGTTAAGAAAGGAGTACAGTGATAATGAAAAAAATATTAACAGCCTTATTTGTTTCAATATTGCTTATCACATCCTCATTCTGTACGATATATGCCGATATTGAAATAGTGACTCAAACTGAAAAAAGTGCAGACTTAGCATATCTTAATTATTATGGAATTCTGAGCAAAATAGGTCTTTCAGCTCCCGAGGATATGACAGCTCAGGTCACACGGGGTGATTTTATCGTAAATCTCTATAAGCTTATGAACGGAGAAAACATAAGGTTTTCAAATCAGAGCTTTTCGGATGTTTCATACGACATTCCCGAGGTTTTGTATGCGGCAGAATATGCCGTTGCAATTGGTGCAATATCGCCGTCAGGCAAATTTTATCCAAACGATTTCATCACGAGAGAGCAGGCATTCAAGATAGTTGTGATAGCTCTCGGCTACGGAGCAGAGGCATCGGTAAGAGGCGGCTGGCCATATGGATATGTGTATATGGCAGATAAGTGTTCGCTGTCGGATGGTGTGGACGATGATGGTGTTTTCGATGGCTACGATATGTATATGCTTCTCGGTAATGCGGCAAACACATATGTGAATTCCGTAAGCTCAATTTCCCCCGATAAAAGTGGCTATGTAACCGAAATATACGAAATTTCAGCACCTCTTCTTGAAGTGTATTACGATATAATCCATACTGACGGAATAATAAATGCCTCCGACGGTGGCTATCTCTACAGTAACGAAGCTTGTGATTCAGATTTTGTTATGATAGGAGACACAGCTTATTGGAAATCTGACGGAATAAGCTGCCCGTTGGGATATTATGCAGATGTGTATGCACAAAAGAAAGATTCGGGATTGTATGAAATTATATATGCTGATATTTCAAAAAACAAAGTTGTAAACATACATCACGATGAATTTATATCGATTACAGATACCTCAGTAGTATATTACAATGAAAAAGGAAACGAAAAAAGACTTTCTATGTCGTCGGATTCGGCATTTGTATACAACGGCAAGGCGTACCCTGCTTTCAATCCAGCATCCTTTTCGCTTGCAGACGGTTATTTGCGTGCAATAAGCAATGACGGTGACAGTGTTGCTGATGTGATTGAAATTTGTGAGCCGAAGTATCTGGCGGTTCGTTATGCTGACACCTTCAACAATGATTATGAGCTCATATTATACGACAAAAACAATCTGAATCACATCTATATAACAGATGATACTGCGGTGTATTCCGATAGGGCTTTGAATGATATATCAGCAGGAAGTGTTGTACAGGCTTATGTATCAAAAGACGGTTTGCGTATCCAAATAGATATTTTGGATGAGATAATAAGCGGCACCGTTACGGCACTGGGTGCTAACGGAGAAATGTATATTGATGATATTGCATATGAAGTAACAGATTATTTCAAGAGGTTTTATTCAAACACGGTTACGCTCGGAGCGGCAATATCGGTTGCAGTAAATGCATCGAGCAGAGTGATAGCACTAAGTGAACTTCCGGAGGGAACGATGTCACTTTGCTATCTTGATAATATCATCAGGAAAAACGGCGTATCAAAAGCAGTTGTACTTAAGCTCTTCGATTCTTCGGGAACGGTTTCAACGCCTACGCTTTCCGATAAGGTGAGAATCAACGGTTCTGTCGTTGATTCTGCAAGTGCATATACGACTTTGCAGGGTTATGTTGGTACAATGATTCTGTGTAATTCTGATTCTGACGGTTATATCACAAAAATAAATTGTGAATCATCCGTAAGCGGCATCTATAATTCATCCTCCGACGGAAACAACACTCTCAAAAGATACAAATTTCCCGGTTCAGATTCTGAAACAAAGATTTATTACAAAAGCTTCGGCTATTTTGTGCCTCATTTCTGCATAAGCTCATCCACCAAGATTTTTGTGGTGGCTCAGAGCGAAAATGACGACAGCAAACGTTTTAAAATAGGTGGGCTTTCTTTCCTTGGAAATGATACAAGGGTAAATTCCAATTCTGTTATTCCCTACAATGTAACCGAGGACGGTCATGCAGGCATTCTGCTCTATGTTACATCCGAAGCAAAAGCTCCCTCGCTTACGAAGGAGTCTTCGTCGGCTTTGGTGGCTAAGTGTACCATAGCACTTGATTCAGACGGCGATAAGTTATACAAGCTTGTGCTCTATAGCTCCAACAAGTTTACCGAATATTACATTTCTGCAGAGGCGGATTTCATTAAAAACAAAAATCTTCCGGAAGGTACATTTCCCTTTGATGTTGGTGACTATATCCGTTATTCCACCGATAATAGCGGCAAGTATATCCGCAATGCCACTGTCGATTTTGCGATGAAAACAAAATCACTCAATGCAAACTATGACGATAATACCGAAATGCATTATTATTACGGTAAGCTCTACAGTGTGGGAGATTCATCATTCGGCATTCTTCTTGATAACGGTGATATTGTATATCTTTCATCAGGTGCAGGGGATGTTGGTGTGGTAGAAAACGAAGAAGTAAATACTTATCCCATAAAACGTATGCCCACATACACTCAGGTAGGAGATGAATGTGCAAACATTCTTGTAAAGTGCAGATATTCAGGCGTTCAATCTAAAGTAGTGTACAATTGAAGAAATGTTTGTAAATAGGTGTTTTGTAATGTATATACAATTAAATAAAACATGAAATTTGAGGATGTGCTCGGTATGAATAATATAAAAATTGATTTTTCAAAGCAAAAAGGAAGGATAAAACCGCTTCATGGTATGTGTTGTGCACCTTATGTGTCTAATATGGGAAATAATCAGATTTATATTGATAAATTTTTCAGCGAAGGAACAATACCATATTGCAGGCTACATGACTGCAGTGGAGGTGGACTCATGGGAGCGACACATCTTGTTGATACAACAAGCATCTTTAAAGATTTTTCTGCAGATGAAACAAATAGCGAAAACTATGATTTTAATCATACTGATGAATATATAAGTGCAATAGAGAAAACCGGATGCAAAACGTACTATAGACTGGGAGTCAGTATAGAGTGGGGGAGCAAAAAATACACGAGCTTACCACCGGAAGATTTCAATAAGTGGGCAAGAATATGTGAGCATATTATACGTCATTACAATGAGGGGTGGGCAAATGGATTTGAATTTAACATTGAATATTGGGAAATATGGAACGAGCCTGAAAATCCGGGTAACTGCTTCGGACCTTCAATGTGGGGCGGTACAAGAGAAGAGTTTTATGAGCTCTATCGTATTTCCTCAAAATATTTAAAATCATGTTTCCCAAATATTAAAATAGGCGGATACGGTAGTTGTGGCTTTTATACTGAAACAAGAGATATTTCCACACTTGATAAAGGCTTTGAAACCTTTGTGCCATATTTCACCGATTTTCTGGCAATGGTAAAAGAAAATGACTGCCCCTTGGATTTTTATTCATGGCATATTTATACCGGGGATGAAAAAGAGCTTGAGTCTCATGCGAAATTTGTGAGAAGCACATTGGATAAATATGGTTTTGAAAGCACAGAATCTCACTTGAACGAGTGGAATATTCATTCCGAGGGGAGTGGATTTGCCGCCAAGCACACAGAAGAAGGCGCATCATTTAACGCTGCGGTTCTTGGTATGCTTTCTTATTCGGATTATGTTGATAAAGCTATGTATTATTGCTTCTCATACACCGGAATGTATAACGGATTATTAAATCAAAATGATAAATCGATTGAAAAATCATGGTATCCGTTTGTGGCATATGGAAGACTTTACACGCTTGCCAACATGGCTGAATCACAATGTGAAGGTGAGCACATATATGCAGTTGGTGCTTCAGATGGCGACAATGCCGGAGCCATGATTTCAAACTATATATCAAATGATGAATGGTGTCATATAGCTCTTGAAGGAATCAGCGCAGATGCACAAATAAATCTGTATGTTATTTCAAAAGAAAAATCCTTTGAAAAGTGTATGTCATTTACTGCAAAAAATAATTGTGACATAAAAATCCCCGTTCCTCAAAGAACGGTTATATATATAGAAATACTCAAAATAAAAAAACAGGAGGAAACAAAATGAAAAAATTTATTGCATTACTCATTAGTCTGACTATGCTTTGCACTTGTTCGGTAAGCTTTATCCCGGCATTTGCGGCAGAAGATGTTGTGACCGATTACGGCACAATTCCCGCGCAGTATGCAGATGTTTCTGCATACCCCATCGCAATTTTCAACAGCGATAAAACCTTTAAAACGGCAAAGAGTATATTTGCCGACAATACAGGAAACTGTGCTATGTATTTTATCAGAAGTGATTATTCGCACAACAGCGGAAAGTATATCCTTTTGAGAGATGATGTTTCAACCGGCGGTTATTCAAACCTCAACTATCACTTTAATCAGGCGGGAATAATCGACCTTGGAGGACACACTCTTACAGTAACTTCAACATATCTGCTTTCAGTAGCACAGAGATTTGCAAAAAATGTAAATCTCACCTTCAAAAACGGTACAATCGTATATCCCGACAAAATCATAAGCTATAGTGACAATGCTTCATGGAGCGGAACTGCACAGTTCAATTTTACATTCGACAACATAACATTTAAGCTTTCTGAAGGCAGTAAATCCACAAGTATTCTCACCAACGGAATAAAAGGTACCGAGACCGTTACAAGCACAATAACATTAAATAATTGTATTTTCGACCTTACCGACAAAGATGATTCCGTAACCACCATAGTATTTGACGTTGGTTCATCAACTGTTACAAACAATATCACGGTTGTTGGTGGTAAATTTATTACGGACAGTGAGGTTGTACCTTACAGGATTAACAATGAAAACAGTTCTATATCATTTGATGCCGACGAAAACGGAAATTATATTAAAGTTGCAGTACCAGCGAGTGTGAATTTATCATCTCTCACTCTTCCGTCGGGGAAAAATACAATTGCATATAATGGACCTACCGAAACATACGGTGATTATGTCGTATATGTGGGGGCTATGGTAAAGGAAGATATAGAAACTGCATACGGCACAATCCCCGGTGAATATGCAAGCACAACCGATTATCCTGTTGTTGTATTCAAAAAAGACAAGTCATTTTTCAAAACTGCAAGAGTGTTTGCAGATGGCACGGCAAGCTGTGGTATGTACTGGCTAAGAAGTGACAACAGCGGAAATCAGGGAATGTATCTCCTCCTAAGAGAAGATGCAACGATGGCTAATTATTCAAATATCAATTATCACTACAATCAGGCTAATATAATTGACCTTGGCGGCAATACTCTTACGGTTTCTTCTGAGTCTATGCTGAGTGTAATTCAGAGATTTGCCAAAGATGTCAACATCACCTTCAGAAATGGTACAATAGTATATTCTGATAAAATTATTGCTTATGGTGATGATGCTTCATGGACAGGAAGTGCCGGATTTAATTTTACTTTTGAAAATATAACATTCAGACTTTCGGCAAATGCTGCCTCTGCAAATGCTGTTGTATCGGGGAATGCGGGCAGTGATGCAATTTCAGGAGATTTAATGTTTGATAATTGCACATTTGACCTCGCAGCCAAAGATACATCGGCAAATACAACAGTATTTAACCTCGCTCTTCCTGCAGTAGCAAATAAGATTACCGTTAAAGGCGGTAATCTTATAACAAACGATTCCGATACCGTTGTATTCAACCGGGCGGACGGCGAATCTGCCATCATTTTTGTGGCGGATGATAATGGCAAATATTTTAGTCTGACATATCCCGTAGGCTCTGATATTCTAAATGCTGAATTCCCCACAGAAAACGGCACAATGTATGCAACAATTGCAACTTCCGATGCAACCTATGATTATTTTGAACTCTCGTCCGAGCCTTATGTTGATTTGCGTGTAAAAACTGAATATGGTATAATTCCTTCAGAATATGCAGATGCATCTATGTATCCGGTTGCTGTTTTCAAAAATGACGGCACATTCCTTAAAGGTGTTACCGCATTTGCCGACACAACAGTAAACTGCGGTATGTATTGGATAAGAAGCGACTACAATTCAAATCAGGGTAAATATCTTCTTCTCAGATCAGATGCACAAATGAGCTATTATCCCAATGCTAACCATCACTATAGTCAGGAAAATATAATAGACCTCGGCGGAAATACTCTTACAGTAACATCTGAATTTATGTTGAGGTTGTATAACAGATTCGATAAAAATGTAAGTATGGTTTTCAAAAATGGTACAATCGCATACAGCGACAAAATTTTAGACCATAGCGACTCCGAGAGCCATAGCGGAAATGGTGTGTTCAATATTACTTTTGAAAATATCACCTTCAGACTTTCTGACGCAAGCACATCTGCAAGTATGATTACCGATGCTCTGGCAGGTAATGACACCGTTACAGACAACATTACCCTTAAAAACTGCACCTTTGACCTTACGGGTAAGGACGCTTCCGTTCTCACAACAATTTTTGATGCCGGCTCAGAAACAGTTACAAGCACAATAGTGGTGCAGGGTGGTCAGATTATTGCAAACAATTGTGATAATCTCAAAATTGCCAATGCAAATTCTGATGCAAGCTCTGTTACATTCACTGCAGATGACAACGGCAAATATACAAGCCTCAGACTTCCCGTTTCTGCTGAAATTACAAAGGAATTAGTTTCAACAACCGATGGCGACGCCGCATATGCAATAAGCTCCAAGGACGATGAATTTGTAATATATGAGCTTTCGGGCGATTTTGTTGCAAAACCCGGTATCATTGGCGACAATGTAACGATTTATGCAATTAATATTGATAAGGATTATAAGCTCTATGCGGCATCATATGCCGGTAACGAGCTTTCCGATTGCAAAATTGTAGATGTTTCCGATGATATGCGTATTACGGTTTCCGACACACAGCTTGCAACAAGCGGATGTGACACAATGAAAGTATTTCTTTGGGATGGCGTAAAGCCTATTTGCCCTAGTTCAAATGCTGTGATTAAATAATGCACTAAAATAGTTATAACCTTATAATCTAAAAACCCGCTTTTCAGATACAATATGTCTGAAAAGCAGGTTTTTATGTATGTGAAATTCGATACTTTTTCAGTGGAAGCAAAATCAAGTTGTCACAGGACATCATTGACGGATATTGTGATTATTCCTGGTATACAGGTTCTTCTGCTCCCGTTCTTGGTGATGCTGATTATACGATAGTCGGACTTGTTAATGGAGAAACTTTGAAAACAGCCCCTACTATTGAATATGAATCAATTCCGGATACAAGCGCTGAAGGAACATCTGTAATTAAAGTTTACGGTGCAGAAGCTCCCGAAGGTGGAAATTACAACGAAATTGTATATACAAACGGAACTCTTACAATAACAAAGAAATCTTCCGGCGGTGGCGGCGTTTCTATATATACAGTTAAATTTGAAAGCAATGGCGGAACCAATGTTGCAAGTAAAACTGTTAGAAGAAACACAGCTATTGAATTCCCTGAAGCTCCGACAAAAGACGGATATACCTTTGATGGTTGGTACATAGATAAAGAGTTTACAAAGGCTTATGATTTCTCTGTAAAGGTAACAAAGAGTTTTACACTCTATGCGAAGTGGGCTGAAATCAAAAAAGAACCCGTTGTAGATGAACTCGATACAACAAATACCTTTACTGATGTTAAGGAAAACGATTGGTTCTATGCAAATGTTCAGTATGTTGGTGAAAACAAACTTATGAATGGTGTCGCAGATGACAAGTTCGCTCCTAACGATACGCTTACAAGAGCTATGCTAGTTACCGTTCTTTATCGTAACGAAGGTGAACCTGCTGTAAATAAGAGCGTTCCATTTGCTGATGTGGATATGGGTTCTTGGTATGCAAATGCTGTTGTATGGGCAAAACAGAACGGCATCGTAAATGGTGTAACCGAAACTGAATTTGCACCTGATGAAAACATTACCCGTGAACAGATTGCAGCAATTATGTTCAGATATGCACAGTACAAGGGTATGGATGCTGTAACATTAGAAGAAAATCTCCACTTCGCAGATGATGACGAGATTTCTGAATATGCAGTTTCGGCTATGAATTGGGCAGTTGGAACAGGTCTTATGAAAGGCAAATCCTCCACAACAATCAATCCGAAAGATAACGCTACAAGAGCAGAAATAGCATCTATTTTGCATAGATTTATCGAAAACAATAAATAATCTATAAGACAATAATTACCCCCCTTTCTAATGACAAGGGGGGTAATACTATTATATAATTGTTACTGTTACAAAAAACACAAATTGACTTTATATACATTTTGTGGTAAAATGCGTGTATACTAAAGATAATAAAGCTTTGACTTTTGGGGGATTGGGCATAATGAAAACCGGTAATACTCTGAAAATACTTTCTCTGGCTCTGGCGGCAGGCATGATTTTTTCCGCCTGCGGCTCAAAGGAAGAAATCAAAACCGTTGCCACAACGGCTGAGGGTCAAGAGGCTATAGACGAAACTATAACAGTGTTTGCTCTCGGCGACAACCTTTTGCATATGCCGGTGGTCAACAGCGGCAAAAAGGAAGACGGAACCTACGAATATTCTCATCTTTTTTCTAAAATTCAGCCGGCGATTAAAAATGCCGACATGGCAGTTATAGGTCAGGAGTCGGTTTTTGGCGGCGAAGAATTGGGTTATTCGGGTTATCCGCTTTTCAACTCTCCGTCAGATATGGGCAAGACTCTTCTCAAAGAGGGCTTTGATGTGGTGCTTCATGCGTCAAATCATGTTCTCGACAAAATGACCGCCGGAGTGGAAAATACCCTCGAATTTTGGGAGGATTATCCTCACATGACGGTGCTTGGCATAAATAAAGACAAAGAATCTCAGCGCGAGGTAGAAATAAAGGAGATAAAGGGTGCAAAAATAGCACTGCTTAACTATACCTACGGCACAAACGGCATACCGCTGCCCGAATCCAAGAGCTATCTTGTGGATTTGATTGATGAAAAAGCTATCGAAACAGACTGCAAATATGCAGAAGAAAATGCCGATTTCACCATAGCCTTTATGCACTGGGGCACCGAATATTCCATTCGCCCCGACAAAAGTCAGCAGGCTCTTGCCAAAAAGATGTGTGAGTGGGGAACCGACCTTATAATTGGCTCACATCCTCATGTTATAGAGCCCGTTGATTGGATAGAATCGGATAACGGCAACAAAATGCTCGTGTACTATTCGCTCGGAAACTACGTTTCGCGTCAGCTTGAAGCGCGCAATCTCCTTGGAGGCATTGCAAATGTAAAGCTGAAATTTGACGGCAAAAAGGTGACTATAGATGATTACGAATTTTTGCCCATTGTGACTAACTATGACACAGCCTACAAGAATTTTGCCGTATACAGACTCGAAGACTATTCCGATAAGCTTGCCAAGGGGCATGGTGTTGCGAGGCACGACGGTGCCGTCAGTGTGGAGCGATGGGAAAATATGGTTGAAGAAGTGTTTGAGGGTTATGATACCCATGCTTTAAAATATAACTAAATTAAGATGTCCCCCGCCTCTATAGGCGGCGGGTGACATTTAATTTTTTCAGTGGGAGTTCAATCTCCCACTGAAAACGTTGAATGACGCGGCTTTGCCGCTTATTGAAAGACAGATAAAATTTCATATGAGGAGCACATCGATATGACTATTTCAAAAGAACATCTTGAAAACCCTCCAAAGAGTTACCGCCCGGTGCCTTTTTGGTCGTGGAATGCAGAGCTGAAAGAGGATGAAACCCGCTTTCAGATAGCAGAAATGGACAAAGCCGGCATGGGTGGATTTTTCATGCATGCAAGAGGTGGTCTCAAAACCAAATATATGGGAAGCGAATGGATGGACAATGTACGCGCCGGCATACATGAAGCCCAAAAGCGCGGTATGTATGCCTGGGGCTATGATGAAAACGGCTGGCCCAGTGGCTTTGCTTCGGGCGTTGTATGCGGAATGGGTGTAAAATATCAGCAGAAATATCTCAAAATGGAATACACCGATGCCCCTGTCACAACCGATCGCACTATAATAAATCTTGAGTCCGAAAACGGGCAAAATGCACATTTTTATTTTGATGTTAACCAATTTTACATAGACGGTATGGACAGCGAGGTTACCGATGCATTCATAGCTGCCACTCACCAAAAATATAAAGAAGAGCTCGGTGATGATTTTGCCAAAATGACCGGATTTTTTACCGACGAGCCTCAGCTGTCCAGAGCAGAAAAGAGCATTCCCTGGTCACTCATTTTGCCCGATGAATTTAAGAAGGCATACGGCGAAGAGCTTTTGCCATTGCTGCCGCATCTTTTTGTGACATCTGAGAAAGCCTATGCCACAAGATATAAATACTGGAAGCTTGTGACTGAACTTTTCAGCAAAAATTTTATGAAGCGCATTTATGATTGGTGCAGCAAAAACGGCTCCAAGCTGACCGGACATATGGTGCTTGAAGAGAGCTATTCTTCCCAGCTGGATTCAAACGGCTCGTGTATGCCAAACTATATGTATATGCATATTCCGGGTGTCGACAAGCTTGGCAGAAGCGTAGACAGAAATCTTCTTGCTCCTCAGGTTGCCAGTGTGTGTGCACAGACCGGCAAAAAACAGATTTTAACCGAAAGCTATGCACTCTGCGGATGGGATGTAAGCTTTGAAGAGCTAAAGTGGATTTTGGAATGGCAGATGGTTAAGGGGGTAAATCTTCTTTGTCAGCATCTGGCAGGCTACTCGCTCGCCGGCATACGAAAAAGAGACTTCCCGGCAGGGCATTTTTATCAGAATGCATGGTGGGATGATTACAAAACCTTTAATGATTATGCGGCAAGAGTGGGCATGCTTTTGGCAGAGGGCGAAATCAGATGTGATGTGCTTGTGCTTCACACAGTGAGTTCGGCATGGCTTGAGCGCTGTGACAACTACAACTGGCAGCAGGCAGTTGATGATAAATATTGCAAGCCTCTCCTCGATGTTATGATTACACTTGACAAAAATCAGATCATACACCATCTCGGTGACGAAACCGTTATGCAGACTCTTGGCGCAAAGGCAGAAAACGGCATGCTTGTCGTGGGAAAAATGTCATATTCAACTGTGGTTGTGCCCTCATCTATGAATATAAATTCAGATATATGCGTACTCCTTGATGAATTTGCCCATCAGGGCGGCAAGGTGATTTTTGTGGGCGATATTCCCGGCTATGTAAACGGTGTGAAATCCGATGCCGCGCTGTATATCAAGTCTGACAAAGCGGTCGATGTGTCAGAGCTCGTCTCTCTCATCCCCGAGAATGCAAAATATATCTCACTTGTGAGAGCCGACGGTAAAGAGTGCGATGTTCAGTATGCACGCAGAGTGTTTGACGAATACGAAATGCACTATTTTGTAAACACATTTTCCCAAAGAGAAAAAGCTGTGTTTACAGCAAAGGCAAAGAGCCTTGCACGTTTTGACTATATGACCGGTGAGGTTGTGCCGTATCCATTTGAGCGCTGCGGTGACACGGTTAAAGCTGAAATAACCGTTGAAGAAAAGGGCTCGCTGATTCTCTTTACATATGATGACGAAAGCTATGCTCCTTTTACCCTGCCCAAAAGGCAAACCGATTCAATAAACGCTAAGCTTGTTGGCACATGGGAGATTTCAACCTCCGAAAAAAATGCTATCACTCTCGATGTATGTGACCTCTATATAGACGGTAAGCTTTGCGAGTCGGATTTCCCGATATCGGAGGTTCAGGAGCTTGCCAACTCATATGAGAGACAGATAAATGTCAGGCTGGATTTTAGGGTTAAGAGCAAAATCGACCTTGCGGGTGAGGCTTACCTTGTGGTGGAAGAAAGCGAATATTATGATATTTATATAAACAATACAAAGATAGAAAAGAAATACTGTGGTTATTTCAGAGACAAGAGCTTCGAAAAGCTTGATGTGTCGGGATGTATTAAATGCGGTGAAAATATCATCACGCTTATCTGCGACTTTGCACAGAGTGAAAGCGTATACGAAACAATCAGAAACTGTCATAAATTTGAGGGGATAGTAAACAAGCTCAGCTATGACAGAGAAATCGAAGCGGTTTATCTACTTGGAGATTTCTGCGTTGAATCTGAAACCGAATTTGTTCCCTCCTTCAACAGAAGCTACGTTACCGATGGTGGATTTGTTCTTACTGCACCAAAGACCGAAGTAACCGATGGCGATCTTGTGCGTCAGGGATATCCGTTCTTTACAGGCAAGCTGTCACTGTCGAAGTCTGTGACTCTTACATCTGATGAGCTCCAAAACAAAACCATAGATTTTGAGCGAATGGGGGCTGTAATAACCAAGCTTACCGTAAACGGCAAAAAACTGCCTCAGCTCATATGGGCACCATATAGATTTGACCTTGGCGGTTGCCTTAAGGAGGGAGTAAATACCTTTGAGATAGAGCTTACAAATAACTTTCGCAATCTGCTCGGGCCACTTCATCGCGGGGGCGAGAACTATGATGTTACACCCGGGTCGTTCTATCAAAGGAGTAGTGTGTTTAAATGGATATCGGGAAAATGGCATGAAAATTATGCATTTTTGGAAAACGGTATTTTTCTTAAAAAATAATATATATTTACAATTGATGCACAGTGATGCTCCGACAACAATAATTAAAAATCCCCGTGGGATAATATTTATAACTAAATTAAGATGTCCCCCGCCTCTATAGGCGGCGGGTGACATTTAATTTTTTCAGTGGGAGTTCAATCTCCCACTGAAAACGTTGAATGACGCGGCTTTGCCGCTTATTGAAAATAAATACCACCCGAGTTACCGTTTGGAGCGGTGCTTCGGGTGGATTTTATATACACAGACTTATATTATATCCGGGGATTATGATCTTAATACAGTTCAAATCCAAATATTCTAAAATCTTCACATCCGTTGGTGGAGATGGGTGTGAGTCTTATTCGTTTTGCTTTTTTGTTCACATTATGCCACACAAGCCGCTGGTGGTTGTTGCCAACATTTATAGCTTCAATGCTGCCTTTTTCGTCTTCAATTTCTATCACATATTCCTTTACGAGAGTTTCGGGCAGCCGGTAAACCTTTTCAACAAGCGGGAATGAGCAGGGCATGTTTTGATATCCGCGGTTTAGATTGCTGTCAAACACCAGTCTGATTTTTTCAACATTTTCAGCCTCTTCAAAGCTGTATTCCAAAAAATCTCCGGCTTTTCCTATCCAACAGTTTTCTTCTCCGCGGTCTTTTCCGTTCCTTACTATATCATAGTTGCATTTTGCATTGATTGTAAGAGCACTTTGCTCTCTGTTGTGCCATGGTATGTAGCAGTCGTCAAGCATCAGCGCTTGCTGAAGGGCATTTATGTCAATCTTTGATATGTGACAGTTTTCTTTCAGCGCGTGTGCAACAGCGGTTCCGAGTGCCTGCCCCATTATTGCACAGGTTGCCATAACTCTTGATGAGCTAAGTGCCGCATGGGTAACACTTATGTTTCTTCCTGCAAAAATCAAATTGTCAATATTTTTGGAAATAAGGCTTCTGAGAGGTATTCCCCAAGGGCTCGGCGCCGGATGATATATGGTCGGATGCCCTTCTTTGTAATAAAAGCCCTGGGGAAAGTGATCGTCCATTGTCCATCCGGCATAGGCAACAATGTCGTCAAATCTGCCTTGTGATTCTACATCGTTTTGCGTGATAATGTGTTTGCCGATATAGCGGCGGCTTTCTCTCTTTCCGGGCAAAAAGCCTATCCATTCCAGCTCCCAGTTGTCAACGCCGTGGTCACCGTAGTTTTTCATATGATCCCACACACCGTAGGCTATTTTGAGAAGCTCGTCACGGCATTTGTCGGTATCGTGAATGCAGTCTCCCTCGCCTCCCAGCTCGATCCACCAGAAGTTGGTGTCTGTGTCGTGAGGCTTTTCGGGGAAAAACTCGTCGGTTTCGTATTTATATGCCCATGATGGCGGTTCAAAGTCTACCTTGTGGTCAGTTTCTCTCAGCTGAATCAGACAGCTCATACCCATAGTTTTTTTGTCGGCGGTGTCGGGTGGGATTGTCTCGCCAAATTCGCTTTTTGCTTCTCGTCCATACATATATTTGGCGCCGGTTAGATCCGAAAGAATTGAATCACCCGAACAGTCGGCAAAATATTTTGCTTCTATTATATGATAGGTTTCTGCATTGGACTGCCATGCTTTGATGCTTTTGATTGTGTTGCCGCACATAACTGCATCAAGGCAACTTGTGTTTAAAAGCAAAGTCAGATTTTTTTCTTCAATTGCCTTACCGTAGAGCACCGAATCCCACAACGAATATTTGAGGCCCTTATTAAAATAGAAGTTTTCCATAAGAATTTCTTCTATTATACCTGTTTCTCTGTTGTCGGTTCCGTGCGCACCGCATATCCACATTCTGATTTCGCTCGAGGCATTTCCGCCAAGCACGGGTCTGTCATGCACCAAAATCGTTTTTACGTTGTTTCTTGCAGCGGCAAGAGCACAGCATAAACCTGCCATACCTCCGCCCACAATACAAAGCTCGGTATCGTAATTAACGGTTTTCATATTGACTTTTCCTTCCGTAATATGATATCATAAACACATAATAGCACAAAAACCTATTATATTCTTGTGATTTTGTATAATAAATACTTGTTTTTGTGCACGGAGGCAAAAATGTGCGAAATTTCTCGAATAAAAAACTACATTTTATATCTAAAAAAGGAATGCGGTTTATCGGTTTCGCTTCACACAAATGACTATGGGGAGACTATCATGTACGGCGAGCTGAGTATGTTTAATATTCATGACAATTCCTACTGTGCATATGTAAAGAGCTGTCCTGATGTGTGGAGGCACTGCGTCGCATGTCAGTCAGCGGTAAAAGAGAGGTGCAAAAGCGGTCCCTTTGAGGGCGTGTGCCATGCAGGTGTAAGAGAATTTGTGTATCCCATAAATAACGGAAACGAAATTATCGGTTTTATTAGTGTGAGCGGTTACAAAGCCGAAAACGGATTGCAATATCAGGCGGCGATATCTCACAAATACGGTTTGTCTCCTTTGGAGCTTGGCGGCGCCTATTGCTCATTAAAGGAAAAAATGCCCCCACGCGAATATGTGGACACTCTCATATTCCCCCTTTGCGACATGCTTGAGCTTGCATGCATAAAAGCCAAAGCTATACCGGAGACGGAGCAGTGCTTTGGCGACAAGATTCAGAATTATCTGAAACAGAACTATATGCACAATATTACTTCAGAGAATATATGTGACCATTTTCACTGCAGCCGCACTCACATGAGCCGCGCCTTCAATGCGCACAGCGGCATGACGATAAGAGAATATCTGACCGGAGTGCGAATAGAAAATGCAAAGCATCTTCTATGCCATTCTGAGCTCAATGTTACCGAGGTTGCTTTTTCGGTCGGCTTTGGCGATTCGGCTTACTTTTCGGGGCTTTTCAAAAAGGCCGTGGGTATTGCACCGCTTGAGTATCGCAAGAAAAATCGCAAGAAAAATAGGTTTTTTGACTAAAATACTCAAAAAAACCGGTTTTTGTTTGAATTTATGTAGAATATGTACATTGACTTTTTGCCGTCAAAATGATATTCTATATAGGCACCGTCGGTGACGGTGTTTTAATAACCTCAAAATTGGCAGTTAAAAATTTTTTTGAAAAAATTTAAAAAAAGTATTGACAAACGGTTTTGAATGTGTTATTATAGACAAGTTGGTGCAAAAAAGCACAAACAAATTTGATCTTTGAAAAATGAACAGTATGAGAGGTTCTCGAAAAGAGAATTT
>JAEDEG010000140.1 GCA_016293435.1 Clostridia bacterium
GGTATTTCTGCGAGTTTCAGGGCATTTTCATCAAGAGGAGCATTAGGCACACGATTCAGGTACCGAAGAACTCGCCCATCTTGAAATGGTGGGGAGCTTGGTAAACCAGCTCACACGCGGCATCAACGAAAAGTGGGTTAAAGACAGCGGATTTTCGGATTATTTTATCAATCATTCAACCGGAGTTTACCCGGCAAATGCAAACGGTACTCCCTTTAATGCCATGGCAATTGCCGTAAGCGGAGATCCGATTACCGATCTTAATGAAGATCTGGCAGCAGATGCTACCATTTTGTAAGAACAACATGAGGCAAAACCGAGCATTTTTAGTCTTGCCTCAGAAGTTCCAATAGATTTCAACGGGGTAATTTTTTGTCCCTTTGATTCGTCTACCAACGACAATATGGTCGATCATAATCTCGACTGTTTCACGATCAAGCTCTTCTATATCTACATATTGCTCAATCAATTCGCGACGGTTATCTCCGTCATGAATACGTTTGTTTAATTCTTCAATCAGCTTTTCGTTTTCTTCTATAACCTTAACGTATTTTGTCTTGTCTGCCTTCAAGTTCTTGACGATTATATTGTATTCTTCAATATCAATTTCGCCATTTGCCTTGTCAACATAGCATTCAGAAATCGCGTGGGATGCATTGCTGATAAGTTTCTTGTACTTTTCCACCTCAGCTTTGAGTTTTTTCACCTGATCCTTCAGATTCTTGGCAAACTCAATTTTCCGCTCTACCTCATCCTTGTCGAGAAATTCTCTCGTCATACGATTCAGTTCGTCAATCACAATGCTTTCAAGCTTCTTTACGGAGATAAATGCTCCTTCGCAAGCATTTTTTGATACATATTTAGTAGCACATTGAAGATAATGTTCTTCACGGCTCTTAGAAGAACGCATGGTGTACCCACAACACGCACAATGCACCTTGCCAGCGAATATCCCAAGTTCTCCTGTGATAAACGGCTTAGTGCGCCTTTTTAGCATGCTCTGCACACTGTCCCAAAGCTTGCGGTCGATAATAGGCTCGTGAGTACCTTCGACCCTGTACCACTCACTCTTAGGGCGGGGCTTGTTTTCTTTGGTCTTATAGGAAATACTTCCGTATTTACCTTGAACCATATTTCCGATGTATATTTCATTTGTCAGCATATCGGATATAGCAAAGTATCTCCAAAGCGTACTGTTTTTTGAATCGGGTTGTTTGTATCTGAGACCTTTAAGCCGTTTGTATTCGGTAGGATTTGGGATTCCTCTGTCGTTAAGCCTTTTGGCAATGGCGGTTTTACCCATACCCTGCGAAAACAATGTGAACACTTCACGCACTACCTCTGCGGCCTCCTCATCAACAATCAGATGACCTTTTTTGTCAGGATCCTTCATATAACCATAAAGAGCAAATGCACCGATATGGAGACCATTCTGCCTTCTGATTGTAAGTGCGCTTTTGATGCTTTCCGACATATCTTCAAGATACCACTCATTGACAAGACCGTTTATCTGTCTTGCTTTTTTGTTGCCCTTGTTGTCTGTGTCGGCGTTGTCTACAAGTCCAATGAACCTGATTCCCCAAAGGGGAAACAATCCGTGTATGTACTTTTCAACAAGCTCGAGCTCACGGGTAAAACGCGACTGGGTTTTGCAAAGCACAATATCGAATTTGCCATCTTCGGCATCTTTAAGCAATCGATTGAATTCAGGCCTTTTTCTGTCAGCTCCGGCATAATCATCGTCGCTGTAAATGTTATAAACTTCCCACCCCTGTTTCATTGCATACTGCAAAAGCATTGATTTTTGATTCTTTATACTTTCAGAATCATCAGTTTTATGTAGTTTGTCTCTGTCTTCTTCAGATAAGCGGCAATAAATTGCTACCTTGTCCATTGACTTCTCTCCTTTAGGACAGAACAAACCGCTGCATATATACTATACCAAATAATGCCCTTCTTGTCTATCTTTTTGCAGCTCTGGCTTTTTCCTGCCTGTTAATCAGTTCAACCCACTTTTCGGAGAACTGAGTTTTGTCAGGACAGTCGCCACTTTTGAACTTGTTCTTAATATAATCTTGTTGAGTTTTCTTTTTGTCCATAATTGTCAGCCTCCTTTTTAGTGGATTGGGCTATTACAGTAATATGAACAGGGACAGGATGTTTATTACAAGTCAGGGTTTAGCTTTCCCTTAATATGATGTTTTACATGACCTCATCTCATTACGAAGTTTATTTAAGATTTTCAATAAGCGGCAAAGCCGCGTCATTCAACGTTTTCAGTGGGAGATTGAACTCCCACTGAAAAAATTAAGATGTCACCCGCCGCCTATAGAGGCGGGTGACATCTTAATTTAGTTATAATATTGAAATTTTCCCCTTTTCTATCCCTAAACATTATTCATCCCTCAAAAAATGAATGCAACCGGATGCTATCTGTAAATAATCCGACCGTCTACTACAGTCAAGACACATTTGTAGCCCTTATCGGATTTTATATTATTTCCGAAGCAATCGGTAAGATTAAAGCCATCATCGCCGTAATCCAACACCGCAATATCAGCACAGCGACCTGTCTTTATATGCCCCCATTGTGCAGCTTTCCCCAACGCTCTGGCAGGAGCGGAAGTGACAGCCTTAAAAATCTCCTTCTCGCTCATACCGAGTGTTTTTACGATACTCATCACCATTGTCATACCGTATCTGCCGCCCAGAGTACACACACTGTACTTTGTAATATCCGTACCGATAACATCAGGCAGTATGCCTGCATCTATCGCATTTTTTAACACATTAAAATCCGTATGACTGATACCTTCAAAGCCCAAATCAATCGTTATTCCTCTGCGTTTTGCTGTAATTATAGCGGCAAAATCATCCTCTGCCCCACTGTTTACTCCGCCGTGAAATGCATGGGTGAGTATATCGCCCCTTTTAAGAACACTCACTATATCCCCCATAGGAGATGGCGAATTTGTAGAGTGCACCATTACCTTTAAATTCTTTTTATGTGCAAGGGAGCAAATCTCCTCTAAAAGCTCCAGACTCCAATTTTTATATGAGTCTGTGTCATAAAAGACCTTTATTCCTGCCGCCTTTTCGCCGTATTCCTCGAGTCTTTGGCTGATATATTGAAAATCAGGTTTATTGTCCTTTATGACCGCTGTGACAAAAACTACGTTTTTTACCATAAGAAGGTCTGACAAATATTTATTGCCCGCACACCCCTCCGTATCGGCGGCAGCTGTGACGCCAAACGGAAAGCATCCCATTTCCGCCTGTACGCCGATACTTTCAGAGGACAATGTTTTCAGATGCGTATGTATGTCAACAAGCCCTGCTAAAACAGTTTTCCCTGATGCATCGTATACAAAATCAGCATCTGCATTTATTTTCGGGAGTATTTCTTTGATTTTTCCGTTGTCTATTAAAATATCGGAATAATATAATTCTTCTCCGTCCCAGACACGTCCGTTTTTTATAAGAATATCAGCCAAAGTCCTCACGGCCCTTTCATAAAAACACATTCAATACTTTATCTCGAAATTTACTCCTGTTATGCCCGGCTTAACCCCTCTTGCTATTGCTGATTGATTTTCCTCATGACATATTATCCACTTATTTTTAGCGCTTATGAGCTTATCATTTAGCACATCATCAAGAGCTGTATTTGTAGCCTCAGGAAGTCCAACGGCACATCCAAAGCCCTCGTCTGAAACCTGACAGGGACAGTAATGCAGAGTTGTTGCAAAACATTCTATTACCGTTCCTTTAGGAAGATAAAATGCAGTAAACTTCGACGAGTCGATTTTGTCGTTTTCTATCTCCCATCTGTGTCCCATAATCAGAACCATGGGAGTTATGGCAATATTTATTTCGCTTGATGTGTGCCATTCTGCAGCGTTTAAAAATGAGCTGTGTCCATGGCAATAGCCCAACTGCGCAGGAAGTGTGCCGAAAAGCTCATTTTGGATTTCTTCTGCAATGGGAAGTTTCTCAAATTCTGCCTCGGAGGGTACATACCTAACTCCCATTTCAGGCATAGGGATTTTTTCTCCTACGTTTACGATTTCCGTTGTATTAATATTTTCTATAACTCTGCCGAAGCTTTTAAATTCCTCATCATATACAGAATAGAATTTAATCCCGGGGTTCTTCTTTTTTAAAATTTCAAGCATTTTCTTTCTCCTGATATTTACATATTTTTTACAGACAGGTATATCCGCCATCTACAGAAATAACAGTTCCCGTTGTGTAACTTGATGCATCTGAAGCAAGATACAGAGCAAGTCCCACAAGTTCAGACGGCTCGCCGACTCTTTTCAGCGGTGTTCCCTCTATCCATTTTTTAACAGCCGGGTCATTCGGTGTTGTAAGACGTTTTTTTGTCAGCGGTGTATTCATAAATCCCGGTGCAATGCCGTTTACTCTTATACCTCGTTCTGCCCATTCGACAGCCATACATTTAGTAAGCATTATTGCTCCTGCCTTTGAGCTGTTATATGCACACTGGGTTTGTGGGAGGGGATTTACAACAAGTCCCGACATTGATGTAATATTTACAATATTTCCTCCGCCCTGCTCAAGCATTACATTAGCCGCTTCACGGCTCACCAAAAACACTCCCGTCAGATTGACGCCGATTATACTGTTCCAAACCTCTAAAGGCATTTCCTCTGCCGGATAGAGCTTGTTAATGCCTGCGTTGTTTACTAAAATGTCAATTCTGCCGAAGGTGTTTTTAACCTGCGAAATCATATTCTTTACAGAATCTTCCTTTGAAACATCTGTCTTTATGCACAGGCATTTAACACCCTCTTTTTGTATCTCATTAGCGGCATTATCAAATTCTTCCTCAAGCATTCCTGCAACTGCAACATTTGCTCCCGACCTTGCAAATCCCTTTGCAATTTCAAGACCTATTCCTCTTTCGGCTCCTGTGATTACAACGGTTTTACCCTGAAAGTTAAAGCTGTATTGATTATCCATTATAAATCACTCCCTTTATTGAATTTTGCACGCACCGAGAAGCTTGATTTTTTCTATCGCAAATTCTTTTACGTTTTCTGCAACCTTTGACATAGTAACGTCAAGCGGCGCACTGTATGGATCAAGCTCCTTATAGGCATCCATAAATGCATAGCAAACATCTGTACCAAAATTGATTTTACGTATTCCTGCATTAACCGCAGCTTTTATCTGGTCATCGGGAACGCCTGAACCGCCATGAAGCACAAGGTGCGCCTTTGTTTGAGAATGAATTTCTGCAATTCTGTCAATTGCAAGAACAGGTGCCTGTGCATACTTTCCATGTGCAGTTCCCACCATTATAGCAAGAGCATCAATACCCGTTTCGTTTACGTATCTTACAGCATCATCAGTCTCTGTATAAGCATCCCACTTTTCATCCTTTGTTGAGCCTATATGTCCAAGCTCACCCTCGACAGAAATACCTGCCTCTTTTGCCATATCAACAACTTTTTTTGTTGTTTCTATGTTCCGGTCAATAGGCAAAGTTGAAGCATCAATCATAACGCTTGTTGTGCCAAAACGCATTGCACGAATACACTCGGGTATACCTGCACCATGGTCAAGATGAAATGCAATAGGTGTTTTGAGCTTATTCATAACATACTTAATAGTAGGAGCCATAAACTCTCCTGTACCCGTATTAAAAAGACGGCTGTACATCTGAATTATAATCGGTGCTTGTGTTTCCTCAGCTGCCTTTGCAACTCCCATAAGCGTTTCTAAATTATAAACATTAAATGCAGGAACGGCAAAGCCGCCCTCTTCTGCAACATCAAGAATTTCTTTTAAACTATATTTCATTTCAATCTCTCCTCGTATAATATCTTTATAGATATATTTTTTATATTAAAAATATCAATCGG
>JAEDEG010000141.1 GCA_016293435.1 Clostridia bacterium
AATGTCCGTCAGACAAGCTTAAAATCAAGTGTCCGTATGCTATGAAGCCTACACGCATAGCCATACATAACACTGCGAACGACGCGAGCGCGGCGAACGAAATCGCGTATATGCACAGCAATAATAAGCAGACCTCTTTTCACTTTGCCGTGGACGATAAGGAAATCGTGCAGGGCATATCCCTTGACCGTAATGCTTTCCATGCGGGCGACGGCAACGGTAAGGGCAACCGCGAGGGGATAGCGATTGAGATATGTTATTCAAAGTCAGGCGGCGAACGTTGGCTTAAGGCACTCGAAAATGCCGCAGAATTGACCGCTAAGCTGTTAAAGGACTACGGCTGGGGAATTGACAAGGTTACCAAACATCAGGACTACAGCGGCAAACACTGCCCTCACAGAATACTTGATGAATACGGTTGGGATAATTTCCTTACACTTGTAAAGAAATATTTGACAACTCCCGCAGTATCTAAACCCGCGCCCGCACCGTCAAAGTCTGACGTTATCTATCAGGTATGGGACGACGTTAAAAATAAATGGCTGCCGAACGTTAAGAACGATAAAGATTACGCGGGAATTTTCGGTCACGACATATGCGCGGTACTTGCCAATCTTTCAAAGGGCAATATCTTTTACAAGGTGCATTACAAGGGCGGCAAGTGGTTACCCGAGGTTAAGAACCGCGCCGATTATGCGGGACTGTTCAACAGACCTATCGACGGACTTATGATGAAAACCGACACAGGCGCAAAGATTTACTACCGCGTACACCTTCGTCGCTCAGGTAAGTGGTTACCGTGGGTGACAGGCTATTTCGAAAAGGATAAAAACAATGGTTATGCAGGCGTACTCGGTCAGGAAATCGACGCTATACAGATTAAGTTTTAAAGGAGGATATCAAAATGAATGACAAATTTGAAAAATGGTTAAAGGCGGCGGGAGTCCGTGCGGGTAAGACAATCGCTCAGACAGCGGCGGCGACTATCGGCACATCGGCTATTCTTTCCGCTGTGGACTGGAAAGTCGTAATCTCCGCTTCGCTCCTTGCCGGTATTCTTTCACTGTTGACGAGTGTTGCAGGATTGCCGGAAGTTAAGGAATAAATACATTACTTCACACGAAAATTCACACAATAATTCAAAAACTCTTTATTGATGGGCTTTTATTCAAAAATAATTGGAGTTCGAATCTTCTTCAGCGCGCCAAAACAGGAAACCCGCTATTAAGCGGGTTTTTCTTTGTTTATGCGGGTTTGCAGGCGTTTTAACATATATTTTAATGTATGAAAAAAACAGCGGAATATCAAAAAAATACGATAAAATAAAAATAAAATTCACACGAAATTCACACGAAGTTTTAAAAATTAAAAGTCGGAGAAATGATTTGCTATATCTGCGGCGTATTTGCTTTGTCGTTCGGAGTTAATATGGTCGTAAACGGCTTTTGTTATACTCGCAGAGGAATGACCGACTTGTGCAATAATATATTTTTCGGGAAGTCCCATATCAAATAATTCAGAAACATAAAAATGCCGTAAATCGTGAAATCGGAAAAGCGGGAGATTGTTTCTAATCAATATTCTCCTAAATCCAACCGATAGGGAATGAGGGTTATACGGCACAATCTTTCCCTGTATGCCCTCCAGAGCATTTTTTACAGTTTCGGGTATTTCTATATTCCTGTCGCCCGAAAAGCTTTTGGGCGGCTTCGTGCGCCATTTTCCTGTATCGTCACAAACCAACGATTGCTTTACATGTATTTTATCATCGTGTATATCATCAGATGTGAGTGCGCATATTTCACCGGCACGCATACCGCAGCACGCGCCGAGCAGTATTGCGGTATAATAGCCGGTGCCTTTTGCTGCTTCAAGAGTTGACTTAACTTCGGCTTTGGTTGGCACATATATTTCGGTCTTAACCTTTTGCGGAAGACTGATATTAGGTCTGTAATGCGGACGGTAGACCGATAAAACGGCGGTCAGCAGCCCGTATATGTTTCTCACGGTTTTGGGCGAGTGTTCGGCGGCGATTTCATTTACTGCCCTTTGTATCATTTCGTCCTTGATTTTGTCGATACGATAAGGCATTAAATCCTTAAAGTATGTTTTCTGCATTGTCTTGTACTTTCTGATTGTAGCAGGAGAGAGTATTTTCGATTTGCTTTCAATATATCTTTCGTATGCCTTGCCGAGAGTTAGCTCGCTCGGACCTTCTGTCATACCGGCTTGCCATTGCGCCGCTTCTGCTTCAACCGTTTTTCGGTCACTACCTGTAAATGATTTTGTCTGTCCGTGAGCGGTAGCCTGTACCCTCCAGTTTCCGCTCGGCAGCTTTTTAGCTTTAGCCATAATAATCCGTCCTTTCAAATTTCTTGCAATTTCCGGACGGGTGTGGTACAATATGATTGCTTTTTCGGAAAGCATTGTATTGGCTTCGTCCGATACGGCTCCGCTTTGGTGTTCCAGCACCGGGCGGAGATTTTTTTATTTTTCTGTGCTTTTTTCGTTAAGTTTAAAAACGTTAATCATTGGAAGTATTATACTACCGCTAACTACGGATTGAGCAGAAATACCTATAATAATAGACCGTGCAACAGAATAAAGAGCGGCACAACCGTTAATTGAAAGCAGTTTTATAAAATCCTCTTTATTAATACCTTTTACATCTTTAAAACAACCGTTTAAAACCAACTTCAAATTAAATTCCGGAAGCTCGTCCGTATCAGTTTCAGCAATTTGTTTTATAACACAATCGACATAAAGATTAATTGTACCCCATATGTCAGTCTCGTCTTCATTTATGCTTTCGATATCATACCTGACATCAAATTCTTTTGACGTATCTCCCTCAGGTATGGAAATGAAATCATTATGTAAATTAAGACTGCAAATGCTGTTCCCGACGAACTGAAACTCTGATTTGATTTCTTTGGTATTCATGCGGATACCTCCAATTCTTTGATATTATAAGCTTTGGCTGAGGGTTTTAATGAAAGAGGTGAAGACCAATCGCTTTTTAGATTTTTATAACATGAAATATTCGGTCTGACAGGCTTTTCTTTCAGTGCAAAGGTAATATTTAGCTTGTCAAACAATTCAACTAAGCTTTCAACGGTGAAGTTATAGTCTGCACTTTCCCACTTTGACACCATACCCTGTGTAACGCCTAATAATTCTGCAAATTGCTTTTGCGTTAAGTTAAGTTCTTTTCTTCTGTTGCGAATTTTCACGGCAATATCAGCGGCGACGTAGTTATATTTTTTTTCGGCAGAAGTAAGCTCCGGGAACAGGTCGCCTGGGATAGCTGATTTTTTGATTTTTTCAGAAAGTGTCATAATTATTACTCCTATTCTAATATCTTAAGCCTTTGAAGCGCTTTGCTTATCGCATTTCGGTAATCGGATTTATTGCGTTCATTAAAGGCACATAACAGAATAACGCTGTCATCGTCATCAATAATATAATATATTATTCTTTCGTTTTGTTTAGAAACATGCCGTATAGAAAATAATTCACAGTTTGAAAGCTTTTCAAACTGTTTTCCGTCAGTAGCCGCTGTTGCTCCGCGTTCGAGAATTTCTAATTTACGCTCCAGCCAATTTGCATATTTGGGGTCTTGCTTTGTTAGCTTTGATAATTCTTTTTCAAAGACGTCTAAATAATATATTTTATCAAAGCCGGCATAATTAAGTATTTTCATATATCAACGTCCTTATGCATATAATATTACATATAAGTAATATTTGCAACAGATTTTTTCGCTTTGTAATCATTTTGTTACCATGTTTTATAGGTTTAACATAATAAATAAAGATAAAAAAGCAAATTTTGTAAACTTATAATTTTTATTTGTCTGTCATTTTCGAATTTTAACAACCGCATTGCTGAAAATAATAATCCAACGCAAACTGCATTGTATCTTCTGTTACATCGAAATGCTCTGCCAACTCAAAACGGTTCTCGCCAAAACCGCTATTAATAACTTCAATCAGCTTGTCTTTCGGGATAAGCTTTTTTATTTTCCATATATTTGCACGCCGTTCGTGCTTTTCCCTGATATCACATTTGGCGTATTCGTTATAGAAAGAGCCAGTAGCGCAATGACCGAGTTCGTGAGCAAGCTTTTCTTTTTCGTCTGTATCGCTTTTAACAGCCAAAGGGTCTATCCCCACAAAACAGTTGCCGTCATACAAAACGGACATGCTTTCGGACTTAGGCATATCAAATGAGATGACCGGAATATTATGCTCTTCGGCATAAGAATATAAGTCATTTAGGTTCATTTATTATTGTCCTTTTTATAAGTGTTTTTTATAAAATCTGCAAATGTCTTAACTTCTTGAAGCTTATCGTTCGGAATTTCATCCGCTACGTCTCCCCAAAGAGCAAATTTAATATCGTCATCGGAAATGGAAGATTTAGGAGGATTTTTAATGTCTGTTTCGCCTTTGAGATATTCGACAGAAACATTGAGAAAATCGGCAATAGCAAATATGTACTTTGAATATGACTTAATTCGTCCTGATTTCCAATCTGTAATTACATTAGAGGTAACTCCAATATAATCTGCAAGTTCTGTCTGCTTTTTACCTTGTAATTTTAATTCTGATACAATTCTTTGCATTGTAATATCCACAATATCATCTCCTTAGCAATATACACAAATACGTATTTGAAAAATGTTGAAAAGGTCAAAAGTACACAAATACGTAATTTTATTATTGACAAGTACGTAAATGAGTGATATTATATACTTGCGCTTAGGACACGCAGACAAGTACATAAATGGCTTTCAACGGTTTTGCAGTTTGTATTGTGAAATCGGGGCATAAAAGCAGTTGGTATGCAGATATGCCCACCCTCGCAATTTTTACCCGAAACTTGTTGCAGTTAGACAAATAAGTAGCGATATATCAGCCTGTTTATACTGTGGCGAGCAGTGTTCTTTGTCTAACGCAGGTAACCAACATACTGTATCTTCACAAGCTGTATCACTTTTGCATTTGCGGAATGCATCATTTGTGCCTGAAGCATCAACACTTAATTCGGGAACCGGCAGTTCAAAAATTGTTTCAAGAGAAACAACCCCTTTCTGCCTTTAGGCAATTCTACTTTATCACACATTTGTGTACTTGTCAACACTTTTTTGAAAGGAGGATTTTCATTTGGATAATTGGATAGCAGTTGCAATCGGAAAAATGCATATTAACGACATCAAACAAGATGAGGTTGCATCTAAAATGCGTATACGTCGAGACTATCTTAACAAAATTCTTAACGGCAAGAAAACGCCCAAGGACGCAGAAACCCGCATAATGTCCGCGATAGACGAGATAATCGCGGAAAGAAACGCAGGGTGAAAGAAAACTAAATCAGAAAGGCGGTGAGAATATGCCGGCAACAAGAAAAACACCTGCGCAAAAGCGGGAGGAGGGAATTAAGCGAGCGCTTAGGATTGGACTTGCGGCAAAGGGTATGACCCGTGAAGATGTGGCGAATCGAACAAAATTAGCCCCGGTTACAGTTTCTCTGGTCTTTTCAGATCCGATTGGTCGTGAGTTCCGTTCGGTGCTTATTGTAGCGGACTTGCTTGGAGTAAATCTTTTTTCCGATGAAGTTATGTCAGGTTGAGAGGTGGACAAGCATTATGAGGTCAAGGAAGCATAAAAATCGCCGCCCATCGGAACGCAACTCCGATAAGCGGCAAGTCAAATAGGTGTGATTTTATTGTATCACATAATTTTAAATTTGTCAAATAGGAGGAAATTACAAAATGAACAGTTCACTATATATAGACGGTGCGGCATTGTGGGTGCTTCTTCTTTTAGCCGCGGGATTATTCGCAGGCTTCATCTTTTTCGGTTGCTCATACATAGCCGA
>JAEDEG010000142.1 GCA_016293435.1 Clostridia bacterium
AAATTTATCAAAATTATCTTCCTCAAAATAAACCTCAGAACTATTGCTTCCAAATGAAATATCATCTGTACCGATAAATTCTTGCCACGTCTCAAGTGTTTGCAGTGCTAATCCACCCGTCAAGGTCTTATTTGCACCAAAATCCATAATCACATGAAGTCCAAACACATTTTTATAAAATTCTACAGACTTATCAATATCTGTTACCACCAGCATGGGATTCTTTATTTTCATCAGTTAAAACCTCCGTCAAATTCCAGTTTGTCTTTCTCTTGGTTTCCAATTATACATCATGATTATGAGAATTTCTACCCGCCGTCTATTGACATCAAATAATTTGAAATACGGCTGTATAAATACAACTCATATTATTTCAGCGGAAAACAAATATCAATTTCCATATAGCCGTTTTCTTCAACTTTGCGATATATGTCAAAAACAGGTCGTTCGTCAATGTGGTTGCCTGTTTTTGAAAGCCATCGGCAAAAAACGCCTTGATAAACCATATACACCATTTGCGGATAGCCCTTGAAATGATACACTGCATATTTACCGCCTGTGAAAGTGTGTGTCAGAATATTTGGGTTATCTTTAAGAGCCGGATGATTTGGCGAGATAGTTTGACACATCTCATACATACAACAGTTTTCATCTGTTATTGAAGGGTCATCTACTGTGGATTCCAGATACAGCGTGTCAGCCGATGACAAGTGCTCGTATTTATTTATAAATGTACACCATTCGTCAGGCAGATTATTATAGTTGCCTTTTTTACGCTCATATAATACAAAAAAGCTGTCCAACTCCTCAACGGTTATCAGATTTTCCGTATCTACCAATTCATCAATAGATATTCCGTGCGAAAATGAGCATTGCTCTGCCAACTGTTCACTGACATTGCGAAAGTTTGCAGGTGTAATGTTGAGATGTCTTTTGAAGACTGTGGCAAAATTTGACGAGGAGTATCCGTAATCAACTCCGATTTCGGTAATGCTTTTATCTTTTTCAACCTTTAATCTCCACGCGCTTCTTTCAATACGGGTGCGCTTAATAAACTGATACAGAGCTTCGTCGGTATGCTCCTTAAACATTCTCATAAGATGATATTTAGAATATGAGCAATGCCTGGCAACATCATCAACAGTGATTTCGTTGTCTATGTTGTCAAAAATAAAGTCAATTGCTTTGTTTATCACGGAATTTTGAATTGTAACTATGCTGTTTTCTTCCACAGTCATCACCTGCCCCCACACAATTTCTTTTGCTTATTTATCAAGAATAACGAAACAACAGCCGTTAAAATCTCTGTTGCAGGAGCAACAAACCATACGCCTGTCATACCCCAAAGAGCCGGGAATATGAATGTAAACGCCAATAGGAGAACAACACCCCTAAGAGACGATATGATTGCGGAGCTTAATGCGTCTCCGCAGCCTGTAAAATACATTGAATTTATCACGTCAAAGCCCATAACTAAAAATGTTGCGGCATAAATGCGAAATCCGCTTGCCACCATATTTGCAACAACATCGCTGCAACCGAACATTGCGGCATAGGAGTTACCGAAAACCGAAAAAGCGACAGCAAAAAGCAATCCGATTATCAATAAAATCTTATTTGTAACGCTGCGAAGTTCCATGGCAGTTTTTTGTTCGTTTGCACCCCAACAAATGCTGACAAGCGGTGTGAGTCCCTGACCGAAACCTATGGCTATCATACTGAAGCCGTAAACGGCAAAACCGAGTATGGTAAATGCGGCAACGCCCTGACTGCCAACATATTTCATAAGCACATAGTTGAACGCAAACATAGATATTGCACTTGCCATTTCGCCGATAAATTCAGAAGAGCCGTTGATGAGTGTTTCTTTATTTACTGATTTATCAAAACCGAACCGAGTAAAGTGAATACTTCTTTCAGGTTTCATAAAGTAAACGAACTGTACGGCAACCGTTATCGCCTGAACAATAAGAGAAGCTATCGCACTGCCCTCTACACCCATGCGCAATGCACCGACAAAAACATAGTCAAGCACGGCATTGAGAATACACCCGATAATGCCCACAAGCATACATACCTGAGGCTTTCCGTCCGTGCGGATAAACATTCCCAGTATCGTGCCCACAACCATAAGCGGATATGTAAACAGCATTATCTTATAGTATCCGTTAAAATACACGGACAATTCTCCGTCGGCTCGCAATACCGACAATATCGGTGCAAACAATACAAATATGATAACCGATGTGGCAATACAATAAACTGCCGATGTTATCATAGTTTGCGAAAACACTTCAGATGCTATTTTACTGTTTTGTTTCCCCAAAAGTCTGCCGGATATGACCGACCCGCCCACGCCGACGCACAGTCCTATTCCAAGAAAGAAATACAGAATAGGCAAGCCTAAATTTATTGCCGCCAGCGCATTTTCACCCACATAATTTCCGGTAAAAAATGCGTCGGTAATTGTAATTGCTGTCTGCAAAAGCATTGAAATAATACTTGGGATGGAAAATTGCAAAATGAATTTCAGTTTGTTTTCTTTAATTTGATTTATGTCCATAACTACATCTCCTTTGATAATTCAATTATAGAGATGTAATTTCGATAATACTTCTAAATTCGTGCTATCTTTACAAATATTCAGATGCCCTTGTCATTGGTACAATCGATAAAAGTGAAATCATATTATACACCAAAACTATGAATATTTCTACCCGCCGTCTATTGACCTCAATTAAGAGGTAAATAGGCGGCTTTTTTGTTTGCAAAAAATTTATTCAAGAAATTTTGAAAAAACACCCCCCTCTGTGTCCAAAATTAGTTTACCACTTCACTATGTTATGGTGATTAAACCACATATTTACTTTAAAAGGTCGAAATGAAAGATTGGAATAGCTTTTCTACCCATTCGTATTGACTTTTTCTAAGGAATATGGTATATTGCCAGTATACTAAATAGAACGGAGGTGTAAAATGGGCAGAGGAAATAAAAAAGATGTGGTTGCAGCATTACACAGAGAGCAAATAATGAAAGCTGCTGAAAAGCTCTTTTCTGAAAAAGGATATGTTCAAACAACAATAGATGATATTTCAAAAGCATCTGAATATAGTCGACGCACAATTTACGCATATTATGAAAACAAAGATGATATTTTGCACCATATCATCGAAAAGGGTTTGCAGACATTAAAAGTTGATATAGAAAATGCTGTAAACCGTGATGATGATTTTGTTGGAAAATATAAAGCCATATGTATGGCAATGAGCAAATACCAAAGAGAATATCCCCATTCAGTTTATAACGTAAACAGTGCAAATTCTGCTAATTTTGACTTTTCTGGTATCTCCGATACTGTAAAGAATATTTTGCTTTTGGGAACAGAAATAAACACGGTTCTTGCATCATTTATTGAGACTGGAAAGAAAAACGGAATTGTACGGAAAGATATAGTTCCTATGCTGACCGTTTATGTTTTGTGGTCAAGCATTACTTCCCTATTGACACTTACTGATACACAAGGACAATTCATCTGTAATCAATTTTCTATCTCAGAAAATGAATTTCTGGATTATGGCTTTAAGCAACTCATCAATTCTATTTTGGAGGTGAGGATTTAAGATGAAAAACAATACTTGGATTATTTGTCCTGTATGCGGTGGAAAAACCCGTAATCAAATTCGTGAGGATACGGTACTGATAAATTATCCGCTATTTTGCCCGAAGTGTAAGCATACAACACTGATTGATGTGAAAAATCTGAAAATTACCTTTATTAAAGAGCCAGACGCAAAGACGCAGAGCCGATAATCCGTTATTGCGGAGATTGGCTCTGATTTTATTTATGAAAGGAAAGATATGGATAATAATTACACAAGCTTTGCACTAATATCAATCAATGCTGCACTTGCTGAAAGGCAGGTAACGGATAAGATACTTCTATGCAATGAGGATACTAAGAAATACGGACTGCTTCTAACGGAACAACAGGCTTTAGCTTTGTCACAAACCCGTACAGCTTCCCTAAAAGAGAATAAACGCATTGAGTTTGGTAACGGAATTATTGATAAACTGATTATGGCGGTGTGTGACTCTCCGTATATTACACAAGAAACATATGAGGGCACTTTGCATGAATTGATTAATCTCTTTTATGATCTTAAGAATAATACTTGGGACAGAATTTCAGATACTGATTTGATTGACTTCATTAAAACTGCTTTTAATGGTTGTTGTCACGGTTCAATGGATTTGCTGATAGGAAAATCTATGCAGCTCGCTGAACATATTCATTGTGGCAATAAGATTGATACATTTAGCCTAAAGGAGGAATAAGATGGGAGAAACTCTTGATACTTTGCATCTATTAGATGCGAAACAGTTACATCCCCGATATTACGCAGGGTCGCTGATACAACAAGCGATATCCTGTCATTTATTATCAGATATAGATGTCACAAAAATCCAATCTGATTTGTTAGTAATACTTGCTGAGCAATGTGAAAAATGGAGTCATGGTGAAAGTAGTTCTGTTCCAACCGAAAAAGCACAGGATATGATGACCTCGATACTGTTCATTATCAGCATAAGATTAAAAGCGTATCAATCTCCAGAACAAGCAGTTAAGATGTTAAAATCCGAGAAACTAAAATCGCTTTTTGAAAGCGGATTGCAAATAGTACGTCGAAAAATAGTTGTCGCCAGACATTTGCAAAAACAAATAGTTGATAATTTATTTGATACACCAAATGTTTACTACCGTTCCACCATAGTAGACGGTATCAATGGATTTTTTAAATTATACCGTCCACAGTTTGCAGCCCATGAAATACATATTACAGCCGACTATCCTGTTTTAATGGGTAGACCGGAATCAGACGGAATTGAATTTATTGAGCAATACCTTCGCTGTATTGAAGCGGAAAACGATTTTTGTGTGCAGTTTTGTTCACAAGATATACATCACTTGTTATGTGGACTTACACAGGATTATCGAAGTGTTCCCATGAACCTTTTTGAGTATGTGATGTTATCCGTATTAGGGCTTGTTTTACTAAAACGCAATCCTCAAAAACTCAACCTGTCAAAAAAAGATGTTGAAAACTTGTACTGCCTTTTCTTCGATAAAGCAGATGAGGAAATTGCAGGATACTTAGAAAAAGCGGTAATTTCATTGAGCGAATATAATTTGTTGCCAAAATCGACCAATCGTTATTTGGCGATGACATTGTATAAGTTTGTTTCTGCTATAAGTAACGCAGTTAAAACGAAAACACTTGATAAGGTATTCCTTGTTCCAGTCTATCCAAAGCAGGAAATGAAAATTTCATTTAACTACGGGGAACAAATGGATGATAGAAAATATCAGATATTGGTTGAAAAGGTTTTACAAGCCAATAAAAGTGAGGAAAAAATCGCCCTCATCTTGCAAGAGATACATTCCCTCGCTGACCTATTAGATATATTGTCTGATACAGAACTTTATGAGGAGGACTTTGAACTCTTAATAAGTATGCTACCTCTTTCAGTGTTTGTCTTTCTGCTTTCTCAATATCCTAATGACGATTTTTTAGACAGAGAAAGCGAGCAGCTATTGTTTCAAGCGTTATCGAAAAGAAAACAATGCCTTTCCTCCGAAGAAAAGCAACAGGTTGAACAGGCTTTAGGTGCAATTCAGAAAGAAGATTTTGTCTAAGGTTTGTATGCAAGGGGAACAAATAAAGATAATTCGGATTTAGATATTGTCATCATCACTTCAACATAAAAAACAGATTTAATAAATGTAGCAAGTCATTATGATTGGGTACTGAAGAAATTGAAAGTAAGCGCCAAATATTCCTGCGGATTTTCTAACATTCTGATTTCCTCTATAAT
>JAEDEG010000032.1 GCA_016293435.1 Clostridia bacterium
TTTAATATTTTTTCGACATTAAGGCATGCTCTGTTTCTTTGATAGACTCAAGCGACTCAGAAGAACGATTATAAACCACATAAAAATACAGTGCATCTATAATCGCAAGCTGTACAATTCTTGAATTCAATGCAAGTATATTATATTGAGTTTCGTCTGCACTTGTCGACAAAACAATATCACTGCAGCGCAGAATGGGTGATTTGCCGATGTTTGTAATTGCGATTGTCCCGGCGCCGTGCTCTTTTGCGATTTTAAGAGCATCAATAATATCCTTTGATGAGCCGGAGTGCGATATGGCAAGGGCAATATCACCGTCTCCAAGATGAGAAGCCGCAATAACCTGCATGTGATTGTCTGAGTATGCAACAGCATTCAAACCTGCTCTAATAAATTTGTGTGAGGCATCAAGGGCGACTGATGCAGAATTGCCAAGACCAAACACAACAATTTTGCCGGCATTGCAGATTTTTTTTGCCGCGAGCGAAAGATTGTCGGGGTTCAATGATTTTTTTGTCATTTCTAACGAACAGTATATATCATTGCACACCTTTTCATACATGTTAAATGCAGAATCATCGCCTGTAATGCTGGTATTGACTGTTATACTGCCGCTTTCAGATGCCAGTGAAATTTTAAGCTCCTGATATCCGCTCAGTCCCAGCCTTTTTGAAAATCTTACAATTGTTGCTTCGCTGCACTGGCACTTCTCCGCCAGCTCCACAATAGAAAGTGAAATAAGCTTTCCGGGATTTTCGTTAATCCAGTCAGCAATTCTTTTTTCTGCCTTTCCCATCTCGTTATATAATATTTTTATATTAAGTGAAGTTTTGTTCATTGAATTTACCTCTTACTTATTGTATTTATATATTATACATTATATTAATTGTTTTGTCAAATAATCCGCTGACAGTATGCGTGTTTAGGTGAAGAATTGTTTCGAAAATTACAACAATTTTACTGCTTTATACATTGCTTAAAGGCACGATTTGTGTTATAATCATTTAAATTTTAATAATTGTAGCATTTAAATAATTTGGAGTGGTGCTTATGTTAATAAAAGGGGGAACATTAATAACCCCTTTTTCCAAAAAACAAAATACCGATATATTCGTTAAAGACGGTATTATATCCGATATCGGCGCAATCGGGAGCGGAGATGATATATTCGATGCAACCGGCTGCTATGTATGCCCCGGGCTTGTTGACATACATACCCATGGCGGCGGCGGAGGTGACTACATGGATGGCAGCGAAGAGGCTTTTGACAGGGCACTAAAATTTCAGTCAGAAAGCGGTGTCACTTCAATTCTTGCTTCTTCCGTAACAGCACCGGTCAATCAAATTGAAACAATGCTTTCGATATCAAGAAAATATATGTCCAGGACTGATTTGCCATGCCGTGTGCTTGGTGTTCATTTGGAAGGCCCATATATTTCCTATGCCAAAAAAGGCGCACAGCCGGCTCAGTATCTTCGTGTTCCATCAAAAGACAGCTACGACTTTATTCTCCGCAATAAAGATATAGTCAAAAATGTGACCATTGCCACAGAGCTTGACGGTGCTGTCGACATGGTAAAGGAACTTCGCAAAAATGGAATCGTTGTTTCCTGCGGTCATGACGATGGCAGGTCAGACACCATCATTGCGTGTATTGAAGCCGGTGTTACCAATTGTACCCATTGGTACTGCGCTATGTCCACCGCATCAATGGTGGATGGTGTAAGAAGCGTTGGTATGATGGAGACAGCTCTAATAGACCCCAGACTCACAATTGAGCTCATTGCCGACAATCATCACATAATTCCCGAGCTTGCCCGCCTTGCATATCAAAATAAGGGCGCTCTTGGTATTTGCCTTGTCTCCGACTGCCTCAGAGCGGGAGGCATGGAGGCTGGTGAAACCTTGTATAACCTTGGCAGCTGCAATGACCCAAACTCTCAACGTTTCAGAGTGTGTGACGGTGTTGCACGTATGGAAGACGGCACTCACTATGCCGGAAGCATCCAACCGATCAGTCGTATGATAAAAAATCTCGTATATGATGCCCGTGTTCCGCTTGAAGACGCAGTCTGTGCCGCATCATATACGCCATCTCGCATCATAGGAATGGATGATCAAATTGGTTCTGTCGAAATTGGCAAGAAAGCCGATTTTTGTATTATGGACAATGAGCTTAATGTAGTTGCCACAATCCTAAATGGCAAAACAGTATATGCGAAAAATTAATATGAGGAGAACAAAACGATGACAAACACCTATACCTGTTCAAGTGAAGAATTTATGAAAAACAAAAGAATGCCTGTTCGTATAATGGAAACAGAACAGGACATGTACGAAGAAATAGCGCAGATAATGGTAGATACCATCAAAGCTAAAAACGAAGAGAAAACCCTCATTATTTGTCCTGTCGGCCCTATCATGCAATATCCCATATTTGCCCAAAAGGTTAACAAAGAAAGAATCAGCCTCAAAAACGTGTGGTTTGTAAACATGGACGAATATCTTGATGATAATGATGAGCTTATCGCTCGCTCATCAATTCTTAGCTTTCGTTCCACCATGGATCGTCTTTGCTACTCTCAGATAGACCCCAATCTTGTAATGCCCGAAAGTCAGAGGCTTTTCCCTATTCCCGGCAAAGAAGCCGAAATCGATGCTCTCATCGAAAGCATGGGTGCCGATCTTTGTCTTACCGGTGTTGGCATAAACGGACACATTGCTTTTAACGAGCCGCCTGAGGCCGGTGACCCCATTTCGGACAAAGAGTACGAAAACATTTCCACACGCTGTCTTGATATTTCGCGTGAGACCATTACCAATAACGGTGCCAACAAGATTTGCGGTGCACTCGATGTATTTCCCAAGCGTTGTGTTACTCTTGGTATGAAACAGCTTCTTTCGGCAAAAAAATTTAAAATATATCTCTACTGCAATTGGCAGTGGGGCATAATGAGGAAAGTTGCTCTTGAAGAGCCTACCCGCACTGCTCCTGCTTCATTTTTGCAAAATCACCCCGATGCCGAAATGGTAATAACCGAAGATTTGTACAAGAAAAATCTAAATATAAACTAAAATATTTGTGATTAAATATCCAAACGCTCTCACGTTAAAGGTCTTAAAGGGTCTTATGTGAGAGCGTTTTTGAATTTATATTCAATTTATGCTCAAAGCTTCTTTTTTAGCGTGTGCCCCGTCATTTTCTTATATAGTCTGCATAGATGCGAACCATCATAAAATCCGAGTAGTGATGCAATTTCATCAATAGTTTTGCTTGTGTTAACAAGCTCCTCTGCCCGCATCAGCCTAATTTGGTTTCGATATTGAAGCGGGCTTTTTCCGCCTGAATACTGCTTGAATTTTCTGACAAATGTAGACTCGCTCAAAAAGCACATATCAGCAAGCTCTTTATTTGAATGATTTTCCTCCGGAGAGCTTTCGATAGTGCTTATTGCTTCGGCAATTGAATCATATATTTTGTCTCTGCCTTCTGAATGACTTTCGTCCGAAAAGAACTTGTCAAGCATGTCAAACAGCTCAGCTTTCAGCTTGAGTGAATTGGTTGAGGGGTGAAGCACTGAAAATAGAATTTTTTTGAACATATTATAAAAACGGCTGTCGCTGTCATGACAAATAATTTTTATATCTTCGTCCGATTCAATAACATTGCCGTCTTGGTCACGAATGTTGAAAGATATTCCTATCCCTGAGGTGCATTCGTCTCCGTTTGCTGCAGAAGAGGTATATCTGGTGCCGTGAGGCAAAAACAAAATATCATGCTTATTAATGGTGCATATGTGTTCGCCTCTGCGAAAATAATTTCTTCCGTTTTCAAGCTGATAAAAAATAAGGTACTTATTTCTTCCTTGCAATTCATAGTTATATTGGTTATCTTCTTTCCAAATAGAATGAAATGCTACAATATCTGTTATATTACAGTCGATAGAGCAAAAGTTATTGTACGTAAACTTCATAATTTCCTCCGCTGATTGTTTTTTACAATCGAAACACTTTTTTTAAGTATATCACAAAAGAATATGAAAATCAATACCCGATTATTTAAGTTATAATTGCAATTATTGTCAAGTATTTGTCTAAAAAAAGCCAACTATAATTTGATCAATTATATATTCTATATAAATATAGCATTCATTTTTCTCTGACTGTTTTTTACAATAAAAATGCGGTTTTCTCTAATGCACTATAGCATGTGTTGTTGTAAAATAGGATTATCACATAAATGATTAAGGAGCTGAAAAAATGAAGAAGTACAATATCGGTATTATCGGATACGGAGGTATGGGCAGCTATCATCATACCCGTATAGAAAAGCCTGAGGGCATTCGCTTCCATTCGGTATATGATATCTCTGCCGAAAAGCTTCGAAGTGCCTCCGATAAAGGTCTAAAAACATATGATACTCTAAGCGCATTTTTATCAGACGATAAGCTCGATGCGGTTTTGGTAGCTGTACCAAATGACTGTCATCGTGAGCTGTGTATGGCTTGTATGAACGCCGGAAAGCATGTTATATGTGAGAAGCCCGTTGCGCTAAACAGCGCAGAGCTCGACGATATGATAGAATGTGCCGAAAAAAACGGTGTCATATTTACAGTGCATCAAAACCGCCGTATGGATGAGGATTATCGCATTATAAAAAAGATTTTTGACGAAAATATGATAGGCGATGTATTTCGTATAGAATCCCGCGTTCAGGGATCCCGAGGCATTGCCGACACATGGCGTCGACGCAAGGCTCATGGGGGAGGTATGCTCTATGACTGGGGCGTTCATCTCATCGACCAGATGCTTGACATGGTTCCGGGCAGGATAACGTCAGTAAATGCAGAATTTCAGTATATCAGCACAAACGAAGTAGACGATAATATTCGTCTTACTATGAACTTTGAAAACGGCATTTCTGCTTTGGTTGAAATCGGCACATGCAATTTTATAATGCTTCCCATATGGTATATGTGTGGCAGAGAGGGCAGCGTGCAGATTGATTATTGGAATCTTGAGGGCAGAATATATCATCTCAAAGATAACGATATTAAGTTTGAAGACGAAATTCCTTCAACATTGGTTGGTCCATCAATCACCTTTGCTCCCCGAGCATCAGACACAATGGAAGAGCTCCCGCTTCCCAAGGCAGATGTGGACAAGGCATTTTTTTATAAGAATTTCTATAATGCTCTTGAAGGAAAGGAGGAGCTTATTGTATCAATACCTCAGATTAAGCGTGTTATGAAAATTATCGATACAGCTTTTGAATCAGGAAGACTTCACAAAATTATTGAATGTAATATATAAAATTTTAAATGCAGAAAGGAAACTATGTCATGAAAAAAGTTAGAGTAGGTTTAATCGGTATAGGCGGAATTTGTAACGGAGTACATATTGAGGGTTACAAAAAGGTAGAAGAATGTGAAATAACAGCTATCTGTGACATTGACATCTCCAAGCTCAAAAAGGTTGGCGACAAGCTTGGTATTCCCGAAAACCGAAGATTCAAAGATTACAAGGATATTATTGCCTGTAAGGATGTTGACGTTGTAGACATTGCAACATGGAACTCTGTTCACTGCGAAATTGCCAAAGCCGCAGCTCTTGCCGGCAAGTCTTTTTCTATAGAAAAACCCGTGGGCATGAACTACGCCGAAGCACTTGACCTTTCAAAGACCACAGAGGAAATGGGTGTAGAATCCTTTGTTACTCTCAGCTGGAGGTATCGTCCCTATACAAGATACGTTAAGCACCTTATTTCAACCGGCAAGGTTGGCAAGCTTTATCATATTTATGTTCGCTGCATCAAGGATTCAGGCCTCTGGGAGGGCAGAAAGAGAGAATGGAGATTTGATAAATCCAGAGGCGGCTCCGGAGTACTCGGTGATCTTGGTTCACACATGGTAGATATTGTACGTTTTTGGGGTCAGGAATTTAAAGATGTATACTGCAAAACCGGTATTTTCATTAAAGAGCGTCCCTCCGAAGAAGACGGCACGATACTCCCGGTTGATACAGACGACTGGTGCAATATTATTGCTTCTCTCGAAAGTGATACAAGCTGCACAATTCAGCTAACCAGATGTGCTACCACAGTTGCAAATCTCATGCAGTTTGAGGTGTACGGCGATAAGGGTAAGCTTATTTATACTTTCCTCGACGATGTCCAGTCAATCGAATTTGTTGATGCCCAAACAAAAGAAAAAGAAATGCTTACTCCTCCGCCGCAGTTTGATGCAATTCAATCCAAATCCTTTATAAACCTTGTGAACGGTATTGAGGATGAATATACCGCCAAAATTACTCAGGGTCTTGAATGTCAGGCTGTTCTTGATGCTGCTGTTCGTTCATCCGAAGAAAACCGAGTTGTTACAATTGAAGAAATTAAAGGAGAAAATAAATAATGAAATTAGGCACCCTGCTTCGCATAACCGATATAAACGAATCTGATTGCAAGTTCAGAGAGCTTGCGGAATTAGGCTTTACATCGTGTCAGCTTGTGTACAAACCCGATGAATATACTTTCAAAGCAGCAAAGATAATAAAAGATACAGCTCATGCCAATGGTATTGAAATATCGGCTCAGTTCTGTGGATATAAAGACAATCATAGTGTCTTTGACAACTACTATGGATTTAAGACTTCGGGGCTCAATATAGAGGCCTATCGCTTCGATAGGCTTGAATATGTCAAAAAAGCCGCTTCATTTGCTCATGAAGCCGGCATTACAGATATTGTAATTCATGCAGGATTTATTCCCAACAATCCGTTTGCAAACGAGTATGCGCTTATGATTGCTGCCATAGAGCATTTGTGTGCTCACTGTGCTTCCATGAATATGAATGTACTTTTGGAGACGGGCGGCGAAGCAGCAGTTGCACTTTTGAGGCTGATTTGTGATATCGGCAGAGATAATCTTTTTGTTAATCTTGACCCTGCCAATATGCTTATGTATGGATATTCCAACCCCGTAGATGCTATGTATACAATCGGTAAGTATGTCCGCAACATACATGGAAAAGACGGCGTTCCGCCCACAGACCCCCGAAAGTTAGGTGACGAAAAGCCGATAGGAGAGGGAATGGTAGATTTTTATAAGTTGTTTGAGATTTTGCGCGATTTGGGATATGACCGCTATATTACTATTGAACGGGAAACATCCGGCGAAGAACAGAAAGCAGATATTATTAAGGCTAAGAAATATTTTGAAACTATGCTGAGCAAACTATATAACTGATATTTCAAAATATATTTATCTTTCGATTTTTTGAAAAAAACATAAACAAAACATATTTGGACACATACTGTGGCTTAATTGGATATGGACATACTCGATTGTGTCGGTTATAATAGAACTATAAACTGATCGGGGTGCAATTATATGAATGACGTATATAGCCGTAAATATTTTGAGTTTATGAAGTATTTTTTTCATGATCCGATAAGCCTTGGCTCAATCAGGCTTTTTCAAGTTGGCGAGGTAATGCTCGACGACGGCGGACAAATCAATATTCATGCGCAGGAGTGTCATGAAATAAGTATCGTAATATCCGGCAGCGGCAGCTTTTATGTAAATAACGAAAGATACCGTATGAAACAGGGAGACATTCATATTGTTCCAAAGGGATATATACACAATATACATTCCGAATGTCGTGAAGGGTTCAGATTTGCATATCTCGGATTTGATTTTATTACCGCTTCCGGTCAGGGTGAACTCACCGAGCTTTCAGATTTTTATGAAACCTCTGTCGGCACTACACGTGATAACGGAGATGTGTTCACGCTTTTTCGCATTCTCATAAACGAGTGGTATTATGAGCCGAAGCTAAGCCGGACAACCATCGAATCATTAACGTCAACTATTCTTGTTCTGGTCAACCGATTTTTTGAAAACACAGAAAAAGGCAGATATAATCCGGTTAAAGATACATCCTCCATCGGGCGCAGAATTTATGATATCGTTCAATACATCGACAATAACATTTTGACAATCAAAAGCGTTGGTATGATAGCGCACAGATTTGGATATACCGAAAATTATGTTTCTCATATGTTTAAAAATAAAACCGGATGTAATATTCAGCAATATATCACCGGGGCAAAAATAAGAATGGCATCAAAGCTTCTCCTTGACAGTCAATGCAGTATATCTGAGGTGGCCGAACGTCTCAACTATTCATCGCCTCAGGCATTTGCAAAGATGTTTCGCAAAAATATGAATTGTACGCCCAGTCAATTCAGAGCAAATAAAAGCTCAAAATCATAATATTATTTAGAAAGGAAATGTGAATTGCAATGAAAATAGGATTTATAGACAAGTTTCTTGATGAATGGCATGCAAACAATCTGCCAACATGGCTCAGAGAAGAGACGGACGAAATTGAAGCAATTTATGCTTATGAGGTGATGCCATCTCCAAATGATGGGGGAATCGACGGCAAAACATGGGCAAAAAAGCACAGTGCAATCTATTGTGATACAATGGAGGAGGTAATAGAAAAAAGTGATTGTCTCATTGTTCTTGCTCCCAACCATCCCGAAGATCACGAAGAGCTTGCTGACAAGGCACTTCGCAGCGGTAAGATTACCTATATTGACAAAACCTTTGCTCCCGGTGTTGATTCTGCCAAAAGAATGATAAAAAAGTCAAAAGAACACGGCACACCCATGTTCACATCAAGCGCTCTTCGTTTTTCAAAAGAGTTTGTAAATATCTCCAAAGAGAATATTGCCACCTTTTCCATGCGCGGCCCCGGCCCCTTGGATATGTATTCGATTCATCAGATTGAACCCATTGTCAAATTCATGGGGCCAAATCCCGAAGCCGTAATGTTTATTGGTACCGAAGAAAGCCCTGCATATGTTGTTGGTTTTCCCGGTGGCGGATTTGCAACGGCGGCTCATTTTGACTGGGAATGTCCGTTTAATGTTTCAATTAAATATTCCGACGATAAGCCTGCGGCTTATGTAACCGAGTGTACGGATTTCTTTCCCGGATTTGTTACTGAGTTGGTTAATTTTTTTAAGACAGGTGTAAGTCCCGTAGATTTTGATCAGACAGTTGCGGTAATTGCAATACGTGAAGCAATTATGAAAGGTAAAGACAAGACGGGACAATGGATTGATATCAAAATTTGATCAAAAAACATTAATAATTTCAGAATTATACATTAAAATAGTGCAGGTATTATGTGAAAATTTATGTTAATATTTGATTAATTCAATTTCAAAATTTTTAAATTTTACTTTAAGGAGTGGTACGATGAGAAAAATTATATCTCTTATCGCAGTATCGGTATTGGCGTGCTCATGTTCAGCCTACGCAGCCTTTTTTGGCAATGCAGCTGTTTTGAAGGATACAAAAGTTCTTTCAATAAGTGAGCAGTATGACGGCTCACAAAAGCTCACTGTTACTGTTGCCCCAAAAGATCAGGTTTCAATAAATTCAGCCAATCTGCCTGTTTTTATGTATCTTTATAGAACCGATGCAAATGGCAAGTTTGAACTAAATATACCGCTTTCTGACAAATGGAGAAGTGGCAGGTATTGTGCATATATAGATTCCGGCACCGATACACGAACCACCGAATTTATATATGTAAATCCTAATGACATTAACACACTTAACATTATACTTTCCGTAAATGCTATGCAGAGCGGCAAAGAAATTGCTAAACTTCTTGCACAATCCGATGAGTTGGGTGACAATGCTTCCAAAATCGGACTTGATTCATCTTCATATGAATACGAAAAATTTTCAGAAAATGCATTTGCATATTGCATATCCGAAAGAGATGTTGATTATTCGTTAGACACTTTTTTGCAGGCATATAACAAGGGCATTGTGATTGAGTCTGCATTAGATTCTGCAAGATTGGCTGATTCTTCCGAAAGCTTAAAGACAATTATTGAAGACAATCACTCTCTTTTTAGTATTGATATGAGTGGGAATTATTCTCTTGTGAAAAGCAAAGAGCAAGTTTTTGACCAAATATACAAAAATAAAGAATCACTTACAGACACTTTAGCTGTAAAAAAAGCTTTTGATGATGCAGTTGAATTTGTTATTGTAAATTCTGTAAAAACAGCAGAAAACTACGGAGAGATAAGAGCCATTATTGAAGAAGGCTATTCTCTCTACGGTATTGACCCGGAGGGTGACTATGAATCAGTCAAAAACAAGTATAAAGTTTTTGTCAAAATGTTTGAAAATAAAGACTCATTCACCGATATTGCATCTATAAAAGAGTTTTTTGATTATGCCGTTCATGCTGTTCTTGACTCCGAATCCACAAGCATTAAAAAACCTGTAAGCAGTTCATCATCCGGCGGCGGTGGCGGAAAACTTACTCTTCCTTCAACAACAGATACAACCGTTATCGACTCACCTATAGCCACTCCCGAAACGGATATGCCAAACGAATATTCCGATATGAACGATCATTTTGCATACAGTGCTGTAAAATCACTTTCCGATAAAAAAATAATTTCAGGATATCTCGATGGCACATTTAAACCCGACAATCCGGTGACCCGTGCCGAGTTTGCTAAAATAGCGGCTTTATCATTTGGTATCGAGCCATCTCAAACCATCAAATTTTCTGATGTTTCGGCAGATGATTGGTTTTCGGGATATGTTGGTGCTCTCTGCGCCAAAGATGTGATCAAAGGCTTCGACGGTAAATTTAACCCAAATGCTCCTATCACACGTCAGGATGCGGCCTGCGTTATACATCGCCTGCTTGGCACAATTGTTATAAGAGCTGACACTGCCTTGTTTGACGATGCTTCTGATATAAGTGCATATGCAAAAGATTCTGTTGCAGCACTTCGCTCATCCGGGATTGTAAACGGCAGCGAAAACAAGTTTTATCCTCTTTCAAATGTTACCAGAGCCGAAGCAGCAATAATGTTTTCAAATGCAATTAATGCTCAGAATTAAAGGAGGCAGTATATGAAAAAATTATCCGTAATACTTGTATTAATACTTACAATTTCGCTTGTTCCTACGGGCACAATTTTATCACAAGCAAATTCGGCATCTTTTTCTGTTGCACCCCAATTTCTCGATGCAGTTCAAATAGAAAATCCTGTAGCTTATAAAAATGATTCCGATACAGTAACAAGAGCTGAGGCTCTTACGGTTTTTGTAAGACTTTTTGGCTACAGTGCCGATTCATCAGCAAATGTACCTTTTGGTGATGTTGATGATTCACTTTCCGGAGAATTAAAATATGCACTCGACCTTGGCATGATTTCTTCTGCCGACAATTTCCGCCCAAAAGATGCAATTACATATAATGAAGCTATAAAAATGTGTGTGGTTGCTCTCGGATACGATTATCTTGCAAAAGCATACGGCGGATGGCCGGTAGGTTATATCAAAATAGCTTCGGATGTTAATCTTTCCGGCGGTCTTAGCCTTTATGAAAACACTATCACAAAATCCAATTTTTACTTAATGATAGAAAATCTCCTCACTTCACAAATGCTAAAGCTCGACGGTGTGGTAGATGATGAAATAAGCTACCGCAGATATACAACTGTTCTCGATACCTATTTCGATATGTATGAATCAGAGGGCATAGTAACTGCCAATGAATATACCGGTCTTTATTCACACACTGATGCAAACGACAAGGGGTATATATCAATCAATGAATATCCCTTTAACTATATTGGTAATATGAATTATATCGGTTATAATGTAAAGGGCTATGCATACAAAAAGAATGACAAAATTGCCCTTGTAGTTCCGTATCAGAATGTTACCAAAACCGTCGACTTTAAAGATATGGTGCTTCATTCGGGTACTACCTTTACATATGATGTCGGTGAAAAAGAAGCCAAGCTTCGTCTCGAGGCGGTTTTAGCTGTAATATATAACGGCAAATCAGACGAAAACATCAAGCTCAGTTCTTTTGCCGGAAAAAACGGCTATTTCACATTTGTTGACAATGACAATGATAATGTGTATGAAGTATGTGAGGTTCATGAGCGCCGCACTGTTGTAGTATCGGGTATAAATGCTGTTGATGGCTACATTTCCGACAAAAACGGCGAAAAGAGAATTAATCTATCTGATGATGAATGTACATATTTTGTATATGATAACGGTGCAGAGGTTTCCATTGCAGATATCAAAGCCGGTACACTTCTAAGCTGCTATGTGTCTGCAGACGAACTCTATACCCGAATTGAGGTTGAGAGTGGCTCTGTAAACGGTGTAATTACCGGATTTAACACCGCTGCAAATATAATAGAAATTGATAATACACAGTATTGCTATAGCAACTATTTCAAAAATCATTATCTTTCCAAGTTAAAAACCGGAGACGAAATAGCAGCTATGACTTCTTCGACAGGCTTGATTGAGGCTGCCCTCGATGCCGCTCAGGATGGTATATACTTCGGATATCTCATGGATGTTACAAAAGGCAGCGGCATTGACGACAGCATCAAGGTTAAGCTTGTAACATCAGGCGGTGTAATTTCTGTTTTTGATGTATACAAGAGGCTTACAGTCGATGGGACGAATTATAGTAATACAGAATCAATAAACAATGTATTCTTCAAAGCAGATGGCACCAAGAAAATGTCAGAGCAGTTAGTACGCTACAAGCTTACATCAGACGGCATGCTTACTCTTTTAGATACCGAAGATGCAGATTGCGGATATATCTCAAAGGATGACCCTTACGAAAATAATCTAAAAAGATATGCATATCCCGATAATAGCAGTGACCTTATTCATGACGGTATATGGCTTTCTTCAACAACATGCATTGTTCATCCTTGGTATTCGGTTACGGAAGACACCTTTATTATTCAGATTAATTCCGATACTTCGGTTGATGAAGAAAAAAGATTTGTTGTTCGTAATTTATCATGGCTTAAGAGTAACAGGAATATAACACGCTCTAAACTTTCGGTATACAATGTTGATGAATATTGCGTAGCAGGTGCTCTTGTATTTGACACCGCAGCAGATGATAAGGTTACCGATGATTCACCGCTCGGCGTAGTTCATTCTGTTACAAAGGCACTTAATTCAGATCTCATTGAGTCATATAAGTTAGTTATTTACAAAAATGGCTACTACTATGATTACTTTGTTACCGATCAGGAAGTAGTAAACAAATATATCCTTGATAAATCAGGTAATATAAAAATTGGTAATGGTGACTTTGTCAGATACGAGTCAGATAACAACGGAACAATTTCCGTAATTGAGGTTGACTATGATGCAAGTGAGAAAAAACTTATTCATAAAAATACCAATCAAATGTATTTGTGCTATTACTATGGTGGTGTATATTCTGTAGGCAACGGTTTTATGACACTGCTCCGTGCAGCGGAGGATGGAGTAAATCTCGACATAGGTCATCAGAGATACGTTTTCCGGATACCGTCATCAATAATGATTCATGATTCCGCAACCGGCGAAATTACCACAGGTACCGCCGACGATCTCGAAACATATCTGCAGGTCGGTGAAGAATGTACCCGAATTATGGTTATAACAGATGACCTTACAATGCGTTCGTGTATTATATATCGCTAAAGGAGGACGACAAAATGAAAAAAAGAATACAAAAAATCATTTGTGCTTTTCTTTGCATATCGCTGATGCCCATTATTTCTTTTGCATCGGCATATGATGCCGGCTTAATTTTAAATAGCTCCTTTAACGCATATACTACTTATTCGCTTCCCGAAGATTTGGTAATCAATTCAAAGCTTGCTTGGGTTGATGAATATAAAGCAGGGGATAAGGGGCTCATACTCAGCGGAGAAAAGAGCTCCAGCTCACTTACCTATGATGTATCACTTTCAAGTAAGTTTTGTTTCTCCTTTGATGTCAAGTGTGCATCCGGCTGTCCCGCCGGTGTCTTGTATGTCAAAAGCTCCGGCGGCAAAAAGCAGGCTATCGTAAGCTTTGACGGAACAAAGCGTCTCAAAGCATTCAACGGCAGACATATTGGCGGCTACAGCATTGGCAATATATCCAATGTTGCCTTTGCCCTAAATCCCGCCGACGGAACAATAGATTACTATTTCAACGGCAAACTAAAGCTGGACAACTGCAAAATCAATGCATATGCAATAAATCCGATATCTGAAATTTCATTTGAGTTTTCTCATGAGGGCAAATCGGCAATTTTGCTTGATAACATAAATCTTTCAGTCGGTTCACTGCCCTTGTCTGAATATCCGGTCGACGATTATAATCCGGATTCCGACGAAAAAATTTCTGTAGAAACAATGAATTTTGCTCCGGTATACGGCGAGAATGTTATGCTTAATGCCGATTTTGAAACTATGCCGGCAATCGGATTAACCGGAAAATCCAACACGCTTGAAACAATAAAAGATCCATTTGACGAAAACAATACTGTTCTATTAGCCGAGCGCACGCCTATAGGCGGCAGTGACTTCCATGCCGATGCCAACAACTTATACCCTGATGCGGATTATGTAGTATATGAATTTGAATTTAAAAATATGGATTCATATTCAGTCTTTACATCAAATTTAAAAGACGACAATGATGAGAGTCAGACACTCTTTGCCCTGGGAAAAGACAGTACCTTCAAAGCCGGATCAACCATAAAAACCCTGCAGCTTCAAAAGTGGTATAAGGCAGCGGCGGTTTTAAATTATTTTGACCGAGAAATAAGCTATTATCTCGACGGTAAGCTTCTTTCAACCGAGCCTTTTTCAAGTTCCGCTTTTGCTGTAGGCAGCAAGCCGGGTAGTATGAGAATACATATGACCAAATATGTGACTATCGGCGGAACTATCACAGAAAAGGATCCGATTAATCTTCATTTTGATAACTGGCGTGTGTATGAGGGTACAGAGCCCAGAGAAGACGTGGGTCCTGTTTCAAGAACAATCAAGCTTACAAATAAGACTATCTTCCCCAAATACACTTCAATCAAAAATTCTCTTGAAGGCTATGTAACGCTTCATACCCGCAGCGGTGTTGTATATAAAGACGGTGTCAAAAGGATAATGTATGATGCTCCTCACATGGAAAACAGAGTGTTTATGGTAAATACCGCAGAGCTATCTAAGCTCCTTGGTGTAGCCAATCCTTATACCCAAAAATATGTTCAGGCAGAAAAATATTTTACCGAGGGTCTCGGTAAAAAGATTTATAAAGATACATCCTGCCTTAACTACGGTATGATAATTGCGGGAGACTATGCATACAAAGCTCCCTCCGATTCCGATTCATTGCAGGAGCTTAATGACTTTCTATGGCATTTGCATCCCACATCCGACATTATAAAAGAGATGTATGCAGCTTCCGAGCTAAAAGGCGTACATCCCCGTATCCACGCTACTGCTGATGATTTTGCAAGACTTCGCGAAGAAATAAAAACAAATACACAAAAAGAAATCTGGGCACACGGTGTTATAGCTGCAGCTGACAATCTTGCTACAAAACCCGCTCTCATATATGAGCTTAGAGACGGCGTAAGGCTTCTCGGAGTAAGCCGCGATATGCTAAGTCGAATGTATGCGTGCGGTATGGCATATCAGCTCACCGGCGAACAAAAATATGCTGATATAGGCTGGAGAGAACTCGAAGCAGTTTGCTCATTTAACGATTGGCATCCTTCTCATGCTCTCGATACGGGCGAAATGGCATCAGCTGTAGCTGTAGGCTATGACTGGCTTTATCACGGACTTTCCGAACAGCAGAGAGCCTTTGTGGAAGACGGTTTCTACCGCAATGCTTTCTACGATTATAATATTCTCTACACAACATCAAAGGGCGCCATGTCAATTCTGGGTGTTCAGGATTCCAACTGGGTATGCGCTATAAACGGCGGTGCCATAATGGCAGCCATTGCAATGATGGATGTATATCCCGAAGTTTCCGAAAAGATTCTTGGCTGTGCTGTTACCACATATTCACAGATACTTTATCGCTTTGCACCTGAAGGCGCATGGTACGAGGGCGCCGGCTATTGGGAATATGTTTTTCAATATACAGCCAAGGCTATAGACTGTCTTAACAATGTGTTTGGTACAGCAATGGGACTTGACGGTGCTCAGGGTATGTCAACTGCAGCAGAGTTTGAAGTTTATTCACAGTCTCCCATTGGCGTATATGCATATGGCGATACCATTCGTAATATAAAAACATGGGTTCCTGAGATGATTTGGCTTGTAGATTATTACGGCAAAAAAGAGCTTGTACCCTTTATGGTAGACAGGGCTCAAATGACTGATTCAGAGGATATGGCGCTTTCTCTGCTCTGGACAGATGTAAACTACACCACCGGTGATACAAATGTTGGATTCTCACTCGATAAATATTATGAATCTATGGCAACAATCACTCTGCGTGATTGCTGGGATAAAAAGGAGCAGACCTTTGTAGGTATTCATGCCGGCCCCACATCCACCGACCATCATCATCTCGACGGCGGCAGCTTTGTGTTTGAATCTATGGGTGTTCAGTGGGCTATAGACCCCGGTAATCAGGGCTACAACAAAGAAGGCTACTGGGATGTGGCCGAAGGCGGCGGCAGATGGAAGGTATTTGCTAACCGTGCCGAGGCTCACAACACTGTTGTAATAAATCCCGGACTTCTCGAAGATCACAAAGTATATTCAGATGCTCCGATAACCAAGTACGAATCAAAGCCAAAAGGCACAGTTACACTTATAGATATGACCGACCTTCACTTTGATGTTTTATCGCATCGCAGAGGCTTTGCATTTGTTGATAACCGAAAATCTCTTGTTATAAGAGACGAGCTCAATCTCAAACCAAACAGCACTGCATATTGGCACATGATGACCGAAGCAGATGTTTCAATCGAAGGAAACAGTGCAATTCTTTATCAGGACGGCAGAAAGCTCAAGCTTGAATTTGATTCATCTGTTCCTGCCGAATTTACTGTTGCACCGGCAGCTCCGCTACCGTCAAGTCCTGTTCACCCTCAAGACGGCAAGCTCAAAATGAACCGTATTCAAATCAAGGTTTCAGGTTCGGGAAATGCCAATATCACAGTTAAGCTTACTCCCTATGATGTAGACGGAAGTCCGCTTTCCGACTGGAACAAATCAATTGATTTATGGCAGATTCCCGATGGTGAAATCCCTCTTGCTCCAAAGCTTGATTCAATCAAAGTAGGAGAGGATTTAATAATACCTCAGGGAAGCACCATCGACTATTATTATCTTGAAGATACATTTACCTCTGTTCCGGATATTACTGCATCTGATGACAGATACAATATTACTGTAGCAAAAGGTAATAGCTTATCAGATAACACAGTAATAACAGTAGTTGATAAAAACGATCCTGCCAACAAAACTATATACACCATAGTCATGCGTAAAATTCCCACTCCCAAGCAGTTTGACGGAAAGACCTCTATCCCGGTTACAACGCTTGCGGCGAGCGCAGAGCCTCAGGCTGAAAACGGTGCAATGAATGTAATTGACGGAGACTTAAATACTCGTTGGTCATGTGACGAATCAGGCTGTACTCTCACTCTCGATCTAAATAAGGTGCAAAGAGTAGATGAAGTTGCGCTTGCATTTGCCGGCGGTGACACAAGAGCAACTCGTTTTGAAATCGCTGTTTCTGCAGACGGCGAAACTTATGAGAGTGTATTTTCAGGCCAATCCTCCGGTACAACTCTTGAGCACGAGTTTTACGGTGTTGGCGGCAAAGATATCCGCTATATCAAACTTAACTTCAATGGTAACACCTCTAAAAATTCACCTGCATGGAACTCTGTAACGGAGGTAGTTGTTACAAGAAATAACTAAATATTGTTACAATAATATTAATCTAATAAAATTGGTGAATGTAATGAAAAAAATGTTTAACAAAATATTGTCATCATTGCTCATTTGTTCGATTCTTGTATGCTCATTATCATTTGTGTCATTGGCCGAGAAAGCAGCAGAAAATCAGGTTATACTCGGAGATGGAGGCTCATATGGCGGCATTGGTATCAATGTCGCCCAAGTGGGAGGCATCGGCGGTAAATCACCCGATGACATGGCCTGTGCTTTTGTTCTCGGTGCTGATGAAGCTACATATTATCGGCGTTATCAGTATGATGTATCACAATATGTGCCGGGCACCGATGAATATACCTACGAATTTAATATGTATGCCGACGGCAATGCTGAAGCATGGGTGTGCTATGGCAGCGGTTATTCACTCATTCGCTGGGATGCCGACGGCACAATATGGTACGACAAAGATGGCACAATGACACAGTGGGGCAGGCTCAGCCGCGGGCAATGGCATAGAATTGCAATTTCATATAGGATTGGCTATCGCTTTGTATATTACATAGATGGTGTTCTTGTTTGCGATACAAGCAGGTACACTTCAGCTCCGTCGATTATTGGTTTTGGATACGCTGAGGGCTCATCCGACGGCACGGTGGCTTTTGATGATATGATAAAATACGATGAGCTTTATACAAATCATTATAAAGAGCCCTATTATACTTTACCCAAAATCTCTGTCAGCCGCGCTGCAAAGCTTGGTGATAACAATGTCATAAATTATGATGATGAATTGATTACAAGCTCTGATATGCTTCTCGATTGCATCTCTATCGACGAAACCGATACTTTAAGAATGTATATGGATTCGCATCTTGTAACTCAAATAAAAAAAGATACCCCTCTTACCGGCAGTGAATATATAGTTGTAGAATCTTCCGATAAAGCATATACGTATTATTCTGTTTCCGGTGGCTATAAAATGCCTGTTGCCGAGCTTTCGTCAACAAACCCAAGAGTTGTTGTAGACGGTGGTTGTGTATATGTATATTCGCATCCGTGCAATCTTTCCTACAAAATAGACTCTGATACCCTGATAAATTCTCTTACATCCAAAACACATTCTTCAATTACATACCTTAACACCGATTATGAAGAAGTGTCTGTAAATGATGTATATGACGGCTATATAAAGCTTGTTGATACCAACGGTAATACTGCATTTTTTGAGATAAAACCCAACACCGGCAATATTTTTGAAGAATTTTTTACTCTCAGTGATTTTTCTTCAAACGGATATTATCATATGTTTGATGAAAGCAGCAAAGTAACCTATTCAATTTCAGAGGCAGGTATTCAAAAGGATAATAATGATACATCGTTTGCTATTCACGGCAACGGCGAAACCAATATTCATCCCTCAGGTGCGAGATATCCAGCCTGGCTCCAGAAAAACAATCCTGATATAACTTTAAACACAGTATATACCATAGAATATTCTTTCCTTAATATGTCAAGTGCGACATCCTATTCAAGTGTAATTTGGAAAAAGGCAAACGGCAGCAATATCTCAAATGAGAATTTGTTCTCCATGACATCAAACGGAACAGCATATTCATATAATAACGCAGAAATCGGAAAGCTTTGCACAGATGAGTGGCACACGGTAAATATTACATACGATTATACCAGAGCAAGAGTTCTCGTATATGTTGACGGTGTACCGGTCAGCGAAGATGTGTGGATAGGTGCCGACGGAGGCGCTATAGATTATATTAAATTCGGTATGTCAGGTGAAGGTGATGACGCTCCTGCGTATGGTACCATTTATTATGACGATATATGCATATACGGTGGATATCCCAGAGGTGATAAGCATACGCCGTCATTGCTTTCCGACAAATTCTATATTGATCGTGCTTCCAAAACAATATACGGAGCCGCTGGCAGAGCTTCCGAAGAGGTTTTGAATAATCTTGTTTCCGAATTGAACGGCACTGTTATGGTTGATTCTGATACAATAACAACCGATGCTGCTCTTACTCAGGTTGTATCCGGAATAGATGGACTTCAATATACATATGAGTATACGTTCAGTGACAAAAATTATATTTCATCTCCCGCAATCACCAACACAGGTTCGGGGGTTGAAGATGAAATAAACGCACGTATAACCGTTTGCCCGGCATATGATGATAGCTTTGATAAGCTAAATTTTATGCTTGCTGCCTACAATGGCGACAAGCTTACCGGGCTGCAGCTTTTGCCTGATAATGTTGTTTCAAAAGAGATATTTGATATTTCCCTGTCACAAAGCAGAGAAGATAATATCATTACAAAACTATTTCTTTGGGACAATACTCTGACTCCGATTTACGGAGATGATGTAACTTCACAAATTAACAGACCTACAATGATGAAAAGTGATGCTGAATATAAAGAAATGTTGTCAGACTTCATAGCTGTTCATTCCCGCAGCGGACTCATTACCGCATACGGTCAGAAGCATTTTCTCCAAAGCAAACCCTATATATCCGATTCTGTGGTATATATTCCTCTTAAAGAAACAGCAGAGCTTCTTGGGGTTTCGGCAGAAGCCGCTTCTTCATCTGACGGATATATCTCCGCTAAGCAATTTTTTGAAGAAATAATGAACCTTACTGTTACAGAGCTTAATGCCAAATATAACAGCGGAGTGATAATTGCCGGAGATACAAAGTTTGATGTATGGTCTGTAGCCGACACTCAGGCTCTTAATGATTACCTGTTTAACTACAGACCGTCGGCAGACGAAATTCTTAAAATGTATAATTCTTCGTCTCTCAAAGGTCAGCATCCAAGAATATATGTATCAGCTTCAGATGTTGAACGTATAAAACGAGAATGTGAAACCAACTCATATATGGCAAAATGGAGAGATACCATAATTAAAGCGTGCAACTGGATTTCTACCTTACCGATTGTAGAATACAAGATTGACGAAGGCGGCAGATTGCTGGGAGTGTCACGAAATGTGCTTTCCTATATGCACACCTATGGAATGGCATATCTTTTAACAGGCGATGCTTCCTATGCGCAAAAAGCATTTATGCATCTTCAAGCTGCGGCAAACTTTCCCGACTGGAATCCCGATCATGCTCTGGATACCGGTGAGATGGCGGCAGCCTTTGCAGTAGGGTATGACTGGATGTACAATGGCTTTACCGAAGACCAGCGAAGGATTATTGAAGACGGCTTCTGCCGTCACGGTATAGCTGCTGCCAACAATCTATATGAGGGCGTTGCAGGCCGCACCTCCTCGGTTGTGTGTGATATTAACTGGAATGCCGTGGTAAACGGAGGTCTTGCAACCGGAGCGTTTGCGTTTATGGATGTATATCCTCAAAATTCAAGTGCAATTGTCTCAAATGCACTTCGTGGATACGACAGGCTTCTCTGGCGTTTTGCCCCCTGCGGTGCATGGTTTGAAGGACCGGGATATTGGGAATATACAATTAAATATGTAACCAAGATGCTTTCCAACTCTGAGCGTATTCTGGGAACTGAATTTGGACTCACGCGCTGTGAAGGCTTTGATACAACGGTTGACTATATTCTTCATATGCAGTCTCTCAATGGCACATATGCCTACGGCGACTGCATGACATCGAGTGTCTTATATGTTCCCGAAATTTTTTGGCTTTCATATATTCTTGATAAGCCTGAATATACATCAACTTTGCTTCAAATCAAAAACGGAAGCTTTTCGGATTATGAAGACATCGCTCTTGCCTTGTGCTGGTACGATACTGCGATTCAAACAAACGATGCATACATGAACCTTGACGCGTGGATAGGCGGAGAAGAAGTTGTTGCAATGCGCAGTGGCTGGACAGCGGATGATTCATACTTTGCAGCATGCGCCGGTCTCACTGGTGAAAATCATTGTCACCTTGACTCGGGAAGTTATATTTTTGATTTGAACGGTGTGCGTTGGGCACATGATCTCGGACAAGGTAACTATAACAACCGTACCTATAGATATAGCGATTCTTCGGTAGGGGGAGAAAGATGGAAAATTTTCCGTCTCAGAGCCGAAGCGCACAACACACTTTTTATAAATCCTACCACCAACGAGGATCACAAGATAGGAAGTTTCGCAGCTGTTGAACGTTTTGAAACCAACGATACCTCCGGTATAGCCGTTATAGATATGACTGAGGCACTTTCGGATAATGTGCAGTCGGCAAAACGCGCATTTGCATATTGTGACAATCGCAGTTCCATTATTATCAGAGATGAAATAGAGCTTTTGGACAAATCAAAATCCAATGATGTATATTGGGTTATGATGACCAAAGCAGATGTAGAAATTCTCCCTGACGGCAGCGGTGCAATTCTCACTCAGAACAGTCAGACGCTTTATCTTGACTTCGTACAATGCGGTGCAGATACAATAGATATAACAGTAGCTCCTGCCGCACCGATTGATACAACCGGTGTTGTGATATCCGAATCAGGCGATGATTTATACAACCGTATTTTAATAAAGCTCACATCCTCCGATAGAATAGACCTCACTGTATCTCTTTCGGACGATGTAAACCCGCAGCTTTTAACAGATTATAACACAGCAATTTCAAACTGGGTTCTCGAATAAATTTAATTCAGAAAGGATGGTTACATTGAGAAAAAATATTTCAAGAATGTGTTCATTATTTGTGTGTATATCAATGATTTTGTTGTCAATGACAGTTTCGATACATGCCGATGATACAGATTTAACTTTTGATTTGCGATCACTCACCAATACCGATTGGAACAGAAGCTATGCAAATGTTGTTACAGATCTTTCTGCATCATTTGGAGGCATGCAGGAGCTTGGTGATGATTATTTTGCACTTCAAAGTTCTCAAAAATATTCAAGCTCCAATGCTGCACGTTGGAAATGTTATCTTGAAAACCTCGATAAACATACCTACACATGGGAGCTGGATGTTCTTGTTACCGAGGGAGCCGTTGCCAATATTGGATTTTCTACTTATAGTGTTTTTGTAATGACAGACAAAAAAATAAATGGCACAAAACAAGGTGCTTCTCTTGAAAATTCCGAAGTATCCAACAAACCGAACCAATGGCGTAAAGTAGCCATTTCATATGATGCAGACAAAAGGCAGATGCAGTCATACGTTGACGGTCACCAAGTAGGGGTTGTTGCAGCATTTGACTTTGAAAATCTCAAATACATTGCATTTTCTATGGATGTTGGTTTGTCAGAAGTAGGGTCCATGATAATATATGATAATGCCATCATGTACAACGAACCCTACAATCCTTTAAAGCACCTCAATGCAGATCCTCAGATTTCATTGAAAGATGATTCCGACGGATTGAATATTATGGGAAGCGATATAGTTTATGATGAAAATCTAATTTTTGATGTGTCATCAATTGTTTCCTCCATTGATGCCGGAGATAACCGTGTAGCAATATACAAAGATTCTACCTGTGCCGAACCTGCATCGGGCAAACTTTTGGGCACAGAGTGCATAGTTGTTGAAGGCTCAAACGGAATGTACTCATACTATTGTCTAAAAAAAGCGTCTTTGTCTGTTTATGACAACAATGTCGAATTTGTATACGACTCATCAAAAGTTGGTGCAAGAGCCAAATTTATAAACACCTCTTCCAATGATAAAACCATTGTCATGATTATGGTATTGAAAGATGAAAACGGTATAATCCAAAAACTTGCAGCTTCATCTGAGCTTACAATTCCGGCAGGAAGTGAAAATCCCGAAGACGGTATTGTTGAAATCACGCCGATTGTTTCAAACGGTTATACTGCCGAAGTGTTTTTCATCGAAAGCTGGTCAGGCAGACAGAGGCTTTTTGATGATATATACACAGCGCAATAAATTATTATTTTGGTAAAATATATTAAATATATTTTATATAAAAATCGAGAAAGGGTGTATTTTATGAAAAAAAGTTTTAAACAGGTTTTAGTCTCATTGCTTTGCTTTGCAATGATGGCTGCAATGGTTCCTTTCGCAGGCTTTGCAATGGGGGCCGAGGAAACAATAATTAATATTGGTTCCGGCGGAAGTGTTGGAGGCGGCGGTGAGATAAATGCTTCGTATGTCGGAGGAATCGGGGGTAAGGCATATGATGATACTGCATATACCTATACCTTTAATGAAACCCCAACTGCATCATCCAAGCGTTATCAATATGATATCACAGAATATTCGGCAGGCACCGATGAATTCACCTATGAGTTTAATATGTATGCCGATGGTGATGCTTCGGCGTGGATCTGCTATGACGGAGGTTATTCACTTTTGACTTGGAAATCCGATGGAACTTTGCTTTATAACTACGATGGCACAATGACAGAATGGGGTAAGCTTAGCCGCGGACAGTGGCATAGGGTGGCAATTTCATACAGGACAGGACGCCGATTTGTTTATTATGTTGACGGAAACTATATTTCTGATTACAGCAAGTGGATTGCTGCACCAAGTACAATCGGATTTGGATACGATACCGGCTCTGCAAACGGTGTTGTCGCTTATGATGATATGATAAAGTATAAAGAGCTTTATAATAATCACCACTCCCAGCCATACTATACCGCTCCATCTCTCACATCTGTCAGCAAAGCAGTAAAGATTGCAGACAATGTTGTAGGTTATGATGCAGATATCATCACAAGTTCCGAGGCACTTCTTTGTGATATCACTTCATCTGACACTAATGCGATAAGACTTTATACCGACTCTACACATTCAGCACTTATTTCCGAAGACACTCATCTCACCGGAAATGAAGCAATTGTTGTAGAATCTGCCGATAAGGCATATTCTTATTATACTTTGGATAACACATATATAGCTCCTGCAATGGAAAGAGTACAGCTTGTCAAAGCAGAAGATGACAATAATGATCCAAACGACAACTGGATAGTAAATGTTAAATTAACTGATGATTCAGTTGCTGTCTATTCTCATACTGAAAACAAAAGCTGGAGAATATCATCCGACAATCTTATTGCTATTTTGTCTTCCAAAACCGGCTATGAGCTTTCATATGTAGATGCCAATAAAGAAGAATCTGCCACAAATCACGTTACTGATGGCTTTATCAAGGCAGTTAAAGGCGAAAATATTTTTTATATTCCCATCATAAAATCCTACGATTATGAAAGAGGTTATTCCACGAATAAAGCACCAAATATAAACGTAAGATATCGTAATGCCTATGGTCAGACCCCTGTCACAGCCACTAATGTTGCAGGTAATCCTGCAACCGCATTTGGTTTTGCAGTAAAACCTTCTAATAATGATGACAGATATGATATTTATAAGCTTGACGAAAATCTTTCTGAAGCTTATGATATTAATTTAAACAAATATTATCGTGTAACATGCACATATATGTTCAACATGTATGCCGAGGGTGATGCTATTCTTTATTTTGGTTCAGGAAAGGGGCTGCGCATATTTGAATGGCTTCCGAACGGCGACGTATATATCACAAGATATGACTATGAAAGCGGTAGCTCTATCCGAGATTCAAAACCTGCGTGCAATCTTCCCCGAGGTCAGTGGTATCACGTTGCATACACTCTCGACCGTGCAAGTAACAGAGGAGAGCTCTACATAAATGGTAACAGATATGTAAGCGAAACAGGTTATCTTCCTTCATGGAACTACTATAAAGGCATAAGTCTTTGTCTTGCAGGCAGCTCAGAATATACACAAGAATCAGTAGGCGACAGAGTTCTTTTCAGCGATGTAGAGTATCACGAAGGCTTCTACTATCGTGACAATCAGGATATAAAGATAACCGACTCTACAAATGATTGTGTAATTGATACTGACAATAATGTTATTTATACACAAAACATTGATACAGTAGACGCTCTAAAGGCTGCAGTCCTTGCGGGCACCGATGCATCAGCGGTCAAAGTGTATGAAGATAACTCTTTTGCCGCCCAAGCTTCTGAACTTGCAGACAGCAATATTGTTTTTATAACATCGGCAAATGGTATCAGATACGAAAACTACACTCTAAAACCCATGTCAGAGCTTCCGGCACCTCAAATTGAGTTGGTTCTCGACACTTACGTGGTTGAAGCAAAGGCAAAAATTTTGGAAGTAAATGATGGACTTGATTTCTGGATTGCTACATATACCGACTCCAACAAGCTTATCAATGTGAAAAAGCTTTCTATTACTTCTTCTGATGTAGGCACAACCGTAAGCCATAAGCTTGCATACGGCGAAAATGCGACAAAGGTTAAATCGTTCATTTGGAGAAACGGTTTCAAACCGGTTGCAGCAGCTTCCGGCATTGTACCCCAAACTTCTGCAGAGCCTTCTGACGAGTAATAAATTATTCCATATTTGAATTCAAATCATAACCACCGGGTTACTGGTGGTTATGATTCCTTGAAACCAAAAAATTTGTAACATTAGAAGACGATGCACATATCGTACTGAAAAGTAAAATATTAAGGAGACAGGCAATGATTTTTCCAAAACCAAAAGAAGAACAATATTTAGACGGTGCATATTCAATGAAGGCATATCCCAACACCGATTGCCTTGTTGATTTGTTTGAGTTATACAAAAACGGCAATGATGACTTCACCGTCAAAACCGATATGACCTATGGCAATGACGAATATTTACTCGAAGTTTCTTCGAGCGGCATAACCGTCACAGCTTCGGGGGACTGCGGCGTTTTCAGAGCAATTACATCCCTCAAGCAGCTCCTTTTTCAACACAAGGATAAGCTTCCTTTTTGCAAAATAAAAGACTGCCCCGATTTTGAGAAGCGCAGCTATATGCTTGATATCAGTCGCTGCCGTATGCCAAAGGTCAAAACGATTACGCGTCTCATCGACCTTCTTGCAGACCTCAAATACAACGAATTTCAGCTTTATATGGAGAGCTTTGTTTTTAAATATGACACTCTCCATGAATATACCAAAAATTTTGACTGCCTCAATGCCGATGATATCAAATATCTGGACAAATACTGCTCCGACCGCTTTATTGATCTTGTTCCCAATCAAAACAGCCTCGGTCATCTTGGCGATTGGCTTGAGCTTGAGGAGTTCAAGCATCTGAGGGTAGGCACAGATGAAGTAAACACCTCAACCATAAATCCGCTCCTTGACGAATCCTTTGAGTTTATAGACAAGCTCTATTGTGCGCTTTTGCCCAACTTTACATCCGAATATGTAAACATTGGTCTCGACGAAGCATACGGCCTTGGCAAATACCAGCTCGAAGAAATTTGCAAACAAAAGGGTACCGACAACGTATTTATGGATTGGCTCAACAAGCTTGCGGACCACATTCAAAAAAAATACAACAAAAAGGTGCAGTTCTGGGCAGATATGGTTTATGAATATCCCGAAGCATACAGCCGCGTTCCTGACGGTGCTGTTGCTCTTAACTGGGGATATGACCTTATAAAAACCGCTATGATGGAAAAACGTTGCTTAGATCTCAAAACCAAAGGTACACCGTATTATATTTGCCCCGGCAACTGCACGTGGATTTGCTTCACCGGTCGCTTTGATGTTATGAGCTTCAATCTCCGTACCTGTGGTGAACTCGGCAGAGAATACGGAGCCAGGGGCTATATGCTTACCGACTGGGGCTGTGGCGAAGGGCACACTCACTTCCCTGTATGGAGTCTTGTTCCCGCGGCACTTGCTGCTCAATATGCATGGAATGTAGGTGTAAAGCAAAACGGCGGTACATTTAAGGCAGATTATATCCGTGCCGCTCAAAAATATATTGACGATACAGTGTTCAACGCGCCCGTATCCAATTGGCTCTACAAGATGCAGCAGTACTATTTGCTTGAGCCTGAGCGTATTCATTCTTCAACAATGAGCTGCTTCACAATCCGCAAACCTCTTAGTGAGACTGCTGTAGAACCGTTCTTTGATCTCAAAGAATGCGGCGAAGATTTTTATTTTGAAAATGTAATCGCATATATGAAAAAAGCTCTTGCCGGGATAGAGGCTGTTGATTTTGACAACAACTGGAAGCGTCAGGTTCGTATAAATGCCAATATGACAATTCTTGGCTCTGAGCTTTGTATCATTCGTATGCACCAAGCAGCAGCAAACGAAAAGATTGATGAGCTTGTTGCTCTTATAGATGAAATTTACGACGAATATATCGCTCTGTGGGATGCCGAAAACTACCCAAAGGGCAAAGAACATTTTTTGAATCAGCTATCTGACAGAAGAAAAGAACTTATTGCGTTAAAAGTGATAAATTGATTGAAAGATAAAAATTCATTCAAAAGGATGATTAATATGAGGTCAGCAGTATATGAAAGTGATATAACTCCACCTCATGGATGTTATCAGAAAAAATGTGTTTTTCCGTCTTGTTGCCGACTCTGCAATTCTTGCATTCAAAAGACTTGAAAAATGTGAAATCAAGTTTGCTAAAGCAATTGTTTCCGATATAGCTTGCTGCCGTTGCTTTATTTTAAAAGACGGCACATAAAAACCCATGAGTCAAACCCCGGTAATATAGAGCGAACAATGTCTGATTCCGTGAAATCGGCAGACGAATTTCAGAAGGAATAATATCTGTCGAAAATGACGGCGTAAGCATTGACGGCAAGCTCAAAGTTATTAAAGAAAAAGAGGCTGTATATTCAACTGTGTAAATGGAAATAATCTCCAATATAAAGTAGAAG
>JAEDEG010000143.1 GCA_016293435.1 Clostridia bacterium
AAACCGAGCGGTGGCGGTTATTCCACCGCAAAGGAGTTAAAAATGAGTAAATACGAAGTATGGGTCACAGTTTGGAGCGAAGAATACGAAAAGCAAATAAAAGTTATTGCAGGCGAATTTGATAAGTTCATAAATGCTAAACTTTTTGCAGAAGCATATAAAAATCATTATTGTGCAAGTGCTGAAATTGTTGAATATATACGCAAGTAAACCAAAAGCCGAGCGGGGACGGCTAAATCCCCGCAAAGGAGTTAAACAAGACAATGAAAAGGCAAGAAAAATTCCCCGATACACAGTATTTTCACTACTACAATGCAAACCCAAAAAGCCGAATTACGGGAGATTGCGTAACACGTGCGTTGTGTACAGCGTTGGAAATTCCGTACAATAAGTGTGTTATGGAGCAGGCAGAAGTGCAATGCAAAACGGGTTATGACAACGCAACGGCACAAGGTATTGACTATTATTTGAAAACAAAAGGGTGGGTAAAACATTCACAGCCACGAAAGGCGAACGGCACAAAATACACGGGCGCAGAGTGGTGTAAGGTATTGCAGGGACTAGGACAAACGAAAAACATTGTCGCAAACATTGGCGGACATCACACAGTAGCAATTATTGACGGCAAAGTATGGGACACGTGGAACAGCACAGACGGTTGCATTGGCAACTATTGGACGAAAGCATAAACCGAGCGCAGGCGGTATATCCTGCGCAAAGGAGTTATTATGAAAAAGAAAACTAACATCAACGGGCTTTGGAGATTCTACGACGTGGCAAACGGCATCAGTGGCATCTGTGTAGGTGCAGACGTCGAAGAGGCAAAATACAACGCACAAGCGTATCTGGAACAATACTTCAACGATATCTACGACCAAGACTTCAAAGTAATGGTTTGGGAAATCGAAAAGGACGACGACTATCACGATGCAGTCGCAATTGCAACAAATTATTAATTTTAGGAGGAATTAAAAATGAAAACAATTAACAAACCCGAACTTGGCCTCACCATCACAATCGATGACATCTGCGAAGCAAAACGCAGATGGGCGTTCAGCAACGAAAAATCCATTGAAGTCAAAATCAACGGCAAGATGGTCGAAGAGTACGAAGTCACAGTCGTTTGCGAAGCAGCGGATGATCCCGACAATCCACAAGCGGAACTCGATGCTTGGGCAAAAGAGCTTGAGACTTACACTGATGTCGACGACATATTCCAATTTTGCGGCATAACAGATTATGTCGCCTCGCGCAATCTACGCGATCTGATTCCTGAATACACCGCAAGTGATGCGTTTGATCTCGAAGATGTTGAAGAGATTGCTGGAATGTCTGACAAAGAACTCAAAGAGTTATTCCATAATTCAACTAAGTTTTACTTCTTTGATTTTGGAACTTGGTATGTGTTTGAATATTAAAAGGAGGTATTAAAATGAATTTCGAAGTAATGTGTTTTGACTTTATCGACGATAGTCTCACTGTAGTTCAAAAAGAGTATTTTGATACTCTTGAAGAAGCTATCTATTTTGAGAAAACCGAGGGACTCAACTACGAAGGCGGTACAAGCATCGTTCCGATGAACGAATGGGCTGAAAACCAAATGTGACTAACAAAAGCCTCGCGGGGTGGCTCAAACCCCGCTAAAAATAAAAACATAAAACGGAGGCAAAAAAAATGGCAGCAAGACAGATATTTTATTATAATTTGAAAACAGGACAAACGACGCCCGCGACAACGAACACCGACAAAAACCGCGCACAATGTTACAGTATAGCAATGGAGTGGCACATGAATGGCGACGATGTCGCAATAATGGACGCGCTGACGCGTGATGTAATTTTAATCTGGACGCACTAACAGCCGAGCGGGGCGGCAAAACCCCGCAAAAAATAAAATCTTAATTTTAAGGAGAATGTATCATGAAAAACTACGAAGAAAAGAAACAGGCAATTATCGACATCATCAACAATATGGATTCCAACGAAACGGTTTGTATTTGGAATGAATACAAAGAGGCAACCAACGATCCCGACGATTTGATTTACAGTGTAAACGAAATCGACGAAATTCTCAGTGATATGAAACCGTGGGATATCCTGCGTGCAGGCTTCTACGGAGATTACAGACCTTGCGATAAGTTCTTTAAATTCGACGGTTACGGCAACCTCAAATCGTTTGATTATCCATCGGAAGAAATCTGGCCCGATGAAATCGCAGAATTCTGTATCGACAACGATCAAGATTTCGACAATGATGAAATCAGAGAGATTCTTGACGAAGAAGAGGACGACGAATAATCGTCCTCTTTTCAAACAAAACAAACAAAATAAATTAATTAAAGGAGAAACTAAAATGAAACTCGAAACTCTCAAACAAGCAATGGCACAATACGAAGATGTGAAAGCAACCCTCGATGCAAACAAAGATAAGCCATTTGATGAGCTTTATGAAATCTTTTGCCAAAAGTATTACAACAACGTGTTCAATTGGGAAGACGGCGTGTTTGACGTTGGTTTAAATCGAATCGTAGCAACTATCATCAACCGCAATGGAATCAATGAGCTTTGCCATATCATTGATATCGATATTAGCGACGAAGACGGTGGCTGCGAATGGGTATCTTGGTCGGTGGAAGCGTTGCAAAATGAAATAGCGATAGCAGAAAAACCGAAATTCATCGGCAACACAAAAATCATTGCCCCGTCTGAACTTCCTAAAATCGGCGACAAGGGCGGTATCGGGCACACTAACGAAATCTGCGTATCGGTTGAACTCACGGAAAGCCCCACAGAACTTAAAGGCTATGTATGCTATAACGTATATTACGCAAACCTTGGCGAATACTTCGACAGAGACGTCAACATCTGTCAGTTCTCAATGGCAATCAAACTCGATGAGTTTGTAAAATATTACACGGAGGTAAGATAACATGAAAAAGGAAAAAAATTACGATGTATTACAAAGAATTTTAAGGAGGAAACAATCATGACAAAACTTACAGAACTTGAAAAAGAAAAGGCAATCACCTGCGTTTATTACGTGGCAAAGAAATTCGAATGCGATACTTGCAAACTCGAAATCGCCTACGACAAACTCGGTCGTTATGATGAGGAATACGACAAAGCACTCGCACACGCAAAAGAAACGCAAGAATTTTATTCAAATCTCGCACAAAAATTAAAGGAGGTTCTTTAAGATGAACTACGAAAAAATAACAAAAACACAGGCTCGCAAAATGCACGCAGAAGGCAAAACGGTTTGCTGCCTTCCGTCAAAAGCAAATCCTTGGTCTATTTGGTGGCAGCCAGCACCAGAGATTCCAACCGACAGAGATTTTGACAAATTCTGTAATGAATATCAGTATTACAACTGTAACGCTGAAACAGGCAAAAGATTAGCATTCTATAAGGAGGTGAGGTAATTGGCTGGGCTAATGGTATTTTTGATATTAGTCGTTACGGCAATAGCTAGTGTATGGCGAAAACAATAGGAGGTGATTAACTTGATAATTGGTTTGGTTGTCTGTTTCATTTTCGTTTATTTGTGGTTTCACGGATTTTTCGAATAACATCTAATTGAGTTTTGAAGGTAGTCCCCAACAAACAAACCTTCTTTTCCCCTCTTATCCATAACAACTCCCAACCAACTGGATGACCGCGCCAGTATAAACAAACACCTCAGGGGATATTATACTGCGAGTATAAACCAAAACCCCGACAAAGCCAGTCAAAAATTTCATTGGACCACCAAATTTCTATCGATTATCATCCGACCATCCAATGATCTTTTCCCAACCCCGTATAGTTCGTTTGCTCAACTGCTGACCGTATAACATACGTACAATGTTTATATAGGTTATATATAAACTAATTGCTCTTTTTTATGGGATGGCCGCCCGAAATATCCCAGGGCGTATTATGTTGCTGGACCAAGAAAACCCAACCGATTACAACTGCGGATATTTTCAAAAATATTTTTCAAAAAAATGTATAAAATCCTTGACTTATCCAACGGCCTTATGGTATAATATAATTGCCAAAGGGAAAGGTAGCATAACCTCCTTAACTTATATATTTGCTCATGGTACCTCCTTATTATATTCATTTTTACAACCTTTCTCTTTGGCACCAATAGGCCCAGGTTCACCTCCTCGATATTTGGCGCCTTATACATAAAGGGCGGGACGAGAAATCGCCTGCCTAATTTTAGATCCTCTCACCAAAGCAAACAAAATATTATACTAAGCAGAGGTGTATATATATGAAGTATTATAGTGATGTAACCAGAAAGTTTTATAATGATGTCAAAGTACTCGAGGCTGACGAAGCCGCAGTTGCAAAAGCAGAAGAAGAGCGTAAGGCTGCCCTTGTGAAACAACAAGAGCAACAAGCCAAACTCAAAGAACAACGCGCTGCGCGTGCCGAAGAGATTACGCAAGCCATCAAAGAACGTGACGAAGCTCAAAAGAAGGTTAACGAGCTGTTGAACAAGTTTGTTAAAGATTATGGCAGCTACCATTATACTTGGAGTAGCGAACTTGTTGACGACGCGTTTAAGACGGTATTCAAATTCTTTTAAGCCGTTGTGAAAACTATAGAGAGAGGAAACAACAGATAAACCCAATTGCGGCTCGATAGGACGATGCCGCAGTTGTAGCATAACGAACAACCAATAGGAAGATTGGTTTGTTTAAACCCAGTACACGGTGAGAGGATTTGTACTGGGCAATAATTACATATTAGACGGAGGTATCAATTATGGCAAATGAAAATAAGGCAACTACGGTTGCGAAGTACACGGCAAATGACGTGGTGGCAATCAAGGGTGTCTCCTTGGAAGAACAAGAAACTACGGTACAAATGAGCAGAACGGAAGACGTGGCTCATGTATGGACGAGTAATAATGTGTCCGTGACCAAAATCAAGAAGTTGATGGAGCGTGCTCCCGACCAATGGAAGTTAGTTAAAATTAGCACAAATGCGGCAGGGGAACCCGTTGGATATTTCTTCGAATGTCCGAAGAAATTAGTTAGTTTCAGAACGCCTAGAGTATATGACGAAAATGATAAGGCTGCAATTGTGGCGAGACTCGCTTCTGGAAGAGTGAAAAATGATGCCGACAACGAGGATGACGAGTAGGTTGCAAAAACAGCTCTAATTTCAATTCTGGGGTTTGTAGGGCATTCAATTGAATAGATTTTTAAACTAAAACAACTGCGGTCGATAAAGTAACCGCAGTTGTTATTTTTTTATTAAATTTCCCAATCTATATCATCAAAATTATCGCTAAATATATCAAAAGAGACATTGGAATTTCTCGAAGACAAAAATTCCATTTGTTTTTCTGGCTCTATGTTACATGGAATCTTTATGATACTATTTATCCCGCGTTTACGAATTTTACGATAAACACTTTCATAGCCTTCCAAATCGTCCCATGCTAATTCTACACAATGGGGATTATTTGGCATAAATTCTTCATTTTTCTTTCGAGCGTCTTCCCGATCTATTTCATCCATTATTCGAATCCACTTATTAAATATATAACGAGAGTCATTTACGTTAATACCTCTTCGTTTAGTTATATTTTTCTCGGTTCGTTCGTTCATTTTAGTAATAGCTGTTTCGTTTATAGCTCTTATAAATACTGAAAGTCTTGCTGTTCCAGTCGTATCTAATGATAATTTTTTCAATTGTTCTGAAACGAAGTCTTTTGGTAGCCAAATGCAAAATGCGTTACGCTTTTGCAATATGCCTATTTCTTTCATTTCGTTTCCAATATATTCAAAGAATGCTTTTCTAATAGGGGGTAACGCAGAATA
>JAEDEG010000144.1 GCA_016293435.1 Clostridia bacterium
CGCACCGCATAATATAAGATGTGTCTGCGTTTCGCCGGGGCCGGTGCTCACAAGATTGTCTATGGCAAATATGAAAACGCCTATGGGCAGAGCTGCAGAACCACAGGAAATTATCAATTTGATTTTGTTTATCGCGTCTGATAAGGGACAGTTTATAAACGGAGAAAATATTATGATTGACGGCGGAAGAAATGCAGCGGGAAGGAACTGTTGATTATGAAGCATTCTTTTTTTGAGCATGATAAAGCTTTGCTCACTGTTATGGTTCAAGCCGATAATCCCGACCGAATAAAAGAGCTTGTTGATAAATCCGTTCCCGAGGGAGCCGAGGCTTTCGGAATGCAGTTTGAGCAGATGAAAAGCGAATACAAAACAAAAGATGTTTACAAGAATCTGTTTGCATATACCAAAGATAAGCCGGTATATGTGACAAATTACAGAAATGCCTTAAACGAAGAAAAAACCGATGATATGCTCGCAGCAGAGCTTATTGAGCTTGCAGAATGCGGAGCGGATTTGTGTGATGTTATGGGTGATTACTTTGACAGACAGCCCGATGAGGTTGCAGTTGATAAAACGGCAATAGAAAAGCAAAAGGAGCTTATAATGGCAATTCACGGCAGGAGAGCAAAGGTTTTAATGTCTTCTCATGTATTTAAATATACTCCTGCCGAAAGAGTTCTTGAGATAGCTCTTGAGCATCAGAAACGTGGCGCCGATATTTGTAAAATAGTTACCGGAGCAGATACAATGGAACAACAGCTTGAAAATCTCAAAATCATAAATATGCTTAAAGAAAATCTTAAAATCCCATTTTTGTTTCTATGCGGCGGCGAATGTAATATCTTACGACGCATAGGCGGAGAGCTTGGCTGCTGTATGTATCTGTGCGTATACGAATATGACAAGCTGGCAACTGCGCAGCAGCCGCTTTTGAAAGAAGTGAAAATTATAAGAGATACAATAAATTTGTAAAGCTAAAATTACCTTAGCTTTGTTCGCCGTAGTCCAAAATCGAAGCGTTTCCCTAAAGCAAAGCAAGAACCTCAAAAAATGAGGTCCTTGCTTTGCTTTAGGGATTATTTTTACAGCTTCTATTATGAAAAATGCAATTTTTCGGTAACAAGATTATTTATCAATACATTCCCATTCCACCGGGAGCACCTGCTGCAGGAGCGGCTGCAGCGTTGGGATCTTCCTTATCTGCAACAATGCTTTCTGTTGTGAGTACCATGCTTGCAACAGAAGCTGCATTCTGAAGAGCACTTCTTGTAACCTTTGCGGGGTCAACAATACCTGCTTCAACCATATCAACATATTCTTCTGTAAGAGCATTGAAACCAATACCCGGCTTATTGCCTTTGATTTTGTCAATGATAACACTGCCTTCTAATCCTGCATTTGCAGCAATTTGCTTAACGGGTTCTTCAAGAGCCTTAAGTATGATTTTAACACCTGTTTTGGCATCGGGCTCAGAAACCTCGTCAATTGTCTTTTCTACAGCCTGAATTGCATTGATGTAAGATGTACCGCCGCCTGCGATAATGCCTTCTTCAACAGCTGCTTTTGTAGCTGCAAGAGCATCTTCAATTCTGAGCTTCATTTCCTTCATTTCGGTTTCGGTAGCAGCACCAACCTTAATTACTGCAACACCTCCGGCAAGCTTAGCAAGTCTTTCAAGAAGCTTTTCTTTGTCAAATTCGCTTGTGGTATCTTCGATCTGAGCTCTGATAACATTTACTCTGTCTTTGATAGCAGCAGAATCGCCGAGGCCGTCAACAATAATTGTGTTTTCTTTTTGAACCTTAACCTGCTTTGCACGACCGAGCATATCAATGGTTGTATCCTTGAGTTCAAGACCGAGCTCTTCGCTGATAACCTGACCGCCGGTAAGAATTGCAATATCCTTAAGCATTTCTTTTCTTCTGTCGCCAAATCCGGGAGCCTTAACTGCTACACAGGTAAATGTACCTCTGAGCTTGTTAACAATAAGAGTTGTAAGAGCTTCGCCTTCAATATCTTCTGCAATTATGATGAGCTTCTTGCCTTGCTGAACAATCTGCTCGAGTAAGGGGAGAACGTCTTGAATGTTAGAAATTTTCTTATCTGTAATAAGGAGATAAGCATCATCGATAACAGCTTCCATTTTTTCGGTATCTGTTACCATGTATGGAGAGATATATCCGCGGTCAAACTGCATGCCTTCAACAACATCACAGTAGGTTTCTGCTGTTTTTGATTCTTCAACAGTGATAACACCGTCGCTTGTAACCTTTTCCATGGCATCGCTTATGAGCTCACCGATATATTCGTTTGCGGCAGATACAGATGCAACTCTTGCAATATCATCTTTACCGCTAACCTTTTTACTGTTTGCGGCAATGTATGCTACAGCGGCATCCACTGCTTTTTGGATACCTTTTTTAACAATCATTGGATTAGCACCTGCAGCCACATTCTTGAGACCTTCTCTGATGATAGCCTGAGCAAGGAGAGTAGCGGTTGTTGTACCGTCACCTGCTACATCGTTTGTTTTTGTAGCAACTTCCTTAACAAGCTGTGCACCCATGTTTTCAAATGCATCTTCAAGTTCAATTTCTTTTGCAATTGTTACACCATCATTGGTGATAAGGGGAGAACCGAATTTCTTGTCCAGAACAACGTTTCTGCCTTTGGGTCCGAGTGTGATTTTAACAGCGTCAGCAAGCTGGTCAACACCTGCCTGAAGTGCTCTTCTTGCTTCTTCGCCGAATAATACTTGTTTAGCCATTTTTCTTACCTCCAAAAAATTATTCAACAACTGCGAGAATATCGCTTTGTCTTACTATGATGTTTTCTACGCCATCAAGCTTTACCTTTGTACCGGCATATTGGCTGATGAGAACCTTATCTCCAACCTTTACTTCCATAACAATTTCCTTGCCGTCAACCACGCCACCGGGGCCTACAGCGGTAATAATTGCTACCTGGGGCTTTTCCTGAGCACTGCCGGGAAGAACGATACCGCTTTTGGTTGTTTCTTCACTCTCGGTCATTTTGATAACGACTCTGTCTGCCAATGGTTTAATTGTCATTTTACATACCTCCTAAATTTATTCCCTGACCTAACAAACGGTTTGAATGTCGAATGGGAATAATGTATTAACTTTTATAATTAGCACTCTCTTTGCCAGAGTGCTAATTCATATTAATATAATAAAATTTTTTGGCAAAAAAATCAATAATCAAATAGCTGAATTTTCATGGTTTTCATTGTTTTTTTTGGTCAAATTATACATATTTGTTAAAATTAAAGGTTATACATTAAATCTGAACAATACAATATCTCCGTCGTTCATAACATATTCCTTGCCTTCAAGTCTCACAAGACCTTTTTCTCTTGCAGCAGCATAAGTGCCGCAATTCATAAGGTCATCAAATGCCACAACCTCAGCTCTGATAAAGCCTTTTTCAAAGTCTGTGTGGATTTTGCCTGCTGCTTGAGGAGCTTTTGTGCCTTTCTTGATTGTCCATGCTCTGACTTCAGGCTTTCCTGCTGTAAGATAACTTATAAGACCGAGAAGCGAATAGCTTTTCTTTATAAGTCTGTTTAGTCCCGATTCTTCAATCCCAAGATCTTCAAGGAAAATCTTTCTTTCTTCTTCGTCCTCAAGCTCAATTATTTCTTCTTCAAGCTTAGCACAAATGGGGAGCACCTCACTGCCTTCCTCTGCGGCAATTTTGCTTAGCTCTTTTATAAAGTTATTGTCATCTATACCGTTTGCAAAATCCTCGTCAGACACATTTGCGGCGTAAATAACGGGTTTTTTTGTAAGGAGAGCAACCTCTTTCAAAAGCTCCTCCTCTTCCTTGTCAAATTCCATCGTTCTTACACATTTGCCGCTCTCGAGCGCCGAGTATATTCTTTCTAACATATCGAGCTCTTTTTGAAACTTCTTGTCTCCGCCCTTCATTGCCTTTTTGGTACGGTCAATTCTTTTTTCAACCATCTCCATATCGGCAAATATAAGCTCTAAGTTTATGGTTTCAATGTCACGCTTTGGTCCGATACATCCGTCAACGTGTACGATGTTTGAGTCTTCAAAGCATCTTACAACATGAACTATGGCATCAACCTCTCTTATGTGCGAGAGAAATTTGTTTCCCAGACCTTCACCTTTGCTTGCACCCTTAACCAGACCTGCAATGTCTACAAACTCAACTGTTGCGTATGTAATTTTGTCGGGGTTATACATTTGAGCAAGCTTGTCTACTCTTTCATCGGGTACGGTTACAACACCCACATTGGGCTCAATCGTGCAAAAAGGATAGTTTGCCGCTTCCGCACCGGCCTGCGTAATTGCATTAAAAAGTGTACTTTTGCCCACATTTGGTAAGCCTACTATTCCTAATTTCATAATATATCACATCTCCTTTATTTTCAAGGGTTTCAGGCATTTTCTAAATGGCTTATACTCCATCTGTACGCCATCCTATGCCATCGTCTCTTTCATTTTCATTTCAAACTGCTGCATTGCATGAAGCATAGAATCATTGGTTGTGTGGGAATAGCGATCGAGTGTAGTTTTTATCGATGCATGCCCTAATATAGAAGATAAAAATTTAAAATTAGCTCCGGATTCCACCATTCGAGTAGCGAAGGTGTGCCTAAGAGTATGTAAACAAAATCTTCGTATTTTTGCTTCATCACACAGCTTGTAAAGATGGGTATCATAAGAAGAATTCTTTGCCGGCTCTCCTGTTCTGTAATTGATAAATACAAGGTCTTTCATTACAAGAGTTGACTTCTCACCTGTATGTCTATCCATATACTCTAATGTCTGTAACAGAGTATCGGATTGCTTTCTCGTGTCTTTTGTGGCATAAACTTCTTGTAGTATTTCATACGCTCTGTCTGTCAGCGGTATAGTACGATAGCTTGTGGGTGTTTTTGGTGTTCCCGCTCTCCAATAGCCTCTGCTATGTCGATACTCTAACGTTTTGTTTACGGTTAGAGTGCGATTTTCCCAATCTATACAGTCCCAAGTAAGTCCAACCATTTCTCCTGTACGCAAACCCGTTTCAAGTAATAGGGCGTACTGATAATAATTATGTGATCGCTTTGCCACTTCCAAGAACTTTTTTTGTTCCTCAATGGTGAGATATTTTATGTCATTTACTGCTTTTACAGGCTTTGTAAACCTTACGCCATCCATAGGGTGCTTTGTTATTAGGTCGTTCATAAGTGCCGACTTAAGCATTGTACCCATTGCTATAAAAGTTTGCCTTATTGTTGCCCCTGCGTAGTTCTCATTCATGTCATTTAAGACCTTTTGACAATGAAGCGGTTTTACATTGGACAGTAGCAATTTGCCAATTACCGGCTGAATGTTTTGCTTATATCGTTCCCGATAATTTCTACGGGTGTTAGGTGCTAAATCACCTACGATATTTTCAATCCAAAAGTTAAACCAATCATCGACAGTCATTTGTGATGATATGCCACGCTTGTTATGTTCGTCCTCATACTTTGCTTCGGCAAGCCACTTTTTAGCTTCATTAGGTTTATCAAAATACCTTTCAACTCTTTTGCCTGTAACCTTGCTTACAAATCTTGCGGAGTATTTTTTATCCTTTCTTTGATAAACTCCGGCACCGATTTCTTTTCCTTTTAAGTCTTTTCCCATATCGTATCAACTCCTTTTATGTAAAGAGTCTGACACAGAGTAATATTATATCATAATATGCCTAAAAAGTCAATTAGATACGCAATTTTCGTGTCAAAATATGAATTGCAATATAAAATGTCCACAAATATTAAGCGACTTTTAATTG
>JAEDEG010000033.1 GCA_016293435.1 Clostridia bacterium
CATTTGAGGTTTGAGATTTCTCCATCTATGTAATCAAATTCAATTTCGTAGTTTTCGCTCCCCTCTACAATAGCGTGACCACGAGTGCCATCTATCTCAACAAAGTGGGCTCTGTTTTCCATATAATAATCATGACCACGATCGGCTGCGTCGTGAGAAATCTTCATCTTTGACAAATCATCAAGAGAAAATCTGTTTGATTCGTCATTCCCACTTACATATTCCTCATCATTTTCAGGAGCCTTGAACCAGGCAAGAATTTTTGAAAAAGGAATTGCATTTGGGTCAAAGCTGACAACATGTGAACCTGCAAGGTAGAAGTCGCCTTTAACATTAGTGTCAATCATGGCGATGACTTTCTTATAATCTGAGAGTTTAATCTTAAAGGAATAATTAACTTCTGTAACCTGTCCGCGATAGCCTTCCAGCTTACCTTCCACATAAACAAAGTCGCCAACCTTCAAATCAAAGCTGTCGTTGTAGTAAGCCCAACCCATCCCTCTGTGAGGGAAGTATACCTGAACTACGGATTTCTTAGGTTGCGCCTTTTCCTGACAAACTGTAACCGACGGTTCTTTTTCAGATTCTTTGTTTATTCTTGTATTAAAGCCGATAGGATATTTTTTCATAATGTTTTAACCTCCCAAAAAGATTTAAGGCTTTTTCTTTATACTCATTTTATCAAATTGAGTGGGTGTTAAAACGGACAGTGCTTAATCAAAGTATCGGTTTTTTCGCAGCGGAATGTTTGTCCGTTTTTTGTAGCCTGCCGCTGTCAATTTGAATATTCAAATTGGCATCGGCAGACTTATTTGTTGTGCATACACGATAGCAGCAGAACAAAAAGCAAGATCAACATACGACAATATTCTTCGTCTGAGTGATGACCCCGATGTTAACGATGTAATCAAATTTTTGAGAGCAAGAGAAATTGTTCATTATCAAAGATTCGGTGAAACGAAACGGAAAGATACAAGTAAATCGAAAGCCCATAATTTACGCTGTTTTCAGCAACTAAAAAATACAGAAGTTATGATATTGAGCACGAAAAGGTATTGTTTTAACAGCAATGCCTTTTTCTTTTGCTAAATTTATGCGAAGGGAATGTTTTTATGAATACTAACAAACAACTATGCCCTACCTGCAAAACAGGACAGGACACATATTTACTTGACAGCAGAAATCCGTTTTGCCCGTACATACATTGCCATAACGGAACGAGCTGCACAATGTATAAACCGATTGAAAAACAGAATATCACACCCGACAGCGTAAAGGAAAAATCCTGACGCTGTTTTTTTATACCCTTTTGTGGAACAATAGAAAGTTTTTAGACAAGTAAAACAGCGCTTTTTAAGCCTCGTTTTCTTTAGGATAAGGAAAAGATATTAAATACCCTCAAAAATGGCTTCTATCGTTCCACTTTCAGAATAAGCGAAAGGAGGATTTTTTTGTATGGCAGTTTTCAGAATTGAAAAGACGCATGATTATACGGTGATGTCCAATTATCACTTAAAAGACAGCTCATTGTCCTTAAAGTCAAAAGGGCTTTTGTCTATGATGTTGTCGCTGCCCGATGAATGGAATTACACCACAAGAGGACTTGCGGCAATCTGCAAGGAAGGCGTTGACAGTATCGGAACAGCACTTAAAGAGCTTGAAAGAGCCGGATATATTAAGCGTAACAGACTGCGGGATGATAAAGGTAAAATCACCGATACGGAGTATGTCATATTTGAAAAGCCGCAGAAAGAGCCGTACACGCAACCGCCGGAAACGGATTTGCCTCATACGGAAACACCATATACGGAAAACCCGTATATGGATAAACCGAATACGGCTGTGCCGTGTACGGAAAACACCGCACAATTAAATACTAATATATTAAATAAAAAAGAATTAAATACTGATGTATCAACTACTTATCCAATCAAATCCTATCCAAAGGAAACGGAGCAGAAACAAAACAGAAAGGGTGCGGATGGGATTGGATATGATGAGATGACAGCATACAGAAGTGTAATCAAGGGAAATATCGAGTATGATGTTTTAAGTATAAAGCTCAAAGCTGACATTTCAATACTTGATGAAATTGTTGACCTGCTGACAGAAACGGTATGCACCTCAAAGCAGTACCTTACAATAGCCGGCGATACATTCCCGTCCGCAGTTGTAAAATCAAAGTTGCTGAAATTAAATGCCGAACATATAGAGTATGTCATAGACTGTATGAAATCGAATACAACAGACGTCCGCAATATCAAGAAATATATGCTTGCGGCGCTGTTTAACGCTCCCTCTACCATTGACAGCTTTTACACATCAAAGGTAAATCACGATATGTACGGCGGCTGATATGATAAAATCCATATACAAAAAATACAGACCGCCCTGAAAGATAATCTGCTCCCCAAAACAAAAACACAAAATTTTACAAGGAGGATAATTCAAAAATGAAATTCAGAAACAAGGCAAAATCTATTTTGTCAGGACTTCTTGCCCTGACTATGCTTTTAAGTGCTGCACCCGTAATCACTTATGCGGCACAATCTAACGAATATGTCGATCCTGCCGATAACTGGCTTAGTTCAAACGGACGAACTAACGAGCTGGATATGAACGCTACTACCACTTTTGAAACATGCTGGTGTCCCGTCTGCAAAAAGGAAACTACTGTACTTACCTATCGTGTTCCAGAATACACAAGAACGGGAGAAACTGCAAAAAATCACGGCGTATGGTTTTCCGACGGCAGAAATGCAGACGGTACAGAAATCGGAAACCTTGACGACGGCACACCCGGAGTAAACGCATATTATACGGGCAATCATTGGACGAAAAGTGTTTGCCAGCTCTGCGGTACAATAAATGCGGTTGATGGATTGGACGCATATAATTTCAACAAGAATGTTTACAGTCTGAACGCCTGCGACCATAACTTCTTTATCGACTTTGACAATACTACCTATGAACCGTATAACAAGTTATATCATACAACCACGCTTAAAAAAGGACAGTATTGCCAGTTCTGCAAAGGTACATTTGCAAGAGCAAGCGAAAAAAGAGAGTCCCACGATTTTACCGAGCTGATTGACGGACAAGTCGGAAACAACCGTTTTTACATATCCGAAAAATGCGGCGACTGCGGATATGAAACAAGCGAGTATGTAACCGCAAAATCCGTTATCGCCTCATACTACGGAACGGCGGACGGCGAAGCGCATACCGTAACCGTTTCCGACCTGTCGGACAGCGGAGTTAAAACGAGTATTCGCTACGGCACATCTGCGGATAACTGTACAAAGACATCTGCTCCCAATTACACACAGCCGGGATATTATACGGTTTACTACAAGATTACATACTCTTATTCCGGCGAGGATATGACGGAAAACGGCGTCAGCTATGTATGGCTGCTTAATGATAGTTCCAAAGAAACGGAAAATGACAGCGATACAATTATCATTATTCCTCCGGCGCATGAGCACAATTTCAGATACTTTGAAACCGTTCCTGCCTCCTGTGAGAATTTAGGCTATGAGCGCTGGCAGTGCGACGGCTGCGGAAGTCTTGAAAAGAGAAACTACACTTCCGCAAAAGGACACGATTATGAGGATATAACCATAAGAGACGCAGACTGTACGCAGGGCGGCTTGATTTTAAGCCTTTGTAGAAACTGCGGAGATTTCTATGAGGAAACCACTCCGAAAGGCGAACATAAATACAATACAGAAAAGCACAATCCGACTTGCAGGAATGTAGGATATGCAGAGCATATCTGCGAGGTATGCGGCGACAGCTTTATCACGGATATTACACCCTTAATTGCTCATTCCTATGAGCGTATTACAAAAGAGCCGACTTGTACCGACAAGGGTTATACAACTTCAACCTGTACAATGTGCGGCAGCAGCTATGTTTCGGACTACACAGAGCCGACGGGACATCATTGGGACGAGGGGCATAATGTTACTTCCTCTACTTGTACAGCAGACGGTGTAATTGAATACAACTGCCTGAATTGTGATGAAAAGATAATTAAGGCAGACAGTGCAAAGGGACACACACCGGGGTCGGATGCGACTTGCAACGAACCGCAAATCTGCGAGGTTTGCGGAACAGTTTTAGAGCTTCCGACGGGACATCACTATGATAGCAAGGTTATAAAGCCTACCTGCACATCTATGGGATATACTGTTTACAAATGTTCTGACTGCGGCGATATATATACAGGTGATTATACGGATAAAGCAGACCATGAATATATAAAAACCGTAATCAATCCTACTTGTACCGAAATGGGACATACGCATTATGCTTGTATAAACTGTGATTATGAATTTAACGCTGACTACACGGACAAAACTCCGCATAATTACAAGGCGGAAGTTACAAAGCCGACCTGTTCGGAGTTTGGATTTACCGTTTACACTTGCGCCGACTGCGGCGACAGCTACACAAGCGATTATACAGATAAAACGGAGCATAACTATAACAGAGAGGTTATCCCTCCGACTTGCACCGAACACGGTTATACTGTTTACACCTGCCCGGACTGCGGAAAGGAATATATCGGCGATATTACCGAAAGTGAAAATCACCATTACAAGGAAACAGTAATTGCTCCGTCTTGTACAGAAATGGGTTATTCCATATTCAGGTGCGAGGATTGCGGCGATGAATACAAGGGTAATTACACAGATAAGATACCTCACGACTATAACAAGAATATAACTGCTCCCACTTGTACGGAAATGGGATTTACGGTTTATGAATGTAAAAACTGCGCTGATACATACACAGCAGATTACACCGACAAAATTGAGCACGATTACGAAAAGACAATTACTGCTCCAACTTGTACAGCATTGGGATTTACAACATTTGTGTGCGTAAACTGCGGCGATACTTACAAAGCCGAGTACAAGGAGCCGAAAGGACACACCCCGTCCGATTGGATAATTGATATTCCGGCAACCATTGAGCACGGCGGCAGCAAGCATATTGAATGTACCGTCTGCGGCGAAACCTTGCAAAGCGAGGATATTGCGCAGCTCATTGACACAGACCGTACCGACGAGGACGGCAATGCCGAAATAGGCGATTTCAGTATCATTCTTACCGACAAGGACGGAAAGCCTGTTTTTAATTCGGAAATTACGATTGATGTTGAGAATAAAATCTCAATCAGATTACCGCACGGCAGGCTGTTAGACTTTGCCGATCAGACAACCGTAACGGCATTTTATACAGATACGCAGAAGCCGGCAGACAACTTAAATATCTTTATTGAGGACGAAAACGGCAATACCGCCACAGGTACAACGGACGCAAACGGACAGCTTAAAGTACCGAATAATCAGAGCAGCACGGGCAGCGGCAACGGCACTATCGGAAATGAAAACGATGGGATAAAAGACACCTATGTTGTTTCCGTGACCGATAAATACAATGTTATCATTCCAAACTGTGATGTAAAAATCGGTGAAAGCAATAATGTTGTGGTTGACCTGCCGGACGGCCTAATTCTTGCGCAGGACAGCCCTGTTATTATCACTATAACAAATCAGAACGGCGAACCTCAAAAAGATGTTTCCGTAATTGTTATTGCTGATAAGGACTATATCGAAAAAGGCGTTACCGATATGTACGGCAAGTTGACTGTACCGCCGGTAAATTCCGGCTATACCGATAAAGACGGCAAGGTGAATGTTAAGGGATATAATGTCCTTGTGAATGATGAAAGCAGAAAGATTGAGAACGCTTTTGTTACTCTGAATGAAGATAACACCATTTCCGTACTTCTTCCGGCAGATACCTTGATTGATTACGCAAACAGAATTACCGTAACAGTTCTTGATAAAGATGGCAATGCGGTTAAAGATATGAACGTAACCGTCAAAGATGTTTCGGAGAATGAGCGAAACGGTGTTACCGATGAACACGGAAAAATGACCGTTCCCCCGCTTTCGGAGGATATGACGGATAAAGGCGGCAATGCAAAGGTAAATGGATATAATATTCTTGTAAATGATGAAAATGCTGTTATCGAAAATGCCTTTGTAACTATCACAGATGGCAAGCTGAGTGTTATACTTCCCGAAACAAGCACAATTACAGTTGAAAACCGTATTACCGTTACCGTAACCGACAGCGAGGACAAGCCGGTTAAGGATATGAGCGTAACCGTGACAGACAGCACGGAAAGAAAAGAAACCAACCTGACCGATGCAGACGGTAAGGCTGTTGTGCCTTCTGCAACATTTGATATTACAGATATTAACGGCTACGGAGAGTTAAACGGGTATTCCGTTACCGTTGTTGATGAAAGCAAGGCTATTGAAAATGCTTCACTCACTTTGAATGAGGATAATTCAATTTCTGTTGTACTGCCGGCAGAAACCTTTATTGTTCATAATAACAGAATTACCGTAACCGTTTTGAATAAGGCGGACAAAACTCCTGTGTCGGATATGACGATAACTGTTTCGGAACTTCCGAAAACCGATATTGAGCCTAAATCCGTAAGCGGTAAAACCGACAAATACGGTAAAATCGTTGTTCCACCTCTTTCAGAGGACATAACGGACGATAACGGCAATTCGGATATTACGGAGGAAAAGCCCGGCAAGGGTGAGGACACGGACGGCGACGGCATAGAAGATAAGCCCGGCGAAATTGAAACCGTAACATACAATGTATCGGTGAATGATACAAAGGGCATTATTACAAACGCCTTTGTTACAATTAAGGACGGAAAAGTTTATGTAACGCTTCCCGAAACCCATACTCTGACAACCGCTAATCAGACGACCGTAACCGTTACAGATAAGGATGGCAAAGCTGTTTCAGGTGTATCGGTAACAATTACCGATAAAAACAACACTTCCGGCACCGGGACGACCAACAGTAGCGGCAAGGTAACATTACCCGTTAAATCCTCCGGCGGTGGCGGTGGTTCTTCATCAGGCGGCAGCTCCGGCGGTGGCGGTGGTGGAATCAGCTATAATTCTTCCGTCAATATCAAAATTACCGACAAAGACAGCAAAGCAGTAACGGGCTTTTCAAAGAGCGTTGACAGCAAGGGCAATTTTACAATTACCCTGCCGACAGACAAAACACTTGACAGCGAAAATTATTATACCGTTACTGTAACCGATACCAAAGGAAATGCAAAGGCTGACACTTTCGTAACACTCAAAGATAAGAACAAAAACGAGGTCAGCGGCACAACCGATAAAAACGGCGTGCTTGTTCTTCCGGCAAAGGAACATAAGGCATATATCGTAGGCTATGATGACGGAACGTTCCGTCCCGACAGCAATATGTCAAGAGCCGAAGCTGCAGCTATTTTCGCAAGGCTTATTTCCGAGAAAAAAGGCGAAAACATTTCAGGTGCAAGGACAAGCTTTTCGGATATATCCAAAAATGAGTGGTATGCAGGCTATGTTTCGTATCTTGAAAAGTACGGTATCATCAAGGGTTATGACGATAACACATTTCGTCCCGACAGCAGCGTTACAAGAGCGGAATTTGTGGCTATGACAGTACGCTTTTATGGTTTGTTTGAGAATATAAAGACCGTATCTGATACAACAAAATATACAGACATCAACGACGGACATTGGGCTGTTAAGGATATTTCCTATGCCACAAGCGAAAAATGGTTAAACGGCTATGCGGACGGAACATTTAAGCCCGATATAAATATCACCCGTGCAGAGGTTGTAACCGTTGTAAACCGTGCAACAGGCAGAAATGCCGACAATGAATATATCAATAAAAATCTTTCCTCGCTGAATAAGTTTATCGATTTGAAGAACAACAGCTATTGGGCGTTTTATGATATTGAAGAAGCCTGCAACGACCATAAGGCGGCAAACAGCTCTGACGGTGAGGTTTGGTGTAGATAAATCTTTGTGCAAAAGGCAGAAAGCAGTCCGAAAGGATTGCTTTCTCAATCGTTTTGTGATATACTAATATAATAAAACGATTTGTGTAGTAGGAGCAAAATATGGGACAGTTTGATTTTACATATGAGTTGCCGAATGATTTCAATAATAGGGTGATTCAGTTTTTGAAACAAAGTGGCAGTAGTGATATAATACAAGCATTCCAAAGATGTAAATATGAATTTGATGAATTGGGTTACGCTTATTATGCTGGGATATCAGGAGATAATTGGAATAAGAAAGCCGTGGATTTCACTTTTGAAGGGACGAAAAAAGATATAGAATTGTTAAAAACACGAAATAAATCTTTGGAAGAAAATATTCAAAAAGCACTTAGACCAAGCATATCAGGGTATCTCATTAGAAACATACAATACATTATTTCGGATGAAAATTTAGAAATAATTCTTCCTGAGGAATGTGGGGAAACATTTGAAACTCTTTCCAGAGATATTTATGATGCTCTTAATAAAGATGAACCAACTTTAGTTCTTGATAGGTTGCATACTTACTCAACAAAGTTTTTAAGAGAAATTTGTAATAAACATAGTATTTCTATTGCTGATGATAGAGGAAATAATTACCCTTTGCATAGTTTAGCTGGCTCGCTTTCAAAGTATTATAAAGCAAATAATGTTTTTCAATCTGATTTTGTTGAACAAACATTGAAAATGAGTATATCTACATTTGAGAAATACAATGAAATTAGAAATTCTCAAAGCTATGCTCACGATAATGACATCTTGAACAAAGCTGAAGCTACATATGCAGTTACCATAGTTACAGCTACATTAACACTAATACATAAAATCGAAAATCAATAATTAAATGAAATTTGATTTTTAAAAAAGTATATATTCAAGGCAATCCTTATGGGTTGTCTTTTTTCATACCTAAAATTTTAAGGAGGTGTTGTCTATGCAAGAGGAAGTTGAACAAAAAACGATAGCCCTTGCCATATCAACATCAAAAATGACGGGGCGTGTTCTTGCAAAAGCTATTTCTATGTATCTGCAGCACCAAAAAGTAAAAAATCCGAAAATGTATCACGGCAAGCAGACCATACGGAAGCTTATGAAACAAAATGCGGCACTTTCAAATATAGAGATTACGGATAAAAATATCCGTTCCTTTGAGAGTGTTGCTAAGAAATACAACATAGATTATGCACTGAAAAAGGACACAAGCGAGCAGCCACCCCGTTACCTTGTATTCTTCAAAGGTCGTGACGTTGACGTTATCAATATGGCTTTTAAGGAATTTACGCAGAAGCAGCTTAAACAAAGGGATAAGCCCTCCCTGCGTAAGCTGCTTGCAAAACTCAAAGAGCAGAGCAAAAACCAAAACCGAAACCGTGAAAAGGTCAAGGAAAAAGACAGAGGTGTTGAGCTGTGACGATTGACAAGAAAAAGGTCATAGCAAATGCGCCTTATGTGATATTCTTTTGGATTGGTGATAAGCTGGGCTATGCTTTGAGAGTATATGAGGGCAATCAATTATCAGCACTTATGAAAGGAATTGCGGAGCTGTTTCATGCTCCGTTTTTCTCTTTCAACTCTCTTGATATGCTGATAGGTGCAGGTGCGGCGGTGGCAATAAAAGGGATATTGTATATCCGAAGCGAGAACGCGAAAAAGTACAGAAAAGGCGTTGAGTACGGCTCGGCACGCTGGGGCACGGCGGAGGACATCAAGCCGTATATGGACGAGGATTTTTTTAATAATATTCTTCTCACCAACACCGAACGGCTGACAATGAACAGCCGCCCCAAAAATCCGAAGTATGCCCGAAACAAAAATGTTATTGTTATCGGCGGCTCAGGCTCCGGCAAGACAAGATTTTTCATCAAGCCCAATCTTATGCAGCTTCATTCTTCCTATGTTGTAACCGATCCGAAAGGTACGGTTTTGAATGAAGTCGGAAAGCTCTTGTTAAGGGGTGGATATAAAATAAAGTCGCTCAATACGATAAACTTCAAAAAGAGTATGCACTATAATCCGTTTGCATATATCCGAAGTGAAAAAGACATCTTAAAGCTCGTAAATACCCTTATCGTCAATACCAAAGGCGAGGGCGAAAAAAACGGCGAGGATTTTTGGGTGAAAGCCGAAAGACTGCTGTATTCGGCATACATAGGCTACATCTGGTACGAAGCGCCGGAGGAAGAAAAGAATTTTATCACGCTTTTAGATATGATAAATGCGTCGGAAGCCCGTGAGGACGACGAGAATTTCAAAAGTCCCGTGGATTTGCTCTTTGACCGTCTGGAAGAAAAGGAACCGGAGCATTTTGCGGTAAAGCAATACCGTAAATACAAACTGGCTGCCGGCAAGACGGCAAAAAGCATACTGATTTCCTGCGGTGCTCGTCTTGCTCCCTTTGATATAAAAGAACTGCGGGATTTAATGGAATATGACGAATTGGAGCTTGATACATTGGGTGACAGAAAAACGGCATTGTTTGTTATCATATCCGATACGGACGACACTTTCAATTTTGTTGTCGCTATGATGTATTCGCAGCTTTTTAACCTGTTGTGTGATAAAGCCGATGATAAATACGGCGGCAGACTTCCCGTTCATGTGAGATGCCTGCTTGATGAATTTGCAAATATCGGCAAAATCCCGAATTTTGAAAAACTCATTGCAACAATACGAAGCCGTGAAATTTCGGCGTGTATTGTCTTGCAGGCACAGAGCCAGCTAAAAGCAATTTACAAGGACAGCGCAGATACCATAATCGGTAATGCGGACTGTTCTTTATTTTTGGGCGGAAAGGAAAAATCCACGCTCAAAGAGCTTTCCGAAACATTAGGGAAAGAAACCATTGATATGTACAACACATCTGAAACCCGCAGCAATCAAAATTCCTACGGGCTTAATTATCAGAAACTCGGAAAGGAGCTGATGAGTCAGGACGAATTGGCAGTTATGGACGGCGGCAAGTGTATTTTGCAGCTTAGGGGCGTACGTCCGTTTTTATCGGACAAATACGATATAACCAAACACCCGAACTATAAATATACTTCCGACGCCGACAAGAAAAATGCGTTTGATATTGAAAAATATATGAAACGCCAAAAACAAAGGGCAAAAATCAAGCCAGATGAAGTCTTTGACTGTTACAGGATTGATTTGCCCGAAACAGAATAATTTTCAAGGAGGATTTTACTTATGCAATTTTTTTCAGAAGCGGTAAACGTACTGCAAACACTTGTTATTGCGCTCGGCGCGGGACTTTGCGTATGGGGCGGCATTAACTTAATGGAGGGGTACGGCAACGACAACCCCGGTGCAAAATCGCAGGGTATCAAACAGCTTATGGCGGGCGGCGGCGTCGTTCTGATTGGTACTACTCTTGTACCTCTGCTGTCAGGACTGTTTTAATAGGTGGACAGCATTTTTGAAAAGATTACACAGGCGATAAATGAGTTTTTAATCTCTCTCATTGAGGGAAGTTTGGGTACAATGTTCAACGATGTAAACGATAAGGTCGGCGCAATAGCCTCCGAGGTCGGACAAACACCGCAGCAGTGGAACAGCAGTATATTTTCACTCATTCAGAATTTGTCTGAAACGGTTATTATTCCGATTGCAGGGCTGATTATTACTTTTATCTTATGTTATGAATTGATTTCAATGATTATAGATAAAAACAATATGCACGACATTGACACATTTATGTTTTTCAAATACTTCTTTAAGGCGGGCGTCGCTGTCCTTGTTGTCAGCAACACCTTTAATATCATAATGGCGGTATTTGACGTTGGACAGCATATTGTATCAAACAGTGCGGGGGTAATCGGCAGCAATACGAATATCGACATATCCTCCGCGCTTGCCGATATTCGGACAACGCTTGAAGCAATGGGAACGGGCGAATTGTTTTTGCTCGTTCTCGAAACCTCGCTTGTCAGCCTGTGTATGAAAATATTATCCGTCTGTATTACCGTCGTGATTTTCGGACGAATGATAGAGATATATTTGTACTCATCTGTCGGAGCTATACCCTTTGCAACAATGGCAAACCGTGAATGGGGACAGATGGGCAGCAACTATTTAAGAGGGCTTGTGGCTCTCGGCTTTCAGGGCTTTTTCATAATGGTATGTGTGGGAATTTATGCGGCATTGGTAAACGGCTTTACCGTTACAACCGATATTCATTCTACCATATTTTCCATAGCCGCATATACCGTTGTGCTGTGCTTTACGCTCTTTAAGACCGGAAGTATATCAAAGTCGATATTTAACGCGCATTAAGGAAGACGGCTATGGGATATTACAACATCATTTACGCCGATCCGCCGTGAAAGTATTTCAGCGGCTTAACAAAGGGTGCGGCAAAAAGTTATTACCCTGTTATGAAGCTGGAGGACATCTGCAAATTACCCGTAGGAAATTTAGCGGCGGAAAACTGTGCGCTGTTTCTGTGGGTAACATTTCCGAAGCTCTTGGAATCCTTTGATGTCATAAAGGCTTGGGGATTTGAGTATAAGACGGCTGCGTTTGTATGGATAAAGCAGACCGTAACAAAAGATAAATGGTTTACGGGTTTGGGCTGGTGGACGCGCTCAAATGCGGAAATCTGTCTGCTTGCGACTAAGGGAAATCCGGTCAGATTTTCAAGAGCTGTTCATCAGCTTATTGTTTCCCCTGTGGAGGAACACAGCAAAAAGCCGAGTGAAACCAGAGATAGAATAGTAAAACTTATGGGCGATTTGCCCCGTGTTGAGCTCTTTGCCCGGCAGAAAACACCGGGCTGGGATATTTGGGGCAATGAGCTTGAAAACGATATTGAACTTTGAAAGGAGGATTTATAATGCCTTATGTACCCGTACCGAAAGACTTAACAACGGTAAAATCAAAGGTTGCTTTTAACCTTACAAAGCGTCAGCTTATATGCTTTTCGCTTGCGGCGGGCGTGGGAGTACCGATATATTTCCTTACAAGAAATATTGTCGGTACAAGCGGAGCGTGTCTGCTCCTGATTATGGGAGCGTTGCCGTTCTTTTTCCTTGCTATGTATGAGAAAAACGGACAGCCGCTTGAAAAGGTGTTAAAGCAGTATATAAACGCAAGATTTATACGACCAAAGGTCAGACCGTACAGAACGGATAATTTGTATTCGGCAATTATGAAACAAAATATGCTGGACAAGGAGGTAGAACGGATTGCAGGAAGCAAAGAAAAAGAAAAAACAAGTCATTCCGGCAGATAAGCCGCTTTCTCATAAGCAGAAACGGCAGATTGCCGACGCTGTAAAGAAAGCGAAAATGCAGGGCAAAATTGCAATGAGCGCTCAGCAGACTATCTGCTACAAGGCAATGTACCCGGACGGTGTCTGCCGTGTTACGGATAAGCTATATACAAAAACAATGCAGTTTTTTGATATAAACTATCAGCTTGCAAGGAATGAGGACAAGAACGAGATTTTTGAAAATTACTGTGATTTTCTTAACTATTTCGACCACTCCATTTCGGTGCAGCTCTCTTTCCTCAATCAGAATGTGGATATGGATGAATATCAGAAAATGATTGAAATACCAAGTCAGGACGACGGCTTTAACGATATTAGAGCCGAGTATATGCAGATGTTAAAGGAACAGCTTGCAAAGGGCAACAACGGATTGATTAAGAGAAAATTTATCACATTCGGCATTGAAGCTGATGACATACGGGCGGCAAAGCAGAAGTTAGAGCGTATCGAAGCAGATATTTTGGGTAACTTCAAGGCGCTGGGTGCTGCTGCAAAGCCGCTTAGCGGTTTGGAACGGCTGGAGCTTTTGCACAGCTCTTTTAATGAGGGCACAAAAGAGAAATTCGGATTTCATTGGGATTTGGTACATAAAACCGGACTTTCTTCAAAGGATTTTATCGCACCTACTTCCTTTGACTTTCGGGACAGCCGTACATTCAAGTGCGGCGATACATTGGGACAGGTTTCCTTTGTTCAGATACTTGCCCCAGAGCTTACTGACAGTATGTTAAAGGATTTTCTTGACCTTGACACTTCTATTGCGGTAAATCTTCATATACAGAGTATCGACCAGTCGGAAGCCATTAAAATGGTAAAGCGCAAAATCACCGACCTTGACAAAATGAAGATTGAGGAACAGAAAAAGGCTGTGCGCTCAGGTTATGATATGGATATAATTCCGTCAGATCTTGCAACCTTCGGTGTAGACGCTAAAAACCTTTTGGAGCAGCTTCAAGGCAGAAATGAAAGAATGTTTTTAATTACCGTGCTTGTGATGAATACGGCGAAAAACAAACGGGCGCTTGCAAACGCGGTATTTGCGGCGCAGGGTATCGCGCAGAAATATAACTGTGCCTTAAAGCCTCTTGACTTTCAGCAAGAGCAAGGCTTAATGTCCTCCGTCCCTATCGGTATCAATCAGATTGAAATACAGCGCGGTATGACAACATCATCAACGGCAATTTTTGTTCCGTTCACAACGCAGGAGCTTTTTCAGACAGGCAGCGAAGCCCTCTACTACGGCTTAAACGCCCTGTCAAACAATATGATAATGGTTGACCGTAAAAAACTTAAAAATCCAAACGGTCTCATTCTCGGAACACCGGGAAGCGGTAAATCCTTTTCCGCAAAGCGTGAAATTACAAACGCATTTCTTGTTACAAGGGACGATATTTATATCTGCGATCCCGAAGCTGAGTATTTTCCGCTTGTATCAAAGCTGAACGGGCAGGTAATCAAGATTGCGCCGAACTCGCATAACTATATCAATCCTATGGATATTAACCTCAATTATTCGGAGGAAGAAAACCCGGTAATGCTGAAATCGGATTTTATTCTTTCCCTGTGCGAACTTATCATCGGCGGCAAGAACGGATTGGAGCCGATTGAAAAGAGCGTTATTGATAAAGCGGTCAGAAATGTTTACCGTCTGTTCCTCCTAAATCCGGAGCCCTCCAAAATGCCGATACTGGAGGATTTATTCAATGAACTTAACGCTATGCCCGAAACAGAAGCAAAGCGGATTGCGGCGGCACTGGAACTGTATGTTCACGGCTCATTAAATGTGTTTAATCACCGCACCAATGTTGATATGAATAACAGACTTGTTTGCTTTGATATTAAGGAATTAGGCAAGCAGCTTAAGAAAATCGGTATGCTGATTGTGCAGGATCAGGTATGGAACCGCGTTACCGTAAACCGTGCGGAGCATAAGTCCACGCGGTATTATATAGACGAATTTCACTTGTTACTGAAAGACGAACAGACGGCGGCGTATTCTATTGAGATATGGAAACGCTTTCGTAAATGGGGCGGTATTCCGACAGGTATTACGCAGAATGTCAAGGACTTGCTTGCAAGCCGTGAGATAGAAAATATCTTTGAAAACTCTGATTTTATCTATATGTTAAATCAGGCGGGCGGCGACCGTGAAATCCTTGCAAAGAAGCTCGGTATTTCCTCTAATCAGCTTTCCTATGTTACGCAGAGTAACGAGGGCGAGGGACTTTTGTTTTACGGAAATGTCATAATTCCGTTTGTTGACCGTTTCCCGAAGCATTTGGAATTGTACCGCTATATGACAACTAAACCTGAAGAAGTTAAGGGGGATTTGCAATGAGTTTTGGAAGAGGAAGTCTGCTGTTTGCAGGCGGTGTATTTTTCGGCGTTGTTACTATGTGCGTCGTGCAGACAGCGGGACGTGATGAAAAGTGAAAGAGCTTACACATTTAAGTCTGTTTTCCGGCATAGGCGGAATTGATTTAGCTGCGGAAGCGGCAGGATTTGAAACGGTCTGCCAATGCGAATGGGCGGACTTCCCCACAATGATTTTGGAAAAGCGGTGGCCGAACGTGCCCCGCTTTCGTGATATTACGACACTGAACAAGGAGGTGTTCTATGAAAAGACAGGAAGAAAAACAGTTACCCTCATCAGCGGCGGATTCCCCTGTCAGCCGTTCAGCTCAGCAGGAGCACAGAGAGCCTTTGCAGATACCCGTTACCTGTGGCCTGAAATGGCAAGAGTTATTTCCGAACTGCACCCCACTTGGGTGCTTGGGGAGAATGTTGCCGGGTTTATCGGTCTGGGGCTCGACAAGACGGTACTTGACTTGGAGCGTGAGGGATACGCTGTTCGGACATACGTATATCCGGCTTGCGGTGTCGGCGCATGGCATGAGCGCACAAGAACTTTTATCGTCGCGGCTGATGTTTCCCACACCCCTTGCCTCCGACAACACCAACAACAAAAAGGACGCAATGCGAATGAATGTGTATCTGTCGGGAAACGGGATATTCCGAAAGAAAAATCCCAACGGACGGATTTGGAGCATACCTCTGTCGGCGGCGGTGTTCTACCTGACGCCGATAGCGTCGGACGGGCTGCGTTCGACCTTCAAGCCGGAAACGATAATCAAGAGCAAAAAGGGTGCCAATCTTGCGGCGCAGATAGTACAACAGGAAAATCCGACGAGCGACAAAGCGGCGCTCAACCCCGATTGGGTGGAATGACTGATGGGCTTCCCTTACGGATGGACGGACATATCCTGTGTGAACGGGAGCCTTCGGGCGTTCCCCGTGTGACAGAGAGAACGGACGGCAGAGCACCGAGGTTAAAGGCACTCGGCAATGCCGTCTGCCCTCCGCAGGTATATCCTATTCTGAAATGTATTGCCGATATTGAAACGGGTGCTTGCAGGGAAAATTGTGTGTTTGGTGAATTTTGTTAAGTATGCGAATTGAAGTTGCATTAAAAATATGCTATACTAAACAAAAAAAGAAAAGAGGGGCGATTAAACTGAAAAATATAATATTAGAAATAGTATTAGGAGTGATAGCTGGTTTTGGAGGTATTACCGGCATAATTATATTAGGAATAAAAATTTCTGCTAATACGATTATAGACAGAATAGAAAAAAGATTTCAGTATAGTCTTGATAAAGAAATGGAGAAGTATAAAACTGTATTAGGCAATAAAACTTATATAAGTAAAACAAAGTTTGACACAGAATTTAATCTTTACAGAGAACTATCAAAATCTTTTTTTGAACTAACTAAAAACATTAGTATTCTTATACCTGCCGTAGTAAGTTATCAATTAGCTGATAAAGAAAAACAAAGGGAACTTGAGAATGAACATTACAAAATTGCACACAAATCTACTGTTGAAGCTCAGGATATTTTGAATAGCAACATACCTTTTATGCCAGAAAATATATACGATGGTTATAGTAATATACTATCACTTTGCAAACAACAATTAAATGTTTTTGAGCAACGTTGGAATGTATTATATCTTGCTACACAGGAAGAAAAAGAAAAATTTTCTACAGAAGATTATAATAGAACAAATACTATCAACAAAAATTTTAGAGAAGTAAATAATACTGTACGTGAATACTTAGCTTCTCTTGATGTAATATAAATATTACATTGTATGTTTTGGAAGAACATTGACGAAAATTCAATGTTCTTTTTTTGCGCCCATTTTAAGGAGGTGGACAATGGATAATGAATTACGCAACACAAGCGGCTGTATAGACAAAACAGCCTATGACGCACTAAAAAACATTCGCCGTGAAGAACGAAAGTGCCTTATAAATCTTTTGAAGCTGACGGCGGAAAAACACGGTTATAGGATAACAGGCAGAATTTATTTGTCAGAAATTGAAGCGATAAATTAACCGGAGGTGAGCTATGAAAGACAAAGAATTTAAGGCAAAAAATAAAGATACTAATTTTTCAAAGCCGCAAAAGGCTGATACCGTTCTCGGACGGCACAACCAAATTTCGGAACAGAAAACGGATTTATCTTCATCAAAGAAAAATCGTATGTATCAACAGCGGCAGGCAGAGCCGGAACAGTCTATTGATGTTACCGGAACAAAAACGAATATTTTTCAAAATTCTGTATCAGATACGGTAAACACCAAAACAGAAAATCCTGTATATGAGCAAAATGCTTTTGATACAAAAGAGCCCGTTACTGAAAAAGCAGAAATACATTCTAAACATCATACGGAGCCTGTTGCTCCGGCAGAGCCCGTAAAAAGCCGTCATCGAAAGCAGGCTGATAAATTCCGTACAAATAATAACATTCCTGTTTCTGATGAACGCAATGCGGCAGAAACACCGATTGAAAAAACGGAGACTGTTACATCGGTTGATACAAATATTCAAACGGATATTCCTACCCCTGCCCCAAAGGGCGAACGGTACAACATTCAGGATGCTGTCAGCGAGAAAAAGCAGGTATTTGATGTTGTAGAAAAAAATACGGATTTTAAGCTGGGACGGCAGGAATACACTGCCCCAAAAGGTACACAGGACAAACAAGGCATAAAGCCGAATAACAAAAACCGACTGTATCAAAAGGAGCATATCAAGGCTGATGAATCGTCGCATACCGTTTCATCAGAACAGTGTGCGGAGCCTGAAACAGTTATATCCGATAAATCCGAAACTGCGGAAAATGCAGAAAATCTTGACGAGGATATTCCTCTGCAGGAGGAATTACAAGAGGATTTTCAGTTTGACCGTACAAAGAAATATGAACAGCGTGCCGAAAAGCTACACGGCAAGGCTGAAAAAGCAAGAAACAAAACCCCTCATAAAAAGAAAATCAAGCGGCAGCGTATTTATGATGAGCAGAAACAAAGGCCGAAAAACCGCTTGCAGTTTGAAAATGAACCAAAGCCGGTAAGCGACAACCGATATATCTTTATAAAAAATTCTGCCGTATTTGCAGGAAATAAGGTACTGTTTAAGGCACACAGCAAAATCCGCGAGGTTGAGCATGATAATTCCGCCGTTGAAGCGACACACAAAACCGAGGAACAGATGGAACGCCTTGCACAGTACAGTATGAGAGTGCAAAAGAATTTTTCCCGGCAGCGCAAAAATACACCGTATAAAAAAGCGGCGCGTTTGCAGCAGCGTGCAGAAAAGGCGGAGGTTAAAGCACTGTATGAAAAGACACTTGCCGAGCACCCGGAACTAAAAAAATCCGAGGTCAAAAAATTCATTCAAAAACAGCGTATCAAAAAGCAATACCAAAAGGCGAAGCGTGCGGAGCAGGCGGCAAAACAGGCGAAAAAAGCTGCGCAGACTGCCGAAAAAACGGCAAGACAAGCAGCTGCCTTTATATGGCGGCACAAAGCCGTGTTCGGAATAATCATTGCCATTGTTCTTATGATAGCATGGCTTGACAGTGTGCTTTCCTCCTGTTCCGTTATGGGAACTATGGGTGCAAATTCGCTTATGGTATCGTCATACTTTGCGGAGGACGAAGATATTTATGCGGCAGAAGATTACTATGTCGGTCTTGAACAGGATTTGCAGAGCAAAATAAGCAATATTGAAAATGAGTACTCCGGCTATGACGAATACAATTACAATGTTGCGGGAATAGGTCATAACCCCTATGAGCTCATTTCCTATCTTACGGCAGTGTATCAGGATTTTAAGTTTAATGATATAAAGGACAATCTTGATACTCTGTTTAATTCTCAATATCATTTGAGAATTACCGCAACAAGCGAACAGCGAACGGACGAGAACGGAAATGCTTATGAATACAAGATATTAAATATTACGCTTACAAACAGCGGATTTATACCGTCTATGAATGAAGAACAGCGGGAATTATATAATATCTATCTTGCAAGCAAGGGAAACCGTGATTATCTCTTTGCTGATGATATTTACGCTAACGAAAGCGACACGCCGAGTTACACCATTCCGGGCGAAGCGCTTACGGACGAAACATTCCGAAAGCTCATAACCGAAGCCGAGAAGTATTTAGGCTATCCGTATGTATGGGGCGGCTCAAGCCCGTCAACCTCTTTTGACTGTTCGGGATTTGTGTGCTGGGTATTCAAAAATTCCGACGTTTATCCGTTGCACAGAACAACCGCACAAGGTATATATGACCAATGCACGCCGGTAAGACCTGCCGATGCAAAACCCGGTGATATTATATTTTTCAAAGGTACATACAACACTTACGAGGTATCGCACGTCGGTATTTATGTGGGTAACGGTATGATGATACATTGCGGAAACCCCATTCAGTACGCAAGCGTCAACAGCAGTTATTGGACGCAGCATTTCTACGCCTACGGGCGTTTGAACTAAAACATAAATATTTATACAAGGAGTTGAATTAACTATGCCAACGATTGAAAAAATCACAAAGGACATTCAGACAGCGAAAAACAAGATTGCGGAGCTTCAGAAGAAAATCCGCACCCTTGAAGCACAGAAAGTTGAGGAAGAAAATTTACAGATTGTAAAGCTGGTTAAGACGGTAAACCTCGACAACAAAACCCTTACCGCATTTCTGAAAGCATACGCAAAGGGCGATATTACTCTCCCCGATGAGTATATGGCGGAATTGCAGGAGGATAATCAAAATCAGGAACAGGAGGACGCAGACAATGAAGAATAAATTTAGGATTGCGACGGCGGTATTTACCGCCGTCCTTGCTTTATCGGGAGTAACGGCATTTGCACGGAGCAGCGAAACAATGGTAAATACCGAAACGGTTATTGAGGATAACCGCACTTTAACCCCACAAGGAAACGCCGACCTTGTTGATAATGTTTCCGACAATGAAAATTTGCAGTTTATCACCGTAACCACAAGGGATGGAAATGTTTTCTACTTTGTTATTGACAAGGGAGCAACCTCGAAGAATGTGTATTTCTTAAATACGGTTGATGAAAGCGACCTTGCGGCGCTTGTCGAGGGTACGGAAATCAACACAAAAACCGAAGATACCCCATCGGTAGCGGAAACTTTAAACCCTGATACCGAACCGGCAGAAAAGACCGATACAGAACAGGAACCGGCAGAAACAAAAAATACAGACAAGGACAAAACCGGCAATAATGGTTTTCTTCTGATACTGCTTGCCCTTATCGGTGCGGCAGGAGTCGGAGCGTATTACTTCAAAATTGTTCTTCCTAAAAAGAAACTGGAGCAAGCAGACGATATAGAGAATTTTGAATTTGAGGGCTATGACGAGGACGACGAAGAAACCGAGCATGACAAAGAGGACGAGGACTATTTGGACGATATAAATAATGAATAATATATGCAGTTATATTTCTTGCATTTTGTCAATAGACAAAATTATTATATCATGTTATAATATAATAATAAAATAATGTAGTGACGAGGTGTAAACTTGGGAAATAACAATATATCAAAAGATTCCAATACGGCGAATTTAGAAAATGAAGATGCAACAGCTTCAAACACAGCCAACAATTCTGATAATACCACATCAAATGCTCCTAAAGCATTAGATATTGATAATATGGCACTTACTGAATATTTTGAGGTTGTAAGAAACGAATATGAAATGGAAAGAAATAAAAAATTAAGTTTTGAAAGTCGAGCGGGTATTTTCTTTGCTCTTATAGGGACTGTAAGTGTGTTCTTGTTTGACAAAGTACAAATCAAAGAAATCGTTACATTATTTTCTGTTCCATTGACTTTTAGTATTTGGCTAAAAATTACAACTGGATTTTTAGTTTATTTATCTTTAGCGTTTACAATGTTGTTTTTGATAAAAACAATAACCGTAAAACAGCATAATAATTTTGAAGTAAAAAATATTGATGAAGTGCTACTTGCTGAAAAACGAATCGATGCATTGGCGAGGATAATTTTTACATATCGTGATATAATTTGTCAACATAGACAAATTAATGAAGATAGAGCAAAAACATTTAAATTATCGCTTTATGGTGTTATAATAATGTTGGTTTCAGCGATTATGTATATTTCATTATAAAAAAATACAAAGGAGGATTTATATGCCTAATGATCCAAAAGACCAAACAATTGACTGGTCAAAAGTTACTTCCTCTCAGGGAAGTAATGCTTCACCAACTATGATTACATCATTAAATGAAGGTGCAAATCTGGTAGGAGTGGAAACATCTTCTCAACATTCTTGTATGATTGGTGTTGAAAAATTTTCAGTTAATTCGGATAAGACAAAAAACTGAATATTGTAATTTAATATTAAAAAACAGCACTCATTAACTTGGGTGCTGTTTTTGCGTTCAAAGGAGGAATAATTTATGCAGTTAGTAATAGCGGAAAAGCCGTCGGTAGCCTTTTCCATAGCAAAGGCGCTTGGAGTAAAAGGCAAAAAGGACGGATATATTGAGGACGATAATCTTATTATTACTTGGTGCGTTGGACATCTTGTAACCCTTGAGGAGCCGTCTGCTTATGATGAAAAATTTGCAAAATGGGCGTATGAGGATTTACCCATTATTCCTGAACATTTCAAATACAAAATTTGCGGTGATAAGAATAAGCAATTCAAGGTCATAAAAAGCCTTATGAAAAGAAAAGACATTACAGAAGTTGTAAACGCCTGCGACGCAGGACGCGAAGGTGAGCTCATTTTCCGTTTGGTTTACAACACGGCAGGCTACAAAAAGCCGATAAAAAGATTATGGATTTCATCAATGGAAGAAAGCGCAGTCCGTGAGGGCTTTGCGAACCTTAAAGACGGCAGCGACTATGATAATTTATACTATTCCGCTCTCTGCCGTCTATGGGCGGATTGGATTGTAGGTATCAATGCAACAAGGCTGTTTTCATTGCTCTATAAAAAGACGCTGAATATAGGCAGAGTACAGACACCGACGCTTGCTCTCTTGGCAGACAGGCATAATAAAATAACATATTTCCGAAAAGAAAAATACTACACTGTATCAATCGACACCGGCGGCACAAAGGCGGTCAGTGAACGTATAGACAACGAAACAACGGCAAAGGAACTGAAAGCGGCTTGCGAACATTCGCAGGCCGTTTGTGTTTCGGTCAAAAATGAGCAGAAAACCGAACAGCCGCCGAAGCTCTTTGATTTAACAACTTTGCAGCGGCAGGCAAACAAGGTTTTCGGCTATACGGCGAAGCAGACGCTTGACTATGCACAGGCATTGTATGAAAAGAAGCTGCTTACCTATCCGAGAACGGATAGTCGGTATTTAACTGAGGATATGGCGGAAACCATAACCGCCGTATTGCATTTATCTGCCAAAGTGCCGCCCTTTGATACCGCACCCGATTATTTTCCTGAAATAACCCGTCTTATCAATAACAGCAAGGTATCAGACCACCACGCCATTATTCCTACTATGGAGCTTGAAAAGGCGGATTTGAAAACAATTCCCTCCGGCGAGCTTAATATTTTAAAGCTCGTTATCTGCAAACTGATGTGTGCTGCGGCAGAGCCGTATATCTATGAGCTTACAACAGCAGAATTTGAGTGCGGCAGAGCAATATTTACGGTCAAAGGCAAAACCATTGTTTCTTTGGGATATAAGGCAATAGAAAAATTACTGTTTAAACCGTCCGAGAATGAGGACGGCGGACAGATCCCCGACTTCTACAAAGGACAGATCTTTGCGGGTATTCAGGCGAATATTGAAGAAAAATACACATCGCCTCCGAAACCGTACACGGAAGATACTCTGCTGTCGGCTATGGAAACAGCAGGCAGCAAGGAAACAAACGGGGACGCAGAACGCAAAGGCTTAGGAACTCCGGCGACAAGAGCGACTATATTAGAAAAACTGGTACATATAGGCTTTGCCGAGCGTAAAGGTAAAAATATAATTCCGACTAAAAACGGTTTGCTGCTTGTGTCCGTTCTTCCCGATACCCTTATATCTGCCTCACTAACCGCAGAATGGGAAAATCAGCTTGCTTTGATTGCCAAAGGCAAGGCAAGCCCGAAAGTATTTATGCAAGGAATAAATGAAATGATAACCGAGCTTGTGCGGAAATATCCCTGTTTAGCCAAAGAAAAGCGAGATATTTTCAAAGACAATGATATTGCAAGATAAAATTTTTATGCCGTATGCGGATTTGACCTTTGCATACGGCGTTTACAGTTAGGAGGTTGAGCAAATGGCAGAAAGCACATCTTCCGTAACGCCCATTGAGCTTGCGGGAAAGACAACGATTGAAAAAGTAAAGGAAATCACAGAAAAGCTGGAACAAGGCATTAAGGAACTCTTTGACAGCGACAGGTACAAAGAATATTTAACCACAATGTCAAAATTCCATAATTACAGCTTCAGGAATACAATGCTGATACTGTTTCAAAAGCCTGATGCATCATTGATAGCAGGCTACGGAGCTTGGCAGAAGAGTTTTAAAAGACAGGTCAAAAAGGGTGAGCGCGGTATTAAGATACTTGCTCCCGCACCGTATAAAAAAACGGTTGAGGAAAAGCAATTTGACAAAAACGGTGTGCCGATGAAAGACAAGGACGGAAATATAATTGTAAATACCCGTGAGATTACCGTCCCCGCATTTAAGGTTACAACAGTTTTTGACGTATCACAGACTGCCGGCGAGGAAATCCCTATGCTCGCAAAACAGCTTACGGGAAGTATAGAGGAATACGAGCAGTTTTTCCAGACATTAAAGGAAATATCACCCGTGCCTATTACGCTTGAACCGATAGACGGCACGGCAAACGGATATTATCATCTTGAAGAAAAAAGAATTGCAATTAAGGACAGTTTATCCGAAATGCAAACGATAAAAACAGCAATTCACGAAATCGCACACGCAAAGCTGCACGCACTTCCCGACAAAGACGAGGACGGTGTTACCGATGATACCAGACCTGATAACCGTACCCGTGAGGTACAGGCAGAGAGCATTGCATACACCGTATGTCAGCATTTCGGAATCGATACATCGGACTACTCATTTGGATATATAGACGGCTGGAGCAGCGGCAAGGAAACGGAGGAATTAAAGACTTCCCTTGAAGTGATACGAAACACGGCAACGGAATTTATCTCTGCAATCGAGGGGAAATTACAGGAACTTACACAGGACCGGGAAAAGCCTCTTGATAAATCACCCGAAGCACCGCAAAAAGAAGATTTTAATGCCCCGACAGTTGCAGAGTTGGAAGAAAAAGCAAAATCCGGCGAAGCAATTTCACTTCTTGACCTTGCCGATGCAACAAAGGCGGAAAAGGCGGTTAAGCAAAAGACAGCTAAAAAGCCCTCAATCCGAAAGCAGCTTGCAAAGGATAAGGTAACTGACGAGCCAAAGCCGAAAGCCAAGAGCAAAAAGAAATCACAGGATTTGGAGGTTTAGAATATATGAATTTTACGGTTGATGAAATGAATATTATATCAATTTATGATACTTCCGGCAGGGGCAATGTTATTTCAGAAATGAAACAGGCATTGCCCTTTGTCGATGATAAAGAGATACGGAAAATTATGACGGCTGCTATTTTAAAGCTGGAGCATATGACTGATACCGAATTTTCGGGTATAGAATTTTTATCCGATACCGAGCCGGAGGATTTGGAGGTGTAATGAATGAACGAAAACAAAGATAAAATGACCGTATTGGTAGTTGAGCCTATGAAAGAACCGTACATAAAGGATATTGGTACGGACTTAAAATCAATGCAGAGTGCAGTTGACGGAGATATTCAGGCGATTTATCCCTATGATGATTTAGTTGCCTTTGTCTGTAATGAGGAAGGCAAAATTAGCGGACTTCCCTTAAATCGTGCTGTTTATGATGAAGATAAGACTATGATTGATATTATCGCAGGTACATTTTTAGTAACGGGACTGACGGAGGACAATTTTGGAAGTCTTGACGCCGATTTGATTAAGAAATATTCGGATATGTTCAAATATCCGGAACAGTTTTTTATGGTTGACGGTGAAATAAAGGCAATCCCGATTAAGCCGTCTATCAGGCAGCAGCTTGATAAGGCTAAAAAAGAGCAAAAGACAGCACCGCAGAATGTCAATACAAAGAACAAGGATTTGGAGGTGTGATTATGGACAATAAAAAGTATCTTGAACAATATGCCCTTGACGATGCCGTTGAATTGGCGTTTGATATTGACAATTATTTGCGCACTAACAATCCCGATTATGACCGTATATATTCCGAGGTAAGAGAAACACAGGAAGATTTGGCGGACAATATTATGGCCGGCAAGACGGATAAAATAAAGCAGGTTTTCGATGATATGGGATTGACTTCATCAGACGAACCGTTAAGGCGATTATATGAATATGAGGAAAAATATCCTCACAGCGTACAGGATAAAAAGCCGTTTTTGGTTATGCTTGTCAGCAGACAAAAGCAGGATAATGATGCGCAGTATGCAAAATGGCTGTCGCTACCTGTATCGTCCGAAACATTTGAAAATGCTTTGACGGAAATCGGACTTCCCGAAAATTCAGACCGTGACAGTTATTTTATAGGCGGATATGAAACAAAGTACGGATCCCTTGATATGTACTTATCGGAGAATGAAAATATTGACGAGCTCAATTATCTTGCGGGGCTGCTTGATAATTTGAGTCAACAGGAAAAATTCGTTTTTAAGGCTGCCGTCAATGCAGAACTGCATACGGAAGATGCCGAGGATTTAATTAACCTTGCTCAAAACACAGGACATTATAAACTCATTCCCAATATGTACGATTGGGAAGATTACGGAAAATATCTTGCAAAGCAGATTGGAATTGATGTATCAAGTCTTTATGATATTGAAGATTACATCGATTTTTACAAATACGGTGAGGACTGCGGAGAAATGAATAATGCTGTCCTATTGTCAAATGCCGTGCTGGAGGAAAGGGAAACGGCTTTTAATCTTTATTATGACGGCAATACCGCTGAAATACCGAAAGTGTTCAGGGCAACGCCGCTTATAAGCGATGAAAACTTTATTGAGGACAAAATAAAGCGGAGTATGGAACTTGCCGATTCTATTGACCGTTTTTTCTCTGCAAACGATATGGAGTATGCCGCAAAATATCCCGACGGTGTAATGGCGATTAAGTTATCGGACAGTCTTATAAACGGTGAAACCGACTATATTAAGGAAATGCTTGCGGATTTGGGACAGGGTGATAATGATGTTCTTCCCGATGAGCTGAAAGAATATGAGGAAAAATACACTCCTGACAAGTATTTTATCTATCAGCTTAAAGATACGGAAGCTGCAAGAAATATTCGGTTTGAGGATTTGAACGGTCTGCACCGAACAGGCGGATTTGCCGACAGGAGCAATTATGAGTTTGTATATTCGGCGGCATTTTTGCCCGGCAATACATTGGAAAAGCTGTATGAGAAATTCAATGTCAATCTTCCTCACAGCTTTAAGGGGCACAGCTTAAGCGTATCGGATATAATTGTTCTGAATAAGAGCGGCAAAGAAACAGCTTATTACTGCGACAGCATTGGATTTAAGGAAGTACCGGAGTTTTTAAACTATATCGGCACACGCAGCGCCGTTTACAGTAACTATGCCGGATATACCGCTCTTGTAGGTACGGATGATAAGGTGTATCTCGGTAAGAGCGAAAACTACCATTTCCGATTTGATGCGCCCTCATATTACGATAATTACGATAAATCCATTATACATATTTCAGATGATGAAAATATGTATTCGTTCCTTTACGGCGACGGCTGGGTGGTATCACAGCAGGAAATGATTGATAACGGCGCATTTACTCAGGAACAGTACAAAGAATTTGCGGAGCTTAAAAACGGCGTTTTATCCACGCTTGAAGTAAAACGGGAAATAACCTTTGCGGGTGTTCCGTTCAATTATCTTGAAAATGCCGAAAAATCCGAAGAACAGAATTATAATCAGATTGACGGGCAGATAAATAATGAACACCCTCACAAAGCGGAAAAACCGTCCATACGGCAGCAGTTAAAGACTGCCGAAAAAGAACAGGAGCATAAGTTAAAGTCGCCGCAGAAAACGGAGCCGGAGTTATGAGTTGCGTAAATTTTACACCCAAACAAAGCAGACGCATAAATGCCCTTATTCGGAAAGAGTGTTGCAACTATGACGGCAGCGGCTGTATATTGATCGGCGGCGTTTGTCCGCAGCTTATCACTTATTCGCATATTATCTGTAAATGGTTCAAGATTGCTGTACTTCCGCTTGATAAAGCCTTGTATATTGAGCTGACTAAACCGACCAATACAAAAAAATGCGCAGTTTGTGGAAACTATTATGTGTATAAGGGTAATAAATCAAAATACTGTCCCGACTGCAAAAGAACGGTCTTACGCAGACAAAAAGCCTCATATCAGCGTAAAAAGAGGTATCAGAGTGGAACAATAGAGTATTAAAAACAGCGTAAAATCAAGCCTTTCTGAAAGCAAAATCCTGTCGGTAATATCTTTATCCAAAACCCTCAAAAAACGGCTTCTATCGTTCCACTTTTTCATAAAAATACCGTGATACGGTCTGCCATATCCGGCGGATTGTATCACGGTGTATTTTTTTGTTTTTTATTCAGGCTCTTGCGGAGATAAATCTAACTGCTGTCAGCGGGATATACCAAAGAGCCACAAGCAGCCGCCA
>JAEDEG010000034.1 GCA_016293435.1 Clostridia bacterium
CACTGGAGCTATGAGGCAGTGACATCGCTTGCGGCAAGCGGCATTATATCCGGCTATGGCGATGGCACATTTTTGCCCGACAAAGAGGTGAGCCGTGCAGAGTTTACCAAGCTTGCCATATCTCTTACAGAGGGCATGACATCCGATGCCGGATATCCCGAATTTGATGATGTGCTCGACAGCGAATGGTTTGCTCCCATTATAAAAGAAGCGGCATCTTTGGGCATTGTTAAGGGAAGCAACGGACTTTTCAGACCGTTGGCACCTGTTACAAGGCAGGATGCGGCAGTTATTATTTATCGTATTGTGAACACAACGGGCAAGAGCACAGTCTTTGCCGACAGTGATGATATTTCTTCATATGCAAAAGAGGCAGTTTCGTCTTTGGCGGGTGAGGGAATAATAAGCGGTGTGGGCGACAATCTTTTTAAGCCTGCCGACAGTATAACAAGGGCACAGGCGGCACAGCTTATATACAATGCACTCGAAAGACAGAGGGGGTGATTTATGTGAAAAAAGCAATTGCTATACTTGCAGGCGTACTTTTCCTATGCATAACTGCTCTTGCATCAGAGAGCGGCAACGAGGCTGATTTTTTGAAAATGCTTTCGGTTATAGATGATTTTGATGCAGAAGCCCCCGTCAGCCGCGGAGTATATGTTGATATGCTCACAAAAGCGCTTAACTTAAGTGCAGAAGGCGCAGCGTCAGGCGTGTTTGAAGATGTAATCATTGCATCACCGTATGCAGCGGCTATATCCAAAGCATCGGAGCTTGGCTTTGTAACAGGCGATGGAAACGGTCTCTTTTATCCGGATGAAGCTGTCAGCTTTGAAGCCGCGATAAAAATGGCTGTTTCTGCTCTGGGATACGATGCAGTGGCTTCGGCACGCGGCGGTTATCCGACAGGATACATTGCTGTTGCCAAAGATATTGACCTCACAGACGGTGTTGAGCTTATGAGTGAAATGAACTATGCCAATGCGGTGCAGCTGATATATAACTTTTTGCACACAGATATGTGCAGTGATATTGCTGTTTGTGGCAGCGAAATCACATCGGCAAGAGAACACGGAGTAACCCCGCTTTCCAAAAATTTTAACCTCACTAAGGTTGAGGGAGTTATAAAAGAGAGCGGCTATGTATCGATGATTCCCGGAGCCGAGCTCGACAAAAGCCGCATAACAGTTGGCGGCTTCAGTTTCTCTTTTGATGAAGCGAGCAGCAGATATCTTGGTATGAATTCCGAGGTATGGGTCGATATGGACAAAAAAGAGGTAAAGGCTATATCTCTTTCACTTCACAATTCGGTTACGGTTGTAAATTCTGAAGATATAGAGAGCAAGTCGGGCAAGCTTATAAGAGTTTTTGACGACGGATACAAAACCAAAGCCTATACCCTAGACAACGCTGTGACCTTTGTCAAAAACGGACGATGCATTCTCCCCTCCGACACCGACTACATACCCCCGAAGGGCACACTCACCCTTATCGACAACAACAGCGACAAAACCATAGACGTTGTTATCTCAGAGGTTCCCGAATACATGGTAGTATCTTATACAGATATTGTAAACGGTATAGTGTATGATAACAGTGTCGGTGGGGCGAGCGTGGTATTTAACAGAGAAAACGGATTTTACTATCATCTGACTATGATTGACAAAAAGGGAAATGCCACAGAGGGCTATGCCGAGGAAATATCGGAGGGAACAGTCCTTACAGTATACAGAAGCGACGATGGCAAATATGTAAAGGCTATTTCGTCTGCCATGAGGGTAAAGGCAGTGCTTGAGGAGATCGGCTCCGACTTTGTTGTTGCAGGCGGCACCAAATACAAAATCAATTCCGTGTCAGACAGGCTCCCGGCTCTTATCCCCGGCAGAGAATACACCTTTCTTCTTGCCGATGACGGCAGTATAACCGCAATTTCTCAAAGCGGTGCATCATCAATAAAATACGGCTTCTTTCTCGATTTTTGTTCGGCGCAGAACGGTATTGCCAAAGAAGCACAGATATCTGTGCTTACCGCCGGCGGAAAGGTGATATATCCATATCTTTCCGATAAGGTGATATTCAACGGAGCCTCAGTCTCAAAAACCGATGCCGCGCTTTCGGCAGCATTTTTGAAAGAAGGATATCCAATATATCAGGTTATAAGATATGAGCTTGACGCCGATGGCTTTGTTACCATGGTCGACACTGCGGAAAGTGTTTCCGAGGATGAATCACCGGAGATAAAATATGCCGACACAGCCTACGGCAACAACACTCTCAAAAAGCATCTGAAAACAAAAAGAGCGTTTTGGTACAAAAACTACGGCATTTTTGCTCCCTTTGTTTCATTGGGAGGCGAAACGGTGATGTTCAGCATACCAAAGGAGCTTGCCGACGGCGTGCCGCGCCGTATTGACGAAAAATATTTTTCGGTTATAACAAAAAGCTCTCTTAGCGCGTATCATACCTACACAATAGATGCTTATGATGTAAACAAAAATATGCAGCCGGCAATAATAGTATTCTACAATCCCAACTCCGGCGAAAACATCGAGGTTTCCGACGATACAGCCTCGGGCATTGTTGAATCGGTGAGCCGCGGCTTTAACATCGATGGTGTAACCACCGACATAATCACCTATTGGTCAAACGGCACCTGCTATAAACGCCCGCTTTCAAACGATGCTGCCGAGTCTCTCAAAACTGCAGGCATCACCGTGCAAAGCGGCGACATCATAAGAGCGGCGGTTGACGAATACGGCGAAATTAAGGCACTAAACCTCGATGTGGAATATATAAAAGAAAAAGACTCTTTAGATATAACCGACTCCGCCCCAAAAAGCGGACAGTATGACGATGCTTACTACAGAGGAAAGAGCTTTGCTCACAGCAAAGACACCCTGACCCTTTGCATCGACGAGGCTTCGGGCTTCGATTCTGCCTACAGTGATCCGATAATAGGCAATATTGCGGCGTTTACAATCATTCCGGGCTGCACAGCTATCATCTACGATACCAAAACAGCAACGGTAAAAAGTGCCACGGTCGATTCTGTGGCAGATGTTATGGCTGTAGGAGAGGAAAACGCTTCAAGACTTGTTCTCAAAACCTATTCCCACGGAATAGAACAGATATTTATATATGAATAGGAGGGACCGTGATGACTAAAAAAATAATATCAATACTTCTTATTTTTGCCATAATGCTTACGGTTGCTCCCGTTGCCGGTGCCTCAGAAAGAGTGCTGTTTTCCGAAGATTTTTCTTCCTATGCCGAAAACGACACCGCGCCCTCGTCTGTTGCCTCACTCTCCGGCGTAGACAGCCGTGTTATAAATGACGGCGGCAACAAAGCCTTTTTTTCAAGAGCGTGGGGCGAGGGTGTACTTTTGCAGGCTCCCTTTTCACAAAGCTATGCCAAAGAAACCGTAATAAGTGCAAAACTAAAGCTGAGCGGTGCACAGACCACCGGTAAGCTGTTTACCTTTGTATATTCTGATACCAAAGAGAATTTTCTGCTTCTCGACGGCGGCTTTGTAAAGCTCTACAACGGCAAGGTGCTGACCGGCATATCGGGCTCTTCATACAAAGAGATAACCATATGTATAAACTGGCGCAAGGGTGTGTGCAGTGTATATGTAAGCGGCAGGTGCGTGGCAGAAAACTGGCTGCTTGGGTCAAATATTCAGAGCATGCCCACTGCTCTGCAGTGGCAGATAGACTATAACGAAGAGACGCAGACAGATTTTTTCATAGACGATATAAGAGTTTATGAGGGCAGTGAGCTTCCAAATAACAAAGACTTTCCGGCTCAAAAATCAAACGGTGAGGTGCTCCCCTTCACCCCCACCGCCGAAATAAACACCTCACCCGAAATAATAAAGGATTATGAATTTAACGGCTCCGGTGCGGGAGTGAGCATAATCACTCAGGGGGGCAAAATAAGCCCCGAAACCGATGAAGACGGCACCGGTACAATCCATCTTTATGCCGACGAAAAGACCAAAAGCTCAAGCTACTTTGATATCAATGAGGCATCGCTTGAGAATATCGGTAAATATGTAGTGGATATGCGTTTCAGAATAAACACTCTTACAGGAAATGCATCTCTCGGCATTTTAGATACCAAAGACAAGACAAACGCATGGCGTCTCGGCTATGATGTCGGTGCAGGCGGTGCCCTCACAGCGCACACCGGAGGCTCAATGGGCAATGTTGAGGTTGGCGAATGGATCAGATTTTCGGTGATTTATGATATATATCAGGGCAAGGCGGATGTTTATCTCAACGGTGAGCTTCACAACAGTCACTCTGTTCCCGACAGCTTTTTTCCGGTAATGTTCAGAACCGACCTCATCAACAAGGAGGGCAGTATTCATGACACCTCTATCGACTATATAAGGATATACACCGGCAAGAAGCTCATAAGCGATGAATATTTTGTTTCAGATACCGAAAAAAATGAGACAGGCGAGCTTGTATCGGTTGTTGACCCTGCCGATCGTCTCAGTGAGGCGCTTTCGGGCAATACGGTTTTCATGATAAACAACAATACCATGTATATCGACGGTGAAAAGAAATCCTATTATAACGAAAGCTTCAGACCTTATATAATTGACGGCACGCTTATGATGCCGCGCAATATGTTTTCTCTTTTCAGCAATGAATCGGTAGAGTTTTATGAAGAAACCGGCGAAATAAAAATCGGCTCAAAGGCGGTTTTAAAGCTTGGCGAAACAAGCTATACCCTAAACGGCAAAGCCGCCGAGCTTAATGCCGCTCCCGCTCTTTCCGGCACAACACTATATTTCCCGCTGAGAGGTGTTGCCGAACAGATTCTCGGCAAAAAGATTACATGGGATAACCGCGGCTTTGTGGTTATTGGTGACAAAGAACTCAAAACCTTTGAATATCATTTCACCGACCGAATTATTCAGTGGCATCCCATAGACCTTATATACAGATTTATGCAGTTTGAAAATCCCACGGGCAAGCGCATAATCGAAGACGTAGAAAAAAATTGCCCCAACCGCTCACACCCCAGAGTGTGGTATACCGAAGATGATATTTCGTTCATACTCGGCAAGGTACAGAGCGACTCCAAATGGCAAAAGCTCTACAACGCAGAAATAGCTGCGGCAGATTCTTATCTCAAGCGAAAGTTCGATTCTCAATATACAATTGACGACAGCGGCAAGCAATCGTCTGCAATATCCTTTCAGCAGGTAATGGAGAGCCTTGCCACGGCATATCTTCTCACCAAAGACAGCACCTACGCTGCTAAGGGTGTAGAAATTATGAAGGGCTATGCATCATGGGATACCATGGGATGGCAGAGCACCGAACTCGCCTCGGGTCACTGGGTGGCAGGCATGGGTATTGGTTTTGATGCCTTTTATAACTATATGGCATCAAGCGAGCAGGGCAAAAAGGATATGCAGTATATTAAGGATAATATACTCAGGCTCACCTTTAATGATCACATAAATGCCTATCAGGGCAACGCCGGCCCCACATGGATAACCATGCAGGACAACTTTACCGGAGTGCTGGGCGGCGGCCTTATGACTCTTCTTATTGCAGTGTGTGATGAAGAAGATATGAAAGAAGAATGTGAATTTTTGCTCGAAAATGTGCTGAAATCGCTGTATAAGGGTGCGGAGCTTTTCTTTCCCAACGGCGGATATTACGAAAGTGTTATGTACACTGACTATATGTGGCAAAATCTCACCATAGCCGTAGATGCACTTTTTAATGCATGTTCAACAGACTATGGCTTGGGCTCAGTTCCGGGCTTTACCGACGGTGCTGACTATTTTACTCATTTGCAGCTTCCGGGATATTCGTTCAATTTTCACGATTCCAACTCCGCTCAGTACTACGGAGACGGCTCAAGAGAGTTTATAGCCTACAGATACAACCTGCCCCACAAGGCTTTGGAGGCAAAGCAAAGCCGCGAGCTTGCCGGAGAGGATTATGACCTGAAATCACTTTTCTATTATACAAAGGCAACCGAAAATGTCGGCGAATATGATGTTGATGTTTTGCCCGACAACTATTTCTTCTCAGGCGAAGTCGGCTCGATGCGCAATTCCCATAAAACCGGCAATCCAACAGCAGTATTTTATCATGGCGGCTGGACTCAGATTCCCCACGATATGCTCGACCTTGGCGAATTTGTATTTTTTGCCGACGGAGTACCATGGGCAGTTGATGCAGGCGGCGACGACTACAACTTCCACGGCTACTTTACCCTGAGAGGCTATGAGCTTTATGCCAAGCGTCCCGAGGGCAAAAACTGTTTGGTAATCAATCCGTCGGACGACGGCACCGGCTACTACGGTCAGAAGCTCCGCGCCGTTTCTTCACTCTGCGGCTCAGAATTTGGCAAGGCAAAGGGCGCATGGGCGGCACTTGATCTTACCGATCCCTATGAGAGAGATGTCAACAGCTATAAACGAGGCTACTATTTTGGAGATGACCGCAATTCTCTCCTCGTTCAGGATGAGCTAAGTGTCAAAAAGAACAGTGAGATATACTGGTTTATGCACACCAAAGCCGATATTACCGTTGAAGGCAACAACAAGGCGATTCTCACCCAAGACGGCAAAAGCTGCACTGTAGAAATCTATTGCAGTGAGCCCGGATATGAGGTTAAGGTTATGGATCCCATACCCCTGCCAACCTCTCCAAATATAGAAGGCCAAGACAAAAAAGAGGGCGTTCGCAAGCTCACGGTTCACATTCCCGATGCAAAAGACGATGTTGTTATTTCTGTCAAGCTTTCGCCCGACAATGGTGACTATGTTAAAACCCGGCTTGATGTAACTCCGATTGCCGAGTGGTCGGTTCCCGATGGCACAGTTTCTCCAAAGCCTGAATTTACCGAAATCAGGCTCGACGGTGAAATGATAGATTCGTTCCGTCCGGGCGGAGTCTCCTATGAGGTTGACTTGCCCTATGGCACCCATAGTATTCCGCATATCACAGCCTCATCAACATTGGGTACGGTAAACATTGTTCAGGCAGAAGCTCTATCCGGTACTGCCGTTTTGACAATCAAGGCAGAGGGATTCAGAGATATAGAGTGCAGGATAAAGTTTAATGTTTCAACCGAAAAGCCCATAACCGTAACTGATGCACTTGCCGGTGCCGCTTTTGCAGTCGGCAAAAAGGGAGAACAGCTTGTTCCCGTCAGCATTATAGGCAAAACCCTTCCCGAACCTGCCAACCCTCCTGCCAATATGATCGACGGCGATATGACAACCCGCGCAACTCAGGAGGGTGAAGATATGTGGTTTGAGGCAGATCTCGGAGAGGTCATGGATATAGGCGGTGTGTCAATCGCATTCTATGACGGTGACAAGCGAAAGAGCTTTTTTGAAATACTTTATTCCGAAGACGGCACCAACTTCAGACGTGTGTTCGACGGTGATTCAACCGGGCTTACCTCAGGCTGGGAGAGTATATCGATTCCCGGCAGGGTCAGATATATAAGATATGTCGGCTACGGAAATTCAACTTCCGGATGGAACTCCATAACCGAGCTCAGAGCGTTTAAATAGGAGGTGTATCATGAAAATAACCAAAATTATATCATTGCTTCTGATATTAATACTTTGTACATCTGCAGTTCCCGCTTTTTCTCAGAGCGAAATTATAACGGATATCAATGACGGTGACACTTTTTTTGCCGATGAGCTTTCATCAATCCCCATTTCGATTGGCAGCGGCTGGCGGGTGTGGCTTCACCTCGACGGCATTGAGCTTGCATGTATCACAACCTCAGGTGACAACATGATAGACCTTCCCGAAGCCTTGTCCATAGGCTCTCATATCTTGGAGGCTATGGCAGAGAAGGACGGCAGTCTGATTTATCAGACTCTAAATATCAATATTATTAAATCTGCATCCACAGAAAATCTGTATGCCGATTTTACAGGTGGCTCCAATGCGTCGATAAAAGCTCAAAATAGCGGCAACCCTCTTGTTGGCAAAGACGAAAACGGCGAAGATGTGCGCATTGTGGCAAGGAGCATGGAGGGCACCGGCGGCGAAGCTAACGGCGCAGTGGGATTTTATATGCAAAATTCCGTTATGCAATCAAACCAGAGCATCTACTGCGTGTATTATTATCTCGATGGTGTCAACAATTACGGCTGGACTCAGAGCTTTGAGCTGTCCTATGATCTTAAGCTTCTTAAGCCGTCTCACTTTGAGATAGAAATCAAGCCAACCGCGTCTTCTTTTGACTGGCTCTGCGGCGAAAAATTTTTGCAGTCAAACGGCAAAATCCGCGGTACCGATATCAGCTACCCGGTGGGTGAATGGATGAATGTGCGTCATGTTGTCAATATGACCGAGGGCAAAGAAACTCTCTATATAAATAACGAACCCATTCCCGGTATGACAGATCGCAAAATCAGCTTTAAGTCTGTGACCAACCTTAAATTTCAGCTCTATATTCCCGGCACGGGCACCAACAACAGCATAGAGGGCGGTCAGGGTATGGCAATCGACAATGTGAGAGCAGTTCATACCGCCAACTGCAACGGAATAAAAGGCATCAGCTATCTCAATTCAAATAATGAATATGCAGCTGCCGCATCTGATACTGTTACAGAGCCCACAAGCAAAATAAGACTCGATATCCCCAATGCCGTTGTTAAAAACAAGGATATAACAGACAGCATACAGCTTTTAGCAGACGGTGTGCCCCTTGACATTGTGACATCTGCGGCAGATGCAGACGGAAATGTAGAAATTGAGCTTTCTCAAAAGCTTGCAAACATCTCCAATCTCAAAGCTGTGGCTGTGTTTGAAGATGAAAGCGGCAATGTGTTTAATATGCAAAAGCTATTCAAAAGCCGGGTTATGGACTATGGTGTGAGCGATGTTACTTATTTCACCGACGGTATACCGATTCTTAATCGATCGGTATTGAGTGAAGGTAAAACCCTCACTGCCAAAATCTCTATGAGAAATCTTCTCACCGAAGAAAAAACACTGACTGCAATACTCACTCTCTGGGACGGCAACCGTCTCATGGCAATTACTGCAAAAGATATGCTTCTTGCACCCGAGAGTGATGTTGACGGCACCGTGGATATCATTATACCGTACAGCAGCGAAGACATTAGGGCAGAATGTTATTTTGCCGACAGTCTTTCGGGCAGGACAGCCGTGTCTAAGGTATGGAAAAATAGGTAAAATTAAATTATTATATAAAAAGAAAGGTGGAATTTTTATGAAAAAATTTCTGTCAGTTTTTCTGTCAATCAGCCTTACTCTAACACTTTTTATCACATCTTCGGCACTGGCTGCGTCTCAAAGTTTTGATTTCAGTGATGTAACCGAGCTTCCTACCTCGAGGCCGTCGTCTGACGGTGTGTGGTATGCAGAGGGTTCCAACTCGGCAATCGGAATATCTGTATCAGACGAAAAGGTAAAAATTGAATCAAATGAAGCCGACAATGGATATGGCAAGTATCTCAAGATTATCAACAGCTGCAACGCAACCGGTGAGGTTATCATGTCTTTCGACTTCATGATGGAAAATGACTTCGAGGGCAGCTCGGTCTTTGCTGTAGCTGTCAAAAGCTCCGGCGCCTCGTCCACATGGCTTGAGCCTCCCGCGGCTCTGCCCTCAAAGGATCTGGCTGCCAACACATGGTACAAAGCCACATATGTTTTTGACTGTCGCAGCATGGTGAGCCACACCTACATCAGCGACAGCGAATTTACAATTACCGTTGCCGAAAACTCTCCGCTTTCTTCTGCAAACAGCGGCATAACTAAGATTGACGGTATAGGAGTTGTCGAACTTCAGCCAAATCTCAAAGGTGTTACATATGTTGACAATATCAGCTTCGAAACCACTGACGGGGTTGCCATCACCAATATCAAAGACGGTCAGACCATCAACGTTTCAGAGCCTCTCTCACTTGAGGGTACTCTTGCCAAAGGCACAACCTCGGCAAAAATTATGATAGACGATACTGTTATATACACCTTTGACACACTTTCCTCGCCTTTTTCCATAAGTGCTGATGTTTCGTCTCTTGTCTACGGCAGTGCAGAGCTTGTACTCGAAGCGGAGGTAAGCGGCAAGGTCAAAAGAGATTCCATAGATATAATTTTGTCCGATAACGTACACAATATTCTTGCCGACTCTTTCACAGGCAGTAAAATGACCTTCGACTCAATTACCATGCATACCGACAATCCTCTGTATAACTATTCTGTTGAAAGTGCATATGCCGACGGTGCAATCACCCTTAAGCTTAAAGACGGCTACAACCAGGGTACCCGCCGTTTGACTTTTGATTTTGCACCCGCACTTACCAAGGGTGTACTCAGTGTAAAATTTGATGCGGCATTCTCGTCAACTGCGGCAAATATGTATCTCGAATCAAGAGAGGGCAGCTCATATCCGTTTTCCAATATATATCTTCTCAATAATTCGGCTCTTATGGGTGCGGCAAACGGTGAGAAAATTACCGCCGGCGTTCCTTACACATTTGAGGTGATTGTAGATGCCGTTGCAAAAACATACACCGTAAAGATTGAGGATGAAATTGTAATAAACGCAGCCAAATTTAACGTTTCAAACGGTCTTACCTCGCTGTATTTCGATTTTTCACCCGGTGAGACTCTTGCAACTGCAGTACTTTCCGACTTTATGCTCACCCAGACCCTGCCTTTGCCGACAGTTTCTGATGTTGGATATACAAACATTTCGGGCACAGAGACCATGACGGGCAAAACGATGGGTGCACAGATTTCTTCACTGGCAAGCTCTATGGTAGTTGCCATGAGCGATTCGCTCGACAGTGATTGTGCTCCTCAGGTTACACTCACAAACGGAGCCCAAGCCGTTGATGCAGATATCAGCCTTTTGGGCAATAAGCTCTACATAACGCCCGCATCGGGCTTTGAGCTTGGCGCAAGCTATACAGCTCAGATTAACGGTCTTAAATACAGCGGCAAGGAATATGCCAAGGCTCTGTATGTAAGCTTTGATGCAGTAGAACCGAAATTTGAATTTGTATCTCCTTTGGAGGCTGAGGTGTTTGAGCAAAAGGATATTACCCTTGCTGCAACAGCGCCGACAGATTATGAAAACATAGCTCTCAGCGTTGACGGTGAAGAATATCCGATAACCGAGACAAAAGAAGGATTGTATGAGACTTCAATTTCTTACGATGCTCTCAATCTCGGTATGCATAAGGCTGTGCTGACCGCATCGGCAAACGGCAAGGTAAAAACTGTTTCAACAAGCTTTGAAACAACTGCATGGCTCACCAAAACCGAATTTACATATGACAATGTACCCAAGACCAATGCCACAATCACTCAGACAACAGGCTCCGACGGAAGCGAAAACGGCGGTTTTGTTCTCTGTGACGGCAACGGCGCATATTTCAATGTATCCGGCGCCTTTGACAATGCATATGCCGATGATATAAAGCTCAGCTTTGACATCAAAAGAGAAGAAAATTCCGTACTTCAGTTTGAGGTAGCTCAATGGTACTCATCGGGCAGTAAATACGATTATGTCGGAACCAAAAACCTTATTTCCTCCGGCGGCGCCCTTGCCGGCACCTCAACAGTGCTCAAGGCCGGAGTGTGGTATAATCTCGAAATAATAACAAACCTATCCGCCAAAACAACCTCCGTTTATCTCGACGGCAAGCTCATAAAAGAAGGAACTGACAGCGGAATAACCAACAATTTTGAAAAGCTCACAGCATTCAAGATTCAGGAGGACGGCTCGGGCTCATTGAGCTTTGATAATTTCTATGCCGGTAAAAATACAGTAAATCCCCGTCTTACATCCCTTGCATATTCAACTGACGGTGCAGAGTTTGTCGAAAGTGCGGACAATGTGATTTCTTCACTTACCAAAGCTGTAAAGATTACCACCGACAACGCCTATGATGCTTCGTGCATAACTGCCCAAAACATTACGGTTGGCGGCACTGCGGCAGAATCTGTGGCTTTGGACATCGCAGATTCAACCGGCAGAACAATAATTGTTTCCTTTGCCAACGCACCGGACACCAACACCGCATATGCTATTGAGCTGTCAGGCTCTATGTCATATCTCGAAAATCCTTTGAGCAAAGCATACGGCATTAGGGTCGAAACCAACGGTGATACCGTCGACTGCGTGGGCGATATAATATTCACCGAGGCAGACGGACAAAAAAATGCATCGGTCACAATTGTTAAAGCAAGCTCCGATTCAGCTCTTGCAGACAGTGCAGTTCTTGTTGTTGCATCATATGACGGCAGCAAAATGACAGAGCTTGATATATCAGAGATTCAAACTCTTGAAGCGGGCGGAAAATACACTCTCACCGCATCTGTAGCCGCAGAATCGCCTGATATAAAAGCATTTTTGCTCGAAAGCTTCACAACAATGAAGCCTGTTAAAAAATAATTATTGTTATTGTGGGTGGGTGTCAGCACTTGGGTGTTGGCACCCGCCTTTGTGTATTTTGAAATTACGAAAAATTTTCGTAAAAAAAATTATAGACATATTTGCGGATAAATGTTAAGATATAGAAAAACGCGTAAGGAGAGTTATATTGTGAACAAAACCACCTTATATAGCTATTCAATAATGAGTCTTGATACAGAGCATATAGACGAAATATGCGAAGATATACGCAATCAGTATGAATCAGGCGTTGCATACTGCCCGCTTTTTTCTATGACACTTGTTCCCGAGGGCAATCCTCCGGCAGACAAGGCAAAGCTACTTTGTGAAAAATACCTTTTGTTTAAACAAAAACTCGATTCAATGAACATTTCAAGCGGTGTACTTGTTCAGGCTTCTATAGGTCACGGCTGGGTGTTGAGCGAAATGTTTCCGTATCAGCAGTATACCAATTTTAATGATGGATCACAGACAAGCACTGTTTGCCCCTATGACGAGGGATTCAGAGAATATATATACAATGCTCTGGTTACCATAGCTTCCTGTGAGCCCGACTGCATTATGATAGATGACGATTTGCGTCTCATGTATCGCAAGGGTGAGGGATGCGCATGTCCGATTCATATGAAAAAATTCAACGACCGTGCCGGCACCTCTTTTTCACGGGAGGAGCTATGGAACATAGTACGCTCAGACGGTGAAGAAAACAAAAATTATAAAGATATCTATATAGAAACACAAAAAGAGGCTGTTGTGGGAGCAGCTCAGGTTATGCGCCGTGCAATTGACAGTGTTGACCCTTCAATACCCGGGCTTTTTTGCTGCGTGGGATCAAATGCGGAATTTGGTGCAGAAATAGGTGCTGCTCTTGCCGGTGAAGGTAACCCGGTTGTAGTCAGAATAAACAATGGTAACTACACCCCGGCAGGTCCGCGGTTTTTCAGTAATATCTGCTACAGAGCGGCAAATCAGATAGCCAAGCTTAAGAATAAGGCCGATGTTATTTTGGCAGAAACCGACACCTGCCCCCAAAACCGCTACAGCACCGGTGCGATGTATCTCCACAGCCATTTTACCGGCACGATACTCGAGGGTGCAAACGGTGCCAAGCACTGGATAACCCGTCTTGCAGCCTACGAGCCCGAAAGCGGCAAGGCATACAGACGCATTTTAAGCAAAAATAAGGGCTTTTATGAAAAGCTTGCAGAACTTGTGCCCGGGCTTTCGTGGAGAGGATGCAGAATCCCTGTTTTTTCCGTTCCGAATTATGAATTTGGCAAAGATTTCAAAATTATGGATGACGGCATAAATGCCTGGAGTATGTGCGTGCTCGAAAAATTCGGAGTACCCATTTATTTTTCGGAAGAAAACGGCGGCGTGCTTTGCCTTGAGGGAAATGCCGATAGTCAAATTTCCAATGAGCAAATAATTAAGGCTCTCGGCGGTAATGTATTTCTCGCCTCCGACTCTGCTCAAAATCTGATAAAAAGAGGCTTTGGCAAATATCTGGGAGTGGATGTTAAGGAATGGAAGGGTAAACAGCCCACCACAGAGTTTTTTTCATCAGGAGGTAGCTGTGGACATCAAATGCATATTAAAGAGCTTGTGCCCCTGTCCGACAGCGTTGCAGAAGATTCCACCGTTTGCCACTCGGTTGATAAGGTCAACTACGAGCGCCTCTTTCCCGGAACTACCGTTTTCAAAAATGAGCTTGGCGGTACGGTGTTTGTATTTTCGGGCACTCCAAGGGCAGAATTTAATTTGGTTGAAGCTTTTTCATTTCTCAACTGGTCACGAAAGCAGCAGCTCATACGCATGCTTTCGCAGGCAGGAGAACTGCCGGTATATTATCCCGGTGATGAGGAGGTTTATCTCAAGGCAGCAGATATGCCCGACGGCAGTCTGTTTTGCGCAGTGTTCAACATCGGCTGTGATCCAATAGACGAGCTTGAGCTTGTGTTTGACAAGGAGGTTAATTCAGCCTGCAAGCTTATGCCGGATGGTGAATTCAAAGAAATATCCTACACCCGCAATGGGCAAAAATACATATTTGATACCTGCTCCAATACTCTTGACCCCGTTGTGCTAATGGTGAAAACTATATAACAAAATCGTTCAAAGCCGTAATTTTTTACAAATTATGGCTTTTGTTGCGTTTATAGAGCAAAAACCCATTGACAAAACATAGTATTGTAGGCTATAATATAATGTATGTTTTTTTGCAATAAGATAATTTATATATACGGAGGTTACAGTATATGTCCGGACATTCCAAATGGAACAACATAAAACACAAAAAGGAAAAATCCGATGCCCAAAAGGCAAAAATATTCACAAAAATGGGTAGAGAAATAGCCGTTGCGGCAAAATCGGGCGGTGCAGACCCCGAGGTCAACGGCAGACTTAAGGATGCTATTGCAAAGGCGCGTTCTTTCAATATGCCCAACGACAACATTGCCCGCGTTATTAAAAAGGCTGCCGGCGAGCAGAATATGGATAACTATGAAGACATCACCTACGAGGGCTATGGTCCCGGAGGTGTGGCTGTTATTGTAGAAACTCTTACCGACAATCGCAACCGTACAGCCGGCGATCTTCGCCACTATTTTGACAAATTTGGCGGCAACCTCGGAACAAGCGGCTCCGTTGCATGGATGTTTGACAAGAAAGGTATTATTATAATCAACAAAGCAGATGATATAGATGAAGACGAGCTTACCATGGATGCACTCGATTCAGGTGCCGATGATTTTGCGTCAGAGGATGATTTTTACGAGATTTCCACAGCTCCCGACGATTTGCGCGCGGTGAGAGATGCGCTCGAGGCAAAGGGCTATACTTTTGCTCAGGCAGAGGTTGAAATGATTCCTCAAAATACTATTGGGCTTACTGACGAACACGACATTCTTATGATGGAAAGATTAATTGAGCATCTTGAGGATAATGACGATGTTCAGAATATATATCACAACTGGGAAGAAGCCGAATAATTATTACCAAAATATAAATCAGGAGGCTTTAAAGTGGATAAAATTCTGATAAACGGCGGCAAACCTCTCGCCGGAGAAGTTCATATCAGCGGTGCAAAAAATGCCGCTGTTGCAATAATCCCTGCGGCTCTTTTGGTAGAGGACAGATGTGTTATAGAGAATGTACCCGATATCAGCGATGTAGACAGCATACTCCAAATGATAGTGTCGCTTGGAGCAGAGGTCGAAAAGCCCGACTGCAACACCGTTGTTGTGGATGCAACCAATTTGTCGGTTAATGTTGTTGATCCTGAGCTTGCATCCAAAATGAGAGCATCCTACTATCTTATGGGTGCGCTTATCGGTCGTTTTACAAAGGCAAAGGTTCCCCATCCGGGCGGCTGCAATTTTGGTGTGCGTCCCATAGACCAGCATCTCAAAAGCTTCAGATGCCTGGGATGTGAGGTGGTTGCCGATGATATTTTTGTTGATATTGATGCATCAGGCTTGCAGGGCGGTAATGTATATTTTGACGTTGTCAGCGTTGGTGCAACTATAAATGCAATTCTTGCCGCAACCCTGGCACCGGGCAAAACCGTGCTCGAAAACTGCGCAAAGGAGCCCCATGTTGTTGATCTTGCCAACTTCCTCAATTCCATGGGTGCAAACATCCGCGGCGCAGGGACCGATGTAATCAAAATTATTGGTGTGGGCTCGCTAAGAGGCGGCACCTACACAATAATTCCCGACCAGATTGAAGCGGGTACATATATGGCTGCTGCTGCCGCCACAAGAGGGGATGTTGTCATCAACAACATTATCCCCAAGCATATGGAAGCTATAAGTGCCAAATTTGAAGAAATGGGCGTTACAATAGAAGAATATGACGAGGCAATTCGTGTAAAGGCAAACGACAGACCTCTTAAAAATATCAAGGTTAAAACCTTGCCTTATCCGGGCTTTCCTACAGATTTGCAGCCTCCCATGATAGTGCTTCTTTCAACCGTAGAGGGCACAAGCGTGGTTACAGAAGGCGTGTGGGAATCCAGATTTCAGTATGTAGCTGAGCTTGAAAAAATGGGCATCAAAATCGATATTAACGGTACTGTTGCCACTATCGAAGGAGGAGCACCGCTGAAGCCTGCCGAGCTTTGTGCAACAGACTTGCGTGCGGGAGCCAGCATGATTGTTGCCGCTCTTGCCTGCAACGGAGTTTCTGAGATTACTCAGCTTCGCTATATAGACAGAGGCTATGAGCACATTGTGGACAAGCTCAGAGCTATCGGTGCAGATGTAAAAAGAGTAGATGACTAAGTTTTGCACCCTTTACAGCTCAAGCTCAGGCAATTGCACTTTGATATCCGACGGCGATACCAACATTTTGATAGATGCGGGTGTCAGTGCAGCGAGGATATGCAGGGCTTTAGATGAAGCAGGTGTGTTCCCCGAAGAAATCGACGCAATTTTGGTTACCCATGAGCATATTGACCACATAGCCGGCATTCGCGTTTTTGAAAAAAAATTCAACACTCCGGTTTACGGCAATGCCAAAACCATGAATCACATAATGGGCTATGCTCCCGAGGTCAGAACAGCGCAGATTATAAACACACAAGCGTCATTTGCCGTGCGTTCCATGCGCATAAAAGCATTTTCAACGCCTCATGATTCTGCCGATTCTGTGGGATATATAATTTTGTCCGAAGGAAAAAAATACGGCATCGCCACCGATACCGGCACAATAACCAAGGCAATGCTTACAAATCTTGCGGGCTGTGAGGCAGTGCTTATCGAGTCCAATCACGACGAGCAGCTGCTTTTAAACGGTCCTTATCCAAAGGCTCTTCAAAACAGAATCCTTTCCGGAATCGGTCACCTTTCCAATTCTGACTGTGCATGGCTTGCAACTCAGCTTGCCATCTGGGGCACAAAACGAATTATTCTTGGGCATCTCAGCGAAAAAAACAACACACCCGAAAAAGCCTTTGAATGCTCAAAATGTATGCTTGAAGCAAACAATATAAAGCTTGGAGCCGATGTTATTTTAAAGGTTGCTCCTAAGGATGAAATATGCTTTATATAAATGTAATATCAAAATACATCACAAAAATGCAATTATGTATTGACATAATTGCATTTTTGTTATAAAATATAAATGTATGTTTTCAAGCCTTGATATAAAGCGAATGGTGTTAGCTTCGCTTTATGTCACACTGTTATGAATGACATTTTGTCATGTACATTGAAAATTTAATATAGAAAGGAGTTGATGAAGATGGATAATATTATTATTCCTATAGCTTCTGCAGTTGTAGCTCTTATAATAGGTTTCCTCGTTGGAACCATATACAGAAAGAAAATTGCCGAAGCTGAAATCGGCGGAGCTGAAGAGAAAGCAAAAGAAATTATCGAAGCAGCTCAGAAACAAGCCGAGACCAAAAAGAAAGAAGCACTTTTGGAAGCAAAAGATGAAATCCATAAGAGCAGAAATGAGTTCGAAAAAGAACTGAAAGAAAGACGAAATGAAGTTAACCGTCAGGAAAGACGTGTTCAGCAAAAAGAAGAAGCACTCGACAAAAAGACCGAAGCTCTTGAGAGAAAAGACGAAACGCTCAGCAAAAAGATCAAGGAAGCCGAAGCCCTCAAGGAAGAAACAGCCAAGGTCAAGAGTGCACAGCTCGAAATCTTAGAAAGAATTTCAGGACTTTCCGTAGAAGAAGCAAAATCATATCTTCTTAAGAATGTCGAATCCGAAGTCAGACACGAAACCGCAATAATGATTAAGGAATTGGAAGCTCAGGCTAAGGAAGAAGCTGATAAAAAAGCTAAAAATATTATTAGTGCCGCAATTCAAAAATGTGCGGCAGATCATGTGGCAGAAACAACCGTATCGGTTGTAGCATTGCCAAATGATGAAATGAAGGGACGAATTATCGGCAGAGAGGGAAGAAACATCAGAACCCTCGAAACATTAACCGGTATAGATTTGATAATTGACGATACTCCCGAAGCAGTAGTATTGTCAGGATTTGATCCGATTAAGAGAGAAATTGCAAGAATGTCTCTCGAAAAGCTTATTGTTGACGGACGTATTCATCCGGCAAGAATTGAAGAAACTGTTGAAAAATCGCGAAAAGAAATTGACGCCATCATCAAACAGGAGGGCGAGCAGGCTACCTTCGAAACCGGGGTACACGGCTTGCATGCCGAGCTTGTTAAGCTTTTGGGAAGGATGCGCTACCGTACAAGCTACGGTCAAAACGTACTCAAGCACTCCATTGAGGTTGCAAACCTTGCGGGTGTTATGGCTGCAGAACTTGGTGTTGATGTTAAAACGGCAAAGAGAGCAGGTCTGCTCCACGATATTGGTAAATCCGTCGATCACGAAATAGAGGGGTCACATGTAGATATAGGTGTTGACCTTGCAAAAAAATATCATGAATCCAATGATGTTATTCATGCAATTGCTTCTCACCACGGTGATGTAGAAGCACAAACAGTAATTGCTTGCATAGTACAGGCTTGTGATGCTATCAGCGCGGCAAGACCCGGCGCAAGACGAGAAAACTTGGAGACATACATAAAAAGGCTTGAAAAGCTTGAAGAAATTGCAAATTCCTTCAGTGGAGTTGAAAAATCATATGCAATACAGGCTGGGCGTGAAATCAGAATTATGGTTAAGCCCGAGGATGTTAAAGATGAAGATACTATTCTCATAGCCCGTGATATTGTTAAGAAAATTGAAAATGAGCTTGAATATCCCGGTCAGATTAAGGTAAATGTAATCAGGGAAACTCGCTCTATTGATTATGCAAAATAAGATATAAGCACTTTTGGTGCTTATGTGTCCATATATAACTAATATATGAGATTTGGGAGCGGGCACAGCGTCCGCTCCCGTTATTTTTTGAACCGGAAATTGTATCAAACAAAGCTTCAAAAGGAGAAATTTTTGTGAATATACTGACTATAGGAGACATCTTTGGTGATTGCGGTGTTGACCATACCTCTATGGTCCTTCGAAGCATTATTTTCGAAGAAAATATAGATTTTTGTATTGCAAACGTAGAAAATGCGGCAGGAACGGGAATCACCGTCAAAAATTATGACGAGCTTTCCGATGCCGGAGTAAATGCGTTTACTCTGGGTAATCACACCTATGGCAAAAAGGACGTTCTCAAACTCTTTGAACACGAGTCCAACATAGTACGCCCGGCAAATTATCCTATGTCTGCCCCGGGCAGGGGCTCAACCGTTGTAAGCTGCAGCGGCAAAAAGATAGGAATTATAAATCTTATGGGCAGAGTGGATATAGCAGTTTCGCTCGATTGCCCGTTTGCAGCTGCCGATAGGGAAATTGCCGCCATAAAAGACGAATGTGATTTTATAGTAATTGATTTTCACGCAGAAGCAACCAGCGAAAAAATAGCAATGAGGTATCATGTTGACTCCAGAGCGGCAATCCTTTTTGGCACCCACACCCACGTTCAGACAGCCGACGAAACCGTAACCGCACACGGCATGGGTTATATAACAGACCTTGGCATGACCGGCGCAGAGGATTCGATTCTCGGAGTAGAAAAGGATATTATTATGAAAAGATTTCTTACCGGTGTGCCTCAAAAGTTTGAATATGCGGGCGGCAGAGCGGTTTTGAACGGTGCAGTTTTTACAATAGACGATAAAAGCGCAAAATGTATCGGTGTTAAGAGGATATCGGTAAAATAGCCTTTGACCCCTTGTTTGAAAAGGCTAAATTATATGAAGTGAGAGATATTACCAAGACCGGATGAATCTGTCAAAATTCAAAGCCTTGTCCGACCGGGAGATTATTTTTTGTTGTCATTGATATGCTTAACATAAATCTGACTGTATTGCTTGGGACTGACTCCCATTATTTCTTTAAATTTTTTAATAAAATAGGTATCACTTGTATAACCAACTTCAAAGGCGATATCTATTATTTTTTTATCTGTAGATTCCAAAAGCTTTTTTGCTGCTTTGATGCGCACATTATTTACATAATTGCTGAATGAAATGCCGACCTCTTTTTTAAACAGCTTACATAGATAATCGGGATGTATAAAATATATTTTGGCAAGGTCGTGGAGAGATATGTCGGTATTATAATACTGGAGACAATAGTTTATTACCGAATTTATTATATGATGCTTGGTATTGATTTCCGAAATTTTTCTGTTTTCGGAGTTGAGAATAGAGGTTATGACATCGCGCAGCATGAGAGCGGCATCAATGTATTTGTCAAAGCTGTCAATTTTTTCAATTTCATTTAGCTGTTCTCTCATTATGTGATGTGAAATTCCGGTATGTTTTTCGTACATTAATATTTTCTTGTCAAATTTTTCAATTTCATTTTTGTTTATCATATTACTCACATATATAATGCATATAAGCTCATTTTTCCATATAACGGGACATACCACTTGAGAAATTCCAAGATAACATTTTCCTGTATAGAGTTCTTTTTCTCTTTTGCATTTTTTTACAGACAGTGACTTGAACCTCATGCATAAATGATGTCCGGCAAAGGTTGATTTTGCTGTGTTGCAAAAAGTGCAGTCGTTAATCTGATAATTATATGGAAGCTTTAGAGTTTCGCTTTTTGACAGAACACCGACCACATCGTGAATACTTATATGAATTTTCCTTTTTTCACTTATAAAATCAATTGTTTTTTGCAGCCTGCTCTTGCAATTTTTCAAAAAAACCACCTCCATATTATAGTATATGTCAAAATATTTTGATTTTTTGAGCAAAATAGTTTGATATTATGCAAGATATCTTTGTTATAATGTCATTATAAATCACATTTGCCGAATTTGCAAGTGGTGAAATTGACGGGAGGATTTTGAATGAGAAAAACATTAAGTATACTGGTCTGTGTAATTTTGCTTTTTTGCAGTTTTTCATTTTCAACGTATGCAGATGACGGAAAAGAGAAAATAATTATCAGACTCAATAACGGCATCTATAATTTTGATGTTGAGCCTTTTATAAAAGACGGCAGAACAATGGTTCCGTTCAGAGGAATATTTGAGGCATTTGGCGCAAGTGTCAGCTGGGACGACGATAAAAGGTGCGTTACGGCAGTGTTGTATGAACGTGTGATGAAGCTTAAGGCAGACAGCACAGAAGCCGAAATTGACGGTGTAAAGTTTGTGCTCGACACCCCGCCGATTATAGTTAATTCACGTACTTTCGTCCCGCTTCGTTTTATAAGTGAAAGCCTAAGCTATACGGTAAAGTGGGATGAGCAAAATCGTACTGTTGACATTTTCACTGTTACACCGCAGGCTTATGAGCAGCTCGAAAAACTGCGTGCATCATTTGGACGTGATTTTATCAAATGGCTGGCAAGTATGTATGATGTTGAAACCGGCGGTTTTTATTACGCCACAAGTGCGAGAGACCATATTGGTTTTTCTGCCGATATTGAAAGCACATCTCAGGCACTCAATATAATGGATACTTCAAAGCTAAAGCCTGCTTCTCAAACCTATACCGAATTTTTGGGTAAGGATTTTGCCGACAAGATTATTAATTACATACAATCACGTCAGGACGAAGAAACCGGATACTTCTTTGATCCGCAGTTTGAAAAAGATTTGACCAATTCGACAAAGCTTGAAAGAAATCTTGTTCAAGCTCAGGTAATGCATACCAGATTTGAGGCAGAACCCAAGTTTCCGTATCCGGTTGACCGAGCTTTGCAAAACAGTTCTTCGTCATCAAAAACGCAGTCTGCACTTCCGGAACATATGCAGTCTGCCGAAAATTTTGAATCATGGATGAAAGCACTGCCGTGGAAAAGCTCGCCATATGCGGCGGCAAATCAGCTCAGTACACAGCAATACACCGCCGAAGGACTCGGCTACGGACCAATGATATGCGAATACCTGAAATCTATTCAAAATCCGATGACAGGACTTTGGGGTAATTCCCTTGATTATGAAGCACTTAATGCAACGCTCAAGGTATCGGTATACTTCCATGATAAATCCGAAAAATATCCCAATATGGAAAAAATGGTAGATTCGCTTGTATATATTCTGACTACCTCCGATTCTCCGCCTCAGACTGCATCTGAAACCTGGAATCCGATTACGCTTCTTAATAATGCCCGCATCAGTTATGGAGGAAAGTATACATCGTCAGTCAAAAGAAAGCTTGATGAAAATATGGATAAGGTTCTTGCTTGGGCGATTGATCAGCTCAATGTTTTTCGCAAGGAGGATGGCGGATTTTCATATTCAAGACAGATGAGTACCGCATATTCTCAAGGGGCAACTGTATCACTCGGACTTGCAGAGGGCGATATGAACGCTTCTATGCTGCTTCTAAATCTTTGGGAAAAGTGTCATGCAGTTGCAGGTATGCCCACTCCGCCGCTTTATAGCCAAGAAGACGGAAAATACTTTTTGGAGCTGTTGGACAAAGCCGTAATTCCCGAAAAGAAGGAAATTGACCCTCTTGTATACAGTCAGGATTTTGAAGCTGTTACTCAGAAAACAATTTTGGAAACAGGATATTCAATACGCGGACCGGAGGGAATAGGTGCGATTATTCAAGACCCCGATCAATCAAAGTATAAGGACAATGTATTTCGCCTGACGTCAAACGAAAATGCTTCTGTTGCAAATATGATTGTTATGGGTATGGTTGCAGATAAAAAGGATCTCAAAAAAATAACCTTTGAAGCTGATATAATGATGTCGGATATTTCCGATGGACTTTTGTGGTACAATACCTTGCATAATACCCGCTCGGGAACGGCAGTTCAGTGGCTGCTTGTTGGTGATTCCGATCAGTTCGGCATAAATATACGCTCCACCTCGGGCGGATTAGGTATTCAGGCGGGAGATTTGCTTGATACGGATACTTGGTATAACATGAGAATAGAATATGAACCGCATGGAATGACCGACACAGTTATAAGAGTGTTTATTGATGAAGATCTTGTTTTGACAACCAATCAGTATTCGGGATTCGGAAGCCGTGAACCCACCAAATCAATTGACTGCTCTATTCTCAATTCCGTTGTCGGAACTCAGTCTTCGCTTCATTTTAACAATATAAAACTTTTTGTGGAGTGATAGTTTTGAATAGATTTTGCATTTGTATGCTGATATTGGCAATGGTGATTAATACCATAATTATATCCGCATCGGAGCCGGAGCAAATCATTGTTGCAGATTGCCAATTTTTTGATGAATTTGGCAGAATATATTCATCGCAGCATGAAGATATCGTATCCTTGATGACATTGAATAATATAGGCACTGAAAGTTCCGAGCTTAAAGTGATAAATGCTCTTTACAGTGAAAACAAGCTTATAAATGCACAAATAAATAAGATAACTCTTGATGGAAAATCTCAAGCGGAAATAAAGTTTGTCACAAACACATCCGTATGTAACACAAATGCAACGGTGAAGAATTTTGTTATAGATAAAAATATCAGACCTGTTTGTGAGTCATTTATCCTCACCCCTGATGGAATAGAAAATGAAATAGATGTTCAGCTTCAAAGAATAAAAAAATGCTATGATGATTCGCTTTTGGAATGGCTTGCATCGGTATACGATCCGATTTCGGGTGGATTTTATTATTCGTTGGATGCCCGCAATTTCACAGGTTTTGGTGCCGATATAGAAAGTACATCGCAATTTCTTAATATAGCCGAGGTTTCCGGTCTGAAACCTGTCGGAAAAAGCTTTTGCGAATATTTTGGAGATCAATTTTCCGAAAAAATTGTATCCTATATATGTGCAAGACAAAATGAAGCAAATGGTTATTTCTACGATCCGCAATATCCGCAATCACGTGTGGCAGCGTCTAAGCTTGAAAGAAATCTCACTCAAGCAAAGGTTATGCTCAAAAGATTTGAATCCTCACCGCTTTATCTTTATCCCGATCAAAGACAGGTGCCGGTGCTTGCGTCAACATCTTCTTTACCTGAATATATGCAAAGTGCCGAAAATTTCAGAGCATGGATGGAAGCACTCCCGTGGGATACAGCACCCTATGCTGCGGCAAATCAGCTCAGTGCACAACAATATACTGCCGATGCCATGGGATATACACTTATGATAACAGAATTTCTCGTTTCCATTCAAAACAAAGCTACAGGGCTCTGGGGAAGAGATTTAAGCTATGAAGCCATAAATGCTTCGCTTAAGGTTTCGGTCTATTTCAATCCACAGACAGAGCCATACCCCAATGCCGAAAAGATGCTCTCCGGTGTCGTTCATATTCTTGACGAAAATCTGTTGCCTCCGCAAACAGCTTCAGAGCTTTGGAATCCGGTTGCATTGCTCAATTTTGCAAAAGTGAGCGGAGCATTTGATGCAGAAAAGAAAATCCGTTTTAAAGAAGCGTTGCCGGTAGTCCTTAAGTGGACGGCTCAAAGCCTTGAAGATTTTAAAAAACCGGATGGAGGATTTTCATACGGCAGATTCAGAAGTACGCCTCTTTCGCAAAATATGCCGGTATCTCTTGGCAGAAGCGAAAGTGACATGAATGCAACAATGCTGTGCATAAATATTTGGGATAAATGTCATTCTGTTGCCAACAGACCTGCCGCTCCTATTTTTGACTGCCAAGACAGTGATCGGTTTTTGAAAATGCTTAGGGGTAATTCGGTCTTTTCCAAAGTATGTATTCCCGAAAAGGTCTATTCCGAAGGCTTTACCGGTTACAGAAGTGTATACGATACACTGTGGACAATTTATGCTCCTGACGGAGCCGCCAAATTATCAAATGATGAGCTGACTCTTCGTGCCAAAAGTGAGGATGCAGAAAATATTCAGCTAATAGCGGGAATATATACTGCAAAAGAAAATCTCTATAAAATACGCGTGGAGATGAAGCTTAAGGTTTTGGAAAGCGGCGGCACGCCAATATACTATAACAGTCTTAGCGATTCTTTCGACGGAGGTGCGTTTCAATGGCTTATTGTAGGAAAACAAGACGGATTTACAATAAACAACAGGGAAACATCATCGGGAATAGGCAGCGAGGTAACGCCGCTTCTTGAAAATGACAGATGGTACACCCTCACCATAGATTATGAGCCAAAGGGAGAGCAGGATACCAAAATAACTTATTATATAGACGGTGAGGTCACAGCCGAAACAAATCGGTATTCGGGCTATGGGGTGCGTCCTCCCGTAGCCAATGCAGATATGCTTACTCTGCGTTCTTTCAAACAAAGCAATTCGACCATAATGATAGATGATATTACGGTTTCCAATGTATGTATTCAAAAGGTTTATTCCGAAAGCTTTACCGGTTACAGCAGTGTATACGATACAATGTGGACAATTTATGCTCCTGACGGAGCCGCCAAATTATCAAATGATGATCTGACTCTTCGTGCCAAAAGTGAGGATGCAGAAAATATTCAGCTAATAGCGGGAATATATACTGCAAAAGAAAATCTCTATAAAATACGCGTGGAGATGAAGCTTAAGGTTTTGGAAAGCGGCGGCACGCCAATATACTATAACAGTCTTAGCGATTCTTTCGACGGAGGTGCGTTTCAATGGCTTATTGTAGGAAAACAAGACGGATTTACAATAAACAACAGGGAAACATCATCGGGAATAGGCAGCGAGGTAACGCCGCTTCTTGAAAATGACAGATGGTACACCCTCACCATAGATTATGAGCCAAAGGGAGAGCAGGATACCAAAATAACTTATTATATAGACGGTGAGGTCACAGCCGAAACAAATCGGTATTCGGGCTATGGGGTGCGTCCTCCCGTAGCCAATGCAGATATGCTTACTCTGCGTTCTTTCAAACAAAGCAATTCGACCATAATGATAGATGATATTGTGGTCTATGCATATTAATATAAAATCAGGAGGATGATTAAATTATGAAAAAACTATTATCAGTCATTACAATGGTTGCGATTTTGCTGATGGGAATTTCTCTCATTGCTTCGGCAAATGAAAGTGTTGAGCTCAGAGGCGCCGGGTTTTTCGCAGGCGGAAAGCCGATTTTTGTGATCGAAGAGGGAATGATTTATGCCAAGATTTCAGTCGAAAACAAAACTCAGGCCGCAATAGATGCAAATCTCTATATTGCATCCTACAATGCAAATAAGCTTGAAGCATTTGCTCCGAAGTCCATTTCAATTGCTCCGGGAATTGCTTCATATATCACACCAATGCTAAACACTACATCTCAGACAAGCCATATTAAGGTTTTTGTGTGGGACGATGATATAAGACCGATAGGGTCGGAAGATTATCTTTTAAACGATGTCAGCTGTGACACGTCTCTTGCAAGCTGTGTACTTACTGTAAACGGAACAGAGTATAGTGCAGATGTAAACAAAAACAAAAACACAGCATCATTTACTCTCAACTGCACTGTAAGCGGCACTGAAAATACATACAATGGCGAAGAAGTTTCGGTTACAGCTGCTGAGGGCGCAAAAATTGATCTTACAGATGATTCGGTGCTCACAAGCGGTAAAACATATAAGATTACAGCCGCTAACGGAAATACGGCAATATATGACATAAAGGCATTTAACGCTCAGCTTGGATGGGATGAAAAATTTACCGGTTCTGTAATATCTGACAAAACTACAACCGGAATAAATGGAGTCGATTATCCTGACTTTGCTCCCACATACGGCACATGGAATAACGGAGAATATAGAAGTGACGGTTGGGGAACTTGGAGAAGCAGGAGCTCTAACGATGCAATTGTACTTTCTGTAAACAAGGAAACAGATAAAGAAAATGCAGAAAATACCTATATGTCTATGAAGCTTGGCAACAGCACCAATGACCAGATTTATTATACGGTCAAAAATCCGCTGCCAAGTGCCGGAGTTCCAAACTGCAAGCGATTTGTTCTTTCGTTCGATTTTAGAGGCAGCGACCTTGTGAGCGGAGGCACATATGGTTGGTTTGGTAATTTTATATCAGGATTTGTAATTTCGGGATCAAATGACAATGTATATCTGCAGCAACGCTTAAACGGTGCCGACTCATCTCCGATTACCATTGCGACAACCACCATGAACAAGTGGCACAATCTGAAAATTGTAGCGGAAAAGACAAGTGACGGGTTTGAAGTTGAGTATTATCTTGACGGTGATTTCTGCTATGGACATACCAACGCCAGAAAATATACTTATCAGGGTTACACCAACACTGATATGACACTCAAGCTTGACAGCGCAGTAAGATTCTTCCTTCTTGGAGGAACATCGGGAACTCTCGATTTCGATAATTTTAACGTGTTTTTCAACAGGGTGTAATATTATGAAATTTATTCATTGCTATAATGAGAATTTTCTGCCTTTGCTTATAAGGCACGGCTTTATAAATGAAGACAGCGGATTTAAAGTTATGCATAATTACACAATTGAAGAAAATAAAAAATTTAACATTATTGCTTCACAAGGGGGCAAGCTTTGCCGTCTTATTGACGAAATGAAATGCCCTTTTTATATCGACAGACTTCTTGGCGGAACATATTATCACAGCTACAGCTTCAGCAAAGAGCTTTTGATGTATTATGAAAATATGCTTGGAGATCTCTTTTACGGAATACAGATTCATGAAGCGGCTTCTGTGCTAAACTTTGACTGGAATCGAATCAGAAAATGTCTTTCACATATGCCGCAGCCATGGACTGAACAGATGATATATAATGCCATAGAGAAAATTTCTCCCGACAAAGACACCTTGCTTATGTCTTCGGGTACACCCGGAGATTTTGCCCAAAAAAAATACAGTGAAACCTGGCAGGATTATGTAGAGGAGATAAGGGATTTTCTAAACAGAAAAAACAGCGAAAATTACGGATTTCTTCTGCCGTGCTATGCCGGAATAATTTTTACATCTTTTAAGGCAAGAAGC
>JAEDEG010000145.1 GCA_016293435.1 Clostridia bacterium
TAATTTCACATCAGAAACTGAGGCAGAGTGGAATAAAGTTATATCTGAGCAGGCAGGGCTTACAGGCGGTAAGAGAATTTGGTGGCAGACAATCGTTCCGGGGGTGGACAATGCGTTTTTCTTCGTGGCGCAGGTTCCAAAGAAGATACCACAGCCAAGCTTTGCGCAAAACGGACTTCTCACGGTGACCATGAATCTGACAATCGATGAGTATGTTGGATTGGATGCAAAGGTTGATTTTGAGGCTGCAGCGTAAACATAGGAAGTACAGATAGATACACATAAAATATATGCACACAAGGGGTGGCTTGAAAGAGTCGCCCCTTTCCTTATGGAGAGCATAAGGGGAAAGGGAAATAATATGAAGTTTAAGGTAAATGGCAAGGAGTACAATGTAAGTTTCGGATATAAGCCGACACTTAAGGCTAACTTACTATCAAGAATCGTAAAAAATAGCAAGAATATAGGAGAGGTTTCAGAAGTCGACGAGAGTATGAAAGCTCTTGAAGATTTGATGATTTTTATACCGGATATGTTGCTTGTTGGACTTCAGAAGCATCACTCTGACGAATTTGGCTATGACTACGATACAAACAATGGGTATGATGAGAAGCTCGACAAGGTATTTGATATTGTTTCTACTTATGTCGATGAAGAGGGTGGAGATATAGCACAGCTTTACAACGACCTTGAAGACGAGTTGGAGAACAACAGTTTTTTAAAACAGATGCTCGAAAAGATGATGTCCCAGGAGACTCAGAGTGTGGAGAGCGAGAGCAAGACAAAGAACTAACATGGGAAGTTTACTGTAATGAAGTGCGTCCTTATTGGCTTATGGTCACAAAGGGTTACGGATTTACAGTTAATGATATAGACTTTTCCAATCCATCAGAGCTTGAGCCTTATGCACAGGCTTACAGGCTCGAAAATAAGGAAAGGGATGCAGAAATGCACGCATGGATTGGAAGTTATATGATTTCCGCTATTGCGGTTTCGGTCGAAAAAGTTATTTTTGGCAAAAAATCAAGGCTAGAATATATCAAAAAACCGATTATCGAACAAATAGAGGAAGAAAACAGAGTTTTAACCGATGAAGATATACAAAAGCTAAGAGAACAATTTATGAACAAGCTTATCAATATGCAAAAGACATTTGAAGCAAATCATACAGATGAAATTCACAAAGACGGCAAGTAATTACGCTTGCCGTCTTTTTTACTATGACAGAAAGTTGGTGCACTATGGAAAATGGCAGTATCGATGAGTTAAATTTAAAAATCAGCGCGACGACTAATAAAGCTAATAAGGCTATAGATGGTCTTATTAGCAACATAACAAGATTACAGTCGTCACTTGGTGGCATAGACACAAAAGGCCTTCAAAAGCTCTCTAGTGGTATAAGCATGCTTTCTACAGGTATGCGCCAAATGCAAAACATTAAGATGCCTGACTACAATAGGCTTGTCAAAGGGCTTAAGGCATTTGAACGAGTAGATGGAACAAAATTATCTCAGTTGTCAAGCGGTATTGCGCCTTTAGCAAACTCAATTGGCATCTTGAATAATGCGAGGTTTGATAATAAAAATGTAACAAACTTTATAAATGCAATAACTAGGTTGTCCAACTCAAACATACAAAACATAAATACAACTAATTTTGCATTGCTCGGCTCGAACCTTGCAAAATTGACAAGCTCACTACAAAACGCAAAATATGTGAGCTCAAGCACGGTGCAAATAACCAATGCAATAGCTAAGCTTGCAGCATCCGGTACAAATGCTCAAGCAGCGAGTACATCCCTTCCACTATTAGGCGCAAACCTCAAGGCATTTATAAATAGCGTGGCTGGCGCAAGAACAGTATCGGAAAACGTCATAAACATGACAACCGCACTCGGTCAGCTTGCATCTGCCGGAGCGAGGACAGCCAAAACAGCCTCCAACCTTGGCATACTTGCAGTTGAGCTTAAGAAGTTTTTAGCAGTCATGTCTACCGCGCCACAAGTTAGCGCAAACACGATTCAAATGACATCAGCACTTGCACAACTTGCATCTGCTGGCGGAAAAGTGTCTGTGGGCACTACAAAAGCATCTAATGGCATAAAGTCATATAATCATAGTGCAAAGAGTGCAACGAAAAGCACACGCAGTCTTGCTTCTGCACTAGGCAAACTGTACGCGTCTTATTGGCTCATATTTAGAGCGTTTGGAGTGTTTGGAAAGGCTGTTGAGTACGCATCAGACCTTACAGAAGTACAAAATGTTGTTGATGTAACATTTGCGGATATGTCAAATAAGGTTGATAGGTACGCAAAGGACTCAATCAAAAAGTTTGGAATGTCGGAGCTTGCATTTAAGCAATACGCAAGCCGATTCCAAGCCATGGGCAGTGCTATGGGTATTGACAAGACACTTATCGGCGACGCGAACAAGTACCTTGAAAAACAGACAAATCAATATATATCTGCGTCTGATTCTATGGCGGATGTGTCACTTAACCTTACAAAGCTGACAGCTGATATGGCATCTTTCTACAATGTTGAGCAAAAACTTGTAGCAGAAGATTTGGAAGCAATCTTTACAGGTCAGACAAGACCACTTAGGACTTACGGTCTTGACCTTACAGAAGCAACACTCAAGGAATGGGCTATGAAAAATGGCATGGACGCAAATATTGATACCATGTCACAAGCAGAAAAAACAATGCTTAGGTATCAGTATGTCCTTGCGAATACAACTCAAGCCCAAGGAGACTTTGCACGTACAGTTAACACTTGGGCCAACCAGGTGCGAATACTGAAGGAGCAGTTTAGACAATTAGGTTCTGTGATTGGTAAAGGTGTTATAGCTGCATTTAAGCCGATGTTGCAAGGCCTTAACATTGTATTAACAAAGATTATTAAGTTTACTGAAAAAGTCCTCAATGCCTTAGGACAGATATTCGGTTGGAAGTATGAAATATCAAACAATGGAGCATTACAAGATGATTTTGAGTCGGCTGCAGAAAGCGCAGATGACCTAGCTTCAGGAACAGGCAAGGCCGCTAAAAATGCAAAAGAGTTAAAATCACATTTGCTCGCCATAGATGAGCTTAATGTTGTTGAGCCTGATACAGATACAGGTGGATCAGGTGGATCGGGCAGTGGTAGCGGTGGATTAGGAGATTATGCTGCAGATGGAGCAATGGGAAAGTTTGTTAAAAACGATACTTTGCTCGAAGCTTACAAGAGCAACATAAAAACACTTGAGCAACTTGGCAGTTTTCTTGGTGATACACTTAGCAAAACAATAGAAGGTATAAATTGGGATTCTGTGTATAAAAAAGCCAGCAATTTTGGAAAAGGCTTTGCAGAGTTCTTAAACGGCCTTATAAGTCCTAGATTATTTAAAAACTTGGGTAAAACAATAGCTAATTCCATTAATACAGCACTTAATAGTCTTAACTCGTTTGCAAAAACTTTTAAGTGGGATAATTTAGGTAAATCAATCGGACAATCCGTTGTAGCGTTTTTCACAAATTGGGATGCTGGACTCACGGCACAGACGATGTTCAATTTTGGTGATGGTATCATTATTTCAATGACATCCGCGCTTGAAACGATAAACAGCGAGAATGGGTTCCAGAGGATAGGAGAAAAAATCGGAGACTTTATCTCAAATATTGATTGGGCAAAGCTGGCTATCGATTTGTCAAAACTTGCAAATCAAATAGTATTATCGCTCACAAATACCATAAAGGGGCTTAAGCCATCAACCTTTAACAAGATAGGACAAGGAATTGTAGATTTTATTTGTAATGTCGATTGGGGAAGCCTTGTGTGGAATTTGGGAAAATTTTGGTATGGTTTTCAAGATGCTATCTCCGGCGCACAATCCGGATTTTTCACCGGAATAGCACAAGCGATTATCAATAATATCTTTGGAGAAGGCACATTTGAGAAGTTGCTAGGTGACAAGCTCAAGCCTATTCAGAAAATAATCGGGGATGCTTTCCTGTTTTTCCATAGCCCTATTGCATTTTTAATCAAAAATTTCAAAAAAATATGGAAAACCATAAAAGATGTGTTTGAAGGCGGAAGCAGAATAGCACGTACCGCGTGGGAAGCGGTATCCGGGTGGTTCGAGGAAAACATTTTTAATCCATTAAGTCAAGGCTTCACAAAGATATATGAGACGGTTTCTTATGTGTTTAATCATCCGATTGATGCAATAAAACAAGCATGGGGATTTATTTGTGATTGGTTTAAACTCAATGTTACGGAGCCATTGAGCAAGAAATTTGATTGGCTTAAGGATAAACTGACAGACTCATTCAAATCCCCAACATCCTCAATCAAAGATACATGGGCAAGGCTTAAAACATGGTTTAACACCGAGGTTATAGGCCCATTAAGGACAAAGTTCGATAAACTTGGGCTTGTAATTTCTGACAGCTTTAAACTTGCAAAAAGTGTAGTTAAGGGTGTTTGGGAGACTGTAAGCAAGTGGTTTGAGGATAATGTCACTAATCCTATAAAGGATAAGTTTACACTGTTAAAACAAAATATAACCCTTAAGCTGTCCAACGCATGGAAGGAAATTAAGAGAGTATGGACAGGAGCCCCAAAATGGTTTGAGGAAAATGTGACATCTCCACTTAAAGAAAAGTTTGAGTGGATAAAGTTGAAAATCGGAGAAAAATTTTCAGGTGCATTTACAAACGTAAAAAAGGCATGGTCTAATGCTCCTAATTGGTTTAGAAACAACATCATAAATCCATTACAAAATGCATGGCACAACGCGACGTTAAATATTAGTCATTTCTTCACATCGCTTTGGTCGTCTATCAAGCAAGGAGTCGCTCCTCCGATGAATGCTATTATTACTGCAGTAGAAAGCGCAGTTAATAAGATGATTAGAGGAGTCAATAAAATAATTGATGGTATTAACTCTGTTATCAAGGGCGCAAATAAGATTACAAAAAAGGATTGGTCTGAGATTAGCCCAATAAACGAAATATCGCTCGGAAGAATCACTTATGCAACAGGTGGATTCCCGGAGGATGGACTATTTTTTGCAAATCATGGAGAGCTTGTTGGTAAGTTTAGTAACGGAAAGACAGCAGTTGCTAATAATGAGCAGATTGTGACTGGAATTTCAATCGGTGTTGAAGCAGCGGTAAACAGAGCCCTTGCACCTTACCTTGCACAGATAGCACAAAACACAAGAGAAACTGCAGATAAAAACAGTAGCATAAATATCGATGGCCGTACGCTTGCGTCCGAAACATTAAGTAGGACAAGGCGAAACGGCTATTCTTTTGCGTAAGGTGGTGGAATTATGGCGTTATCAGCATTTTTAAATGTTAATGGGTATAATTTCCCATGCCCTAGAGATGGATTTTCTTACACGCTATCCACAACAGTTGATGGTGGCAGAAATGCGGATAATCAAGTTATAGGGCAGAGGATTGGAAGAGATTTAATAAAATTTGACCAAATGCAATGGGTAGGACTAAAGCCGGAAGTGTGGCAACGTATGTTAAAGGCAGTTGAACCATTTTACATACCTGTCACATTCGAGGATTTCAGGACCGGTAAGCCAATAACTATAACAATGTATCCAGGCGACAGAAAGGCAAATCCGCTTTTTGTGGACCCTAAAACACACAAGGTCACTCAGTACAACGATTGCTCGTTTAATCTTATAGATTGTGGGTGGTAGGCATGCAGAATACAAGCAAAGAATACGACAAGTCAATAAA
>JAEDEG010000035.1 GCA_016293435.1 Clostridia bacterium
TAATGCTTTTTTAAGCAGAGAAGAATTGATTCGCACTATTTACCATGAAAAACAACATGTTTTGCAATTCAAAAAATATGGAATTGCATCTGTAGAAAAAAATCGTGCGGCATTTGAACAAGAAGCATATGATTTAGAAAATAAATTTATAGATGCATTGCGAAAGAGAGGACTGATATAGTGTGTTTACAAATAATTTGATACAATACGAGACTACCGGCAAACTGGGATTATGTCCTGAATGTAATAAACAATTATCAATAGAGAAAATTAGTTTCCCAAATAGAACAGATGCTCAAATAACCTGTTCAAATTGCAATAAAACAGAATATTATACCGGAACAACAAACGCCGACTAATACCACCCTACTGGTGCAGTAAGGTGGTATTTTTATGCCGTAAATTTAACAACCAAAGCATTTACATTAATTTTGGGGTCACCTCAGGCAGGGTGCTTTTTAAGTCCTCAAAAATAGTTTTAAAGGTGGTTTACATAAATGAACGATAATTTTAAATGTATTTATAAAATCCTAAAGACGCTTGAAAAAGCAATGGATTATAGCGAATATGATTTTGATATAATAAGTTATAAATCATTGAATATATCTGAAGAGCGTTGGAAGTGCTATATTGAAATGCTTTTTGACAATGGTTATGTAAAAGGTGTATCGATAAGAGAATATCCTATTGACAACGAAAAGCTTGTTGACATATCAAATATGAGAATAACACTAAAAGGTCTTGAATATCTATCTGAAAATCATATAATGCAGAGAATGTATAATGTGGCGAGGGGTATAAAAGAATTTATATAAAAATATTTTAAAAAAGTATTGACAAATGCGTATAAAAGGCGTATGATAATATATGAAAGGGGGAGGAACCTATGAAACGTCGGGATTTAATAAATATATTAGAGCGTAACGGTTGGTACTACAAACGGAGCGGAGGCAATCATGACATATACACTAACGGAAAGGACATAGAACCTATTTCCCGACAGCGAGAAATTAAGGAATCCGTAGCACAGGCAATAATAAGGAGGCGGGGGCTAAAATAAAGTCCCCATAAAACTCCGAATAATATATATTATAATACGAGGAGGTCTATTTATGAAAAGTGTATATCCTGTTATTTTGAAACCGGAATCGGACGGGTTTTTTGTATACATTCCCGATTTTGATGCAAACACGCAAGGAGAAACAATAGCGGATGCCATAGATCAAGCCAGGGATGCCATAGGAATTATGGGTATAGATATGGAGGATGATAAAAAGTCTTTACCTACTCCGTCAGACTTAAAAACCATAAAAGTCGGAGCTAATGAAATTGTTTCCCTGGTTGATATTGATTTTAAGGAATATCGCCGAAAGAATGAGATTAAAACTGTTAAAAAGAACTGCACGCTCCCGAGCTGGCTAAGTTACGAAGCAGAAAAAGCAAATATAAATTTTTCGGCAATTCTTCAGGCGGCATTAAAAAAAGAATTGCATATAAAAGACAGATAATATGGTCATGAACATAACGATTATAGCATAGAATTTTTATAATTAAATTCAATAAAAAATCCACTTACATCAAATTGTAGGTGGTTTTTTTATACATAAATTTATGGTTGACGAACCTTAAACGGAAATGAGCTTATATGGCTGAACAAATTACAACACCTACACCGGAGGGAAATCCGGGCACCGGTGGTTCACCTGCACCCACGGAGAAAACATTCACGCAGGCAGAGGTCGACAGTCTTATTTTCGAGCGTCTCAATCGCGATAGACGTACCAGAGAATCAGACCCGGACTTTAATGCCTTTAAGGAATGGCAGAAAACATACTTCCAAATCATGAATCGGAGGCGCGTGAGTTTTTTGTTGCCGGTCAGATGGACGCACAGGGTCGTTTGATTGGAAAGACAAATGCAATGCTTGTTCCGAACTAGACGCTTAAAAATATGCAGAGAAGCGGTCAGATTAATTCTGTAACCGTGAGGGCAATCAACTCATTAGCCTCGAAGCTTGGCGTAAATATAACTAAATTAAGATGTCCCCCGCCTCTATAGGCGGCGGGTGACATTTAATTTTTTCAGTGGAAGTTCAATATCCCACTGAAAACGTTGAATGACGCGGCTTTGCCGCTTATTGAAGATTTTCTGATATGATGAAAGACGGTGAAGCCGGTTATTTTAACAAGGCAACCGGAACTCTTATGATAAATGCGAATGCAAAGAACAAATATTTTTTAACCGCAGTGCATGAATCAATTCATGCAATAAGGACTATTCATCCCGAGAGCTACAACAAGCTAAGCGATATTGTGTATGAAGTGCTGAGCGGCAATGAATCGAGCTTTGATAAAGCATGGAACAAAACTCTTGCTATATACAAAAAAGAAGCAACAAAAGACGGAAAGCTTAATCGTGACCTTATTGATGAAGAGCTCACCGCAAAGGTTGTGTCTCACCTTTTGACAGATGAAAGCTACATAAAGGAGCTTGCAAAGACCAACCGCAATGCTGTGCAAAGAATATACGATGCGATTGTTGATTTGTTTGAGAAAATATTCAAACGATACAGTGAAAATGCGACACCGTCGGAAGTTGAGTTTAAGGATGCATTAAAGGAGCTGCAGAGTGATTTTAACTCTGTTAAGGCTATGTATGAAAATACGCTGAAAGAGACAACCAATGTACAGCAGAGTAAAATAGTGCTGCCGAAGAGCGGCGATGGTGCAGATGTACTTAATTCAAAAGAATCATTGACAGATGACCTTGAAGATGATAATATTAAATCATCAAAAGGAGGACAATCATATGGACAAACAACAAACAACGGCAGAGGAACTGGCAGAGTTTCTGCGGAATCTGGGAATAAAAGAGGAAGGGATTCTGGCAATAAACGAAATGTTCCCACTGAAGAAGCAGAAACATCACATCAAATATCAGATAACCAAAAGTATAGAACGGGGGTTGGAGATAAAAAAAGCGGTTTGGAAAGCTTGGTACGTGGGTTGGAAAGTTCAGAAAGTACGAGAGAATCATCCGGTGGTTGGCGAACAACCGAAAACAGAAGATTTCAACAAGCTATAGAAAACAACGATATAAGAACGGCTGTTGAAATGTTAGATAACTATGCAGAAAAAAACGGATATTTTCCGTTAAAAATGTATCACGGAACAAAGTCTAAAGATGTTTTCACAATTTTTCGTAAAGAAAGTCCGATATGGGTGACAGGGGATAATGATTATGCAAACGCATATGTGCTTTTGCCTTCGAATTTAGACGAAAAACAATCTGCCAAATTGCATACATACAAAGGAAGCAATGTATACGAATTGTATGTTAAAATGAGTAAGATATTAGATTTGGGAAATATCGAAGAAAAAATCGACTCGCCGGAAAAGCTAAAGGATTTTTGTGCCAAAATGGTGATACCGATGGCTTTAACGACGAGCTTGATGAGCCGGGCGAACCAATTATACGGAATGGTAAAATTGTTGTTTCGTGCTTTGACACTGTTACAAACGATATAGTTATCAATACTGCACACGAACTGCCTGCAACGCTTGCGCAAATTGACTTGGAGGATTAAAATGACTGACTTGAATTGCATTAAAGAATTGGTTTTTGAAAGTGATAATGAAGCATGTTTTATTGAACGTGAACGGATATTGAACCGTTTGGAAAAAGAATTCGGCGAGTATAACGAACCTGATAAATATGCTCTCATATTTTCAAGGTTAATGTCGGAGGTTTCAACACCGATAGAGGATTGTGATTATTTTGCAGGCAGAGTGCTTGAAGAAAAGCCTGACTCGGGTATGTCTGCACCGAATCGGCTTTTGTGTGCGACCGGACATATGAGTCCCGATTATGAGAGCTTGCTTAAATACGGTTTAAAGGGTGTATTGAAAAAAATAAAAGATGCAGCGGAGGAAAAAGTTGATGAAGATTCATTGATTTTTGCTCAAAATGCAGAGATAGTTGTGAATGCAATTAAGAGCTATACTGAAAGATATGCAGCAACTGCAAAAAGCAAAGGCTTTGACCGGATGGCAAATGCACTTGAAAAAGTGCCGTATGAACCGGCATATGATTTTTATTCCGCACTTCAGAGCATCTGGATTATGCATATGATTGCAAGCTGTTATGTGGGTGAGCGTGATTATGCATTCGGACGGTTTGATGAGTATATGCTGCCTTTTTATGAAAAAGCGATAGCGGACGGAGCAAGTAAGGAAGAATTAACCGAGCTTTTGTCAGGTTTTCTTATCAAAACAAACGAAATCTGCGGCAGAGGAACGCATAATTATAAACCAAAACCTGTTTTGTGCCAATCTTCAAAGCAGTATGTCAATATCGGCGGTGAAAATCCGAATGAGTTTTCAAAGCTGGTTTTAAAATCTGCGGTAATGAATAATATGGCACAGCCACAGATTACGGTTTTATTAAAGCCGGAGGCAAGCGAAGAATTTACAAAAGAAGTATTTGCGGCAATGAACAAACTTGTTGACAAACTCCATATATATAACTATGATTTAATTGTAAATGCGCTTATTAAAAAGGGTATTTCGCCGGAGGATGCAAAGAAGTTTACATTTTCTGCGTGCTGTACATTTGATTTGAATTATTATTCGTATCGGCTCGAATATTACACCCCGACACTGCAAATTTTTCTTGATGTGATAAATAGTAAGGAATATTCAGATCTTGAACATCTCGCAAAGGACTTGACCGCAGCGCTGAAAAATGATATTCAAAATGACATAGAAAATAAAGAAAAAGGCTTTTCCGACAAAGAATATGCGAGAAAATGCTTTATGCTTGATTGCCTGCTTCATACCGATACGGCATACAAAGGTATCTATCCTTGTGACGGCAATTCAAAGTATAAGATATTCAATGTGTTTTGCCCCGGTGTTGCAACTTTGGGTGATTCACTCATGGTGTTGGATAAGCTTGTTTTTAAGGAAAAGAGATTTTCATATAATGAGTTTGTGGAAATATTAAATAACAATTATGAAAATCAAGAGGAGTTAAGACGGGAGATTTTGAATTATACTCGGTTCGGCAATGATTCTGATGCGGATGAATACACGGTTATTGCGGCAAATTCGTTTTTGGATGCTGTTGACGAACTTGAGCTTAAAGAAAACTATTATGCAATAGGCGGTTTTTATTCGCTTGAGCGTGATAATACTTGGACGGTAAGGGCAACACCCGATGGCAGAAAAGACGGCGAACCGTTCAGTGAAAACCAATCACCGACATACGGGGCAGATAAAAACGGAATTACCGCACTTTTGAAAAGCCTGTCCAAACTTCCGTTTGAGAGAACGGTAACCGGAGGATTAAATCTCACATTTTCACAGAATGTATCCGCAGATATTTTAAAAGCGTTGGCAGTATCGTATTTTAAATTGGGTGGATTGCATATCGGAATAAGTGTTATAAATGCGGAAACACTGAAAGATGCAATGAAAAATCCGGATAAGTATAAAAGTCTCACAGTCAGACTATACGGATTCAGCGAATATTTTGTAAGCTTGCCAAAATGGCAGCAAATGGCGGTTTTAAAAAGGACTCAATATTGATTTTAGGGTGAACACAATGAAAGGAACAATATTTAACATACAGAAATTCTGTGTAAATGACGGACCGGGAATACGGACAACTGTATTTTTGAAAGGCTGTCCGTTAAAGTGTATATGGTGTCATAACCCGGAGTCACAGTCCGAAAAACAGGAAATTATGTTTTATAAGGACAAGTGTGTAAACTGCGGGCGTTGTGCCGCCGTTTGCGAAAACGGATGCCATTTGTTTGATAATGGGGTTCACAAATTTGCACAAAAAAATTGCATAAAATGTTTTGAGTGTACAAAAACAGGCTGCGAAGCACTTGAGAAGGTAGGGCGGGAGATTACAACAGATGAAGTAATAGATGAGGTTTTAAAAGACAAAATTTTTTATGACAATTCCGGAGGCGGAATAACTCTGTCAGGTGGTGAGCCGCTGTGTCAGTTTGATTTTTCTTTGGAAATACTGAAAAAAGCAAAAGAAAATGGATTACACACTGCAATAGAAACTTGCGGTTTTACATCGACAGACAGAATAAAAGAAATATCCAAGTATGTTGATTTATTTTTGTTTGATTATAAGGAGACGACCGACGAACTGCATAAAAAGTTTACAGGTGTAAGTAACGGTGTGATTTTGGATAATTTAGCTCTTTTGAACAATATGGAAAAAAGTATTATTCTCCGATGTCCTATAATTCCGAAATGTAATGACAGAAAAGAACATTTTGAAGGCATCTGCAATGTCGCAAATAGATTTAAGAATGTTTTGCATATAGAGTTGGAACCTTATCATTCGTTGGGAGAAAGCAAATATGAATCGCTAGGGTTAATAGAAAGTAGATTTCATTCTCCGGATGATTCAGAAAAAGAGGGTTGGCTTTTTGAAATTTCGTACGGCACAGATAAAAAAGTCGGATTTGCTTAAATCAGTTTTCTTGAAAATAACACTTTATAACTAAATTAAGATGCCCCCCGCCTCTATAGGCGGCGGGTGACATTTAATTTTTTCAGTGGGAGTTCAATCTCCCACTGAAAACGTTGAATGACGCGGCTTTGCCGCTTATTGAACAAAAACCAAGCGTTTTGGTTTTGCAGAACTTGCAAGAAAAAAGGCTATGATAGCTTGCACGCTCTCGAAGATGACGGTAGTGTTGAAACATTCGGAATATTGTATCCGCAGAATGTAAAATCTTCAAAACTCATAACATATGATGAAAACGGAGATGTAATTTCTTTGTCGGAACGATTTAATTCTGAAAACGAAATTGATGAAGAGCTCACCGCAAAGGCTGTGTCTCACCTTTTGACAGATGAAAGCTACATAAAGGAGCTTGCAAAGACCAACCGCAATGCTGTGCAAAGAATATACGATGCGATTGTTGATTTGTTTGAGAAAATATTCAAACGATACAGCGAAGATGCGACACCGTCGGAAAGCTGAGTTCAAGGATGCATTAAAGGAGCTGCAGAGTGATTTTAACTCTATTAAGGCTATGTATGAAAATGCGCTGAAAGAGACAACCAATGTACAGCAGAGTAAAATAGTGCTGCCGAAGAGCGCGGACGGTACGGATGTCTTTAATGCCAAAACGATAACTGCTGATGATGTGCGTCTTATCCAGAGCATAGGTAGAAAGAGTTTAAACGAGCTGACAGAAGAAGAACTCAAAAAGCTTGAAAATGTCGCACAGAAATATTATGCCGAAATGGGAGTAAAGTCGCCGTTTTTCAGACGTTGGTTTGGTGATTGGAGAGCAAAGGATAAAAGTCCGGTTACTGTTGTTATTGCTAATAATAAAATATTTGAGAATGCCACAAACCACAAAGAATTAACAAATTTGCTAAAAAAATATTTGAAAGAAAAGTCAATATATAGAGGGGATGCTGTTAATAAGGATACTAAATTTAATATAATTATCGGCGCTGTTGGCTATAACGATACAATTTCTTATGCAATTCGAGAGTTACATAAAAATAATATATCGTTTGACGATGTAAAGAAAAGGGCTAATTTGTTAGGAAATATTAAAGAACTTATTGAATCGTCAGTTCTTTTAAATTCGGAAATAATAAACGACGAAGATAATCCTAACAGAATAATAATGCATACTTTTTATACGGTGTCAAAATACGAAAATGAAAATATAATTGTAAAACTAAAGGTTGATGAATTTAAAGATGAAAAGAATCCTACAAAAAGATTTTATAATCTAAATGATATAGAAATACCGTCTGTCGGAATTGAGGGTTCTACTCCTCTCACAGGCACAGACGGTAACAAGTCAGAAATATCTGACATAAATACTGTATCAGATTTATTCTCTCTTGTCAAGACCTACGACAAAGATTTTAAGCCGAAACCTTGCTCATTGGTGCTTAACAAAGACGGAACGCCAAAAGTTGTGTATCATGGAAGTTCTAACGGAGGATTTACGAACTTTGATACATATGCTTATTTTGGAAAGTATGGACTTTTTGGAAATGGTGCGTATTTTACGGAAAGCTTAAGGATTGCAAAACATTATACATCAAAAGGGAAGGGAAAAAGCAAGCAGATATATGCTGTATATTTAAACATAAAGAATCCTATAGATATGGATGCTAAAGCAGATGTAAACGCATGGCAGAAGGCTGTAAACAAAGCCGGTTTTGACATAAGCTTCGGTGACGGTATGACAAACGAGCAGATATTCAGACAGTTTGAAGATGAGCTTTCATATGAGGAACTCCCGATATACGAAGTTGAGGAAATTGTGAGAAATGTATTCACTGATATGGGATTTGACGGAATAACACACACAGGAGGAGGTCGAGTAAACAAAGACGGAATTCGCCATCGTGTATGGATTGCATTCGAACCAAGTCAGATAAAATCAACAGACAATTTTGGTATGTTCAGCTCATGGGATGATGATATATTTTATTCTAAAGAAGAAATTGAAGCGGAAGAAAAACTTTTCTCTGCGACAGATGAAGTGAAAATTAAATTCTCTCAAAAAGTCGATGCGTGGTATAATGGCGATTTGAAAGAAGATGACTATTTTGAGCTTGGTGACACACCGCTTGTATTAAAAGCATTAGGAACAAAAGACTTGCCTATGGTTTATGATATGAATGTTATGTACAAAATGACCGGAGGTAAACACTCCATTTATAAAGATAATATAAAAGAACTTCCTCAGGCTATCAACAATCCTATAATGGTCTTTAAATCTTCAAGCGTAAACAATGCTTATGTATTGGTTACAGAATTATCAGATAAATTTGGTGACGCAGTTATTGTTGCTGTGCATTTGAATCGATATCAAGATCGTATAAGAATTAATAAGATTGCAAGTGCATATGGTAAAATTGGAATAGAAAATTTTGTTAATACCGAATCTGAAAGAGGTCAGCTTAAATATGTTGATACAAAAAAATGCCAGCAATGGTCTACGAGCAGAGGGCTCCAATTGCCCAAGCTGGTTCAGTCCATTGCTGGCAATGACAGTATACTACAAAAAGAAGATATTGTCAATACTTATTTTATGAATTATAGAAAAAATTATTCCTCAGATTCTGTTTTAAAATCAAAAGAATCCACCGGAGGCGAAGTTGTTGAAAACATTGACCGTGGAATACGAAGAACAGCCGAGCAAGTAGAAGCTTCATATTTTGAATTGAAAAAAGAAGTCCAAAAGAAGCTTGATGAGCATATCAAAAAATACGGTGCTATTAAAAAGGGTGAAGATGCGGTGAGAGACGCACGATTCCCCGCGCAGACACTCTTAAATTTTTTGACACCTTTTTGACACCCATTTATGACATTTGACACCCATATGACACCCGATTTTTGTATCATTTGTTGACACATATTGACACAAATTAACGTGGTGATAGGTAAAGGAAAACCGCTTAAACACTGGATTTAAGCGGTTTTCATTGTTCTGAGCCATCGGAGATTCGAACTCCGGACACCTTGATTAAAAGTCAAGTGCTCTGCCGACTGAGCTAATGGCCCATATTGATTTTTATATAAAAAGGTCAAGCCTTTGCCCAAAAAGGAACTGGGCTGGCAGGACTCGAACCTACGAAATGCCAGAATCAAAATCTGGTGCCTTACCGACTTGGCTACAGCCCAATATGTAAGAAAAAAGTGGGGTGGGTAACCGGACTCGAACCGGTGACATCCAGAACCACAATCTGGCGCTCTACCGACTGAACTATACCCACCATATGTGGTAAGTCTGACTCTCCATAACATGAATGTTAAATTAGACGCGCCTGGAGAGACTCGAACTCCCGACCCACTGCTTAGAAGGCAGTTGCTCTATCCAGCTGAGCTACAGGCGCATAAGCAAGATAGAAAAGCGGGTGATGGGAATCGAACCCACACAATCAGCTTGGAAGGCTGAGATTCTAGCCATTGAACTACACCCGCAAACCATCTAAACTTTCTGTCGCCAACCGACTTTTAGAATTATATCAGTTTTGGCATAGTTTGTCAATACTTTTTTTGAAAAAATTATTTTTCGGTGAGATATGCATAAAAACGCCTCTTATACCTTGATATTATAAGCAAAATTACTAAAAATATCACGTATTTTAGTCTTATTACCGAAGATTGCTTTTGTAAGGCTTAAAAATGTTAGATATACACCTGCAAATACAAGTATTTGTGTAATTGTATTATCTACTGATATAACCTTTAATATACAGAGCGAACCCATGCACGCCGATGTTGGTATAACAATGCTTTGCAGCGGTGAAAATCTGATATTGGTAATTTTTTTAAGCTTTATATAGCTTATTGATAAATTTATTATTTCGCTTATATACATTATGTATATATATCCCTTTATTCCATAAATCGGCACAAGCAAAAAAATCAATATGACTCTCATACATGAATCCGCAATGTTGACCTTTAGGGTGAAAACCTGCTTGTCAAGACCTTTAAGTATAGCATCGGTTACCGAATCCAGATACATAAATACCGGCAGCAGCGAAAGCATTTTCAAATAATCACCTGCGTTTTTGGCGGTGAAAAACATTGAGCAGAGCTCATTTCCCCAAATGAGAAAAACACACCATATAAAAAACGCAAATTTCAATATACTGTCTACCGAAAGCTCTGATATATATTTTATAGAGTTTTTGTGACCTACGCTGTGTCTTCTGGCAATTTCGGGCACAATAAGAGAAGTAAACGCTCCTATAAATACATATGGGAATGTCAGAAGCTGAATACTCATGCCCTTTAGGGCTCCGTATTGTCCGAGCGCATTGCCGATTTGGCCGTAATTCAGACAGATTGGTATCAAAAGATTTTCGCAGCTCACCAGTCCCGTTTTCAGATATGACCCGAGGGCAAGGGGCGAAGCAATTGATATTATATGTCTGTAGGTGCAGTTGCAGCTCATCCTGCGCTGTCCGATTCTGCCAAGCTGCCACAAAACAATATTTGCAACACATTCTGTAAGGCTTGAGAGTGCATTTGCAATTATAACTGCCACATACATTTTTTCTTTGTCAAAGTTTTTGAAAAGAACAAGCGTTATACCCCAACCCGCCGCCTCTCCAAAAAGCTTGCCCACGCAGGCGGAGCCCACCTTTGCAAAGGCTGTAAAATACCCTGCTACAACCGAAGAAATTCCTATACACACAAGAGACGGAGCAAGGATACGCAGGCAAAATGCACACTGCGGCTCATCGAGGATTTTTTGCGATATTATATCTGCGCCGAAAAACATCACGCCTGCGGCAACAGCCGAGGTTGATATGCATATTTTAAGGCATTTTTTCATTATATCATCAGAACACATAAACCCCTTGTCTTGCGGCATGTCCGAAAGAAGCCTTGTGGCTGTCAGGCTCATTCCCGAAACAGATAGACTCATACCCAGCGAATGCACACTCATTATCAGGTGAAAAAGCCCTATTCCGTTTTCTCCCGACCTTGCAGAAATAAAAACTCCGTAACATATGGAGGATACGTTAAATACTATCATTGAAGCAGCCATTTGGATAACTTTTGATAAAAACAACTTTTTTTGCATTATAATAACCGTTCCTTTAAAGTTATTTATATTAAAAATTAATATTTCTTTTTTTGAAATAATATGATATAATAAATAAAATTACAGATAAATCAATATGAAGGACGTGAACCTCTTGTCACAAAAAGCTAAGCAAAGCAAAAGCTTTATGTACGGTGCAATAATTCTTCTCATTGCCAATGCTTTGGTAAAAATTATCGGTGCCGTATTCAAAATTCCCCTTACATACATTCTCAATGAGGATGGAATGGGATATTTTTCCACATCGTATCAGATGTATACATGGATGTTTATTCTTGCAACAGCAGGTCTCCCTGTTGCCATATCCAAAATGGTGTCTGAGGGGCATGCAAAGAGCAGAGACTACGAAGTAAACCGCATATTTTTGGTAAGCATGAGACTTTTGCTTGTAATAGGTGCTGTGGGATGTGCCGTGCTTTATTTCGGAGCTGATTTCTTTGCCGAAAATCTTCTCAAAAACTCCGGTGCTGCTTCGGGCATCAGAGCTATTGCTCCCGCTATGATTTTTGTATCGGCAATGAGTGCCTACAGAGGTTATTTTCAAGGACTGCAAAATATGCTTCCCACAGCGTGCTCCGAGGTTGCCGAAGCACTCGGAAAGCTTGTTATAGGCTTTAGCGCTGCATATCTCCTGGCATCTCAGGGTATGGAAAAGGCATCTGCAGGTGCGGTTTTTGGGGTGTCTTGCGGTGCGGCAATGGGATTTGTCATTTTGTTTGTTATTTATCAGCGAAAAAAGGTAAGGGTTTCCGGAGTGCAAATGTCTCATGACTGCCCTTCCGACGGAGCTATCTTAAAAAAGCTTGTAAAAATCGCAATTCCGATTACTATCGGTGCATCGGTTTTTTCGCTTACCAGCCTTATAGATATGGCAATGATTATGAGAAGACTGCAGGCGGGAGGGTTCAGCGAAGATGCGGCAAATCGTTTGTGGGGTTCCTATTCGGGATATGCGTTTCCGCTTTTTAACCTGCCCCCAACGCTTATTAATGCAATCACGATAAGCATTGTTCCCGCAATTGCATCTGCCTTTGTTCAACACGAACATGATATTGCCGCCAACACCACTTGCAAAAGCATGAAAATAACAATTCTCTTTGCCTTGCCTTGTTCTGTGGGCATGAGTATGCTCTCATCGCCTATATTAGACCTTATATACAACAAAACAAATGCAACCGCCACACTCCAAATTTTGGCACTGGGCATTATTTTTGTTTCGCTCGTGCTTGTTACCAACGCAATTTTGCAGGCAACCGGCAATGTGAACGCCCCGGTTAAAAACATGGTCGTAGGCGGCGTGGCAAAAATTGTTATTAATTATCTGCTTGTGGCACATCCCGATATCAATATCAAGGGAGCTCCCATTGGTACAACAGTTTGCTACATTATTATTCTCACACTCAATATTATAGATATGAAGAAAAAAATGCAAATTCGCTTCCCTGCATCGGAGCTTGTGATAAAGCCGGCTGTATCTGTTGCGGCAATGTCAGCGGTGCTTTGGGTTACGACCCCGTATTTTGCCGACAAGGGCAAGCTTCTTGCGGCAGCAGCACCAATTGCCATTGGTGCAGTTGTCTATACTGTTGTTCTGATTGCAATAAGGGGCATTGATGAGGATGATATTGCACTTTTGCCCAAGGCAGAAAAGCTTACTTCAATATGCAGAAAGCTTAAGATAATCAGATGAAAAGAAAGGAAACAAACGGCTATGAGAATAGATAAATTTTTGAAGGTATCAAGAATCATAAAAAGACGAACGGTTGCCTGTGAAGCGTGCGAACAGGGTAAGGTCACCGTCAACGGCAAGGTTGCAAAGCCCGGCACAGCCGTTAAAGAGGGCGATATTTTGGAAATCACCTTTGGCGGGATAATCATGAAGGTAGAAATTGTAAGCATCTCCGAGCATGTATTAAAAGACGATGCTCGGAGCATGTACAATGTAATAACCAACGGCTGATGTAATAAAAGACAAACCTCCGCATATATTTTTAGTACAACAAAAAATATACGGAGGTTTTTGAATTATGGACGACAAAAAACAGATACGCACAGTAAAAACAGATCTTCCTCACAATATTATTATGGAAAACCGTTCCAAGATAAGTGTTTCGGGGGTAGAAAATGCAGAAAGCTACAACGAAACCGAAATAATTCTGCACACATCAAAGGGCATACTTATCATAAAAGGGGAGGGACTTAATCTTAGTAAGCTCAACTTAGACAGCGGCGAAATAACTGTTAACGGACGCATAGCACTTTTGGAATATGCTCAGCCCAAGCAGAGCGGATCCTCGTTTTTTGGCAAAATTTTTAAGTAAGCCATGGGTACAATGACGGTAAACACACCGCACGATTTGATGGTTTTTGTCTATTCATTGTTGTGCGGACAAATAATCAGCTTGATATTTGACATATTCAGAGCAATGCGCAGGGTATATCCTCCCGGGAAAAATATGATTGCCGCTCAAGATATAATTTTTTGTGCAATTGCATTTTTAATTTTTTCCCAAACAGTGACAGTGTACAACCAGGGAAGAGTACGTTGGTTTGAAGTTGTGGGAGCGATATTGGGTGCTACCCTGTATCTGACGGCAGAAAGCCCCTTTCTGTTGCCGAAAATCTGCGTGTTCTTTTCGGCATTGTCGTGGCTTGTCACAAAGCTGAAGCGAGCATTTGCGATAGTGTTCGCACTTATTACAAGGCCTTTTTCCCGCCTTTTTGGCATCATTTGGCATTTCATAAAATGCACGATATACCAATTTAGGCAAAAATGCATAAAAAAATTATCTAAAAGCAAATAAAAAAGCTTTTTATTTTGTGCAATATTTTTGTTAAAAATTCTTTACAATTTAAGGAAAATAGTTTATACTAATGTAGTGTGAATGATTTTACATGTGAATGATTTTACATGTGAATGATTTTACATATATGAATCCATATAAATCTGTAAAAGGATTATGAAAATGAAAATAGTGAAAAAAAAGAGATTTAAAATATTTAAAAGTGTAATAGCAATATGCCTTGTATATTTTGTTATCAGCGCGTTTATCGGGGTGTTTGGTCAAATAAATGATTATAAGTCCCGTATTGCAGAGGTTAATCGTCAGATTGAAGCGGAAAAAGAGGTTTCCAAAAAGCTGGCAGATGAAAAGCTCAATATGCACAGCGATGAAAACTATAAAGAAATAGCCAGAAAAACTTTGGGGCTTGTTGAACCCGGAGACAAAGTATATATTAACTCAAATGATAAATAAGCTGACGAGGGGGCTGTTTTTTACAATGCAGTTGGAAGAGGGAAAAATCATTACCGGCAAAGTAACCGGTATTACAAAATTCGGTGCTTTTGTTGATTTGGGCAACGGTTTAACCGGAATGGTTCACATTTCTGAGGTTTCAACATCTTATGTTAGGGATATTAATGAGCTTATTAAGGTAGGAGATTCGGTAGATGTCAAAGTGCTCCACGGGGATAAAAAGGGCAAGATATCTCTTTCTATCAAGCAGGTTATGCAGGAGCGCAACATCGAAAATTCCGCACCCAATCCGGTATCGGAAAGAAAAGCGCGCACGCCCAAGCTTCCCGAAACAGACCTTCATGCACAGCCCGATGAGTTTGACTGGTTCAGACCTAAGGATTCGGAGATGTCATTTGAAGACAAGCTCAACAAATTCAAGCAGGCGAGTGACGAAAAAATGCACGACATAAAGCGCAATATGGAATCAAAGCGCGGCGGAGGCCGTTCCAAAGCAAATACATATTAATCAACATCAAACTGCAAGGGTGTTTTTATCTCTTGCAGTTTTTTTGAGCAAATTTTAATTTTAAAACAAAATAGAACAAGGTTGTCAAAATTGCAGATATCTTGACAACCTTGTTCTATTAAATAACGAAAAACAAATTTTGATTAAAGCTTTGCATACAACAAGTACATTAATCTATATGTATTCTACTACAAAATAAGCGTTTTGTCAACACTTATTCTCGAAAAAATTTTTAAAAAAACTCAAAAAAATTTCAAAGCCGCTTATTTCAAGGCTTTGAACGACTAAATATTTTTAAAAAAATTGTTTGCAATGACATTTTATGAATGATAAGTGAAATAAATGTTACATTTTTTTGACAAAATAGCATATGAATTGACATAATATGTAAAGCTTTGATAAAATTATACTGATGAAAGGAGGTTTTTCATGAAAAAATCAGCTTTTATTTTAGTATTACTTATTATATTTCAGTCTATGCTTTCTTTTTCTGCATTTGCAGAAACTCCGATATCGGTATATTGCAACGGCTCCGCCGTATCATTTGAATACGGACCGTATACGATAAACGGCACTACCATGATTTCACTAAAAGATATGGGTCAGGCACTTGGCTTTAATTGTGTGTGGGACGAACCCAACAAAACAGTAATTGTGGGCGGCGGTACATTTGCGGCCTGGGTTCAGATTAACAATCCGGTTATACCCGTCAGCAAAAATGGTGTATTGACATATCACACCGCTTCTGTTGCACCTTGTATGATAAATGGCAGAACCTTTGTTCCGGTCAGAACTGTGGCTGATATATATGATGGCACTGTGTACTGGAACAGCGCCTGCTCTACTGTAGGAATTGTTACCTCCTCCTACGACGGCTCCTATCAATCTCCCTATACCAGAATTATAATAGACGGTTTCACTCCGCCTCAGACCGTGGTTATGGGAAGACCATATGTTCTCAGCGGAACTATACATTCTGCTGTTCATCTCAACAGAGTAAATGTTAAGATTATAGATAATGCAACCGGAATTACCGAAATCAACGAGACCGACTTTGATATACAGTCTTGCAGTTATATGCTTTCAAATATAGACAGCCGCATAACCTTCGGCAAGCTTTCAAAAGGTAGCAAAACGCTGAAAATAACCTGTGTTGATGCTCATGAGGGTCGCGCCGAGTTTGACTATAGCTTTTCGGTTTCTTTTCCTCAGGGAGCAACAGTCAATTCACCGGTGTATATGCTTTGGCCGGTTCCTTCATCGGGTCTTATAACAACCATTTTTTGGTGTGACAACCCTTTCTGTCATTCCAATGCAGGCAGAGTCAACGGTCATGCCGCAATAGATATTGCAGCGAGTGAGGACGCGTCGGTTATAGCTGTTATGGACGGTGTAGTTGAAGATCAGGGCTTTGGCTCATATGAAAATTCTCAGACCGGATATGGCAATTTTATAAGAATAGATCACGGCAACGGTCTTAAAACCCAGTATTCACATCTTTATTCCATAAAGGTGACTACGGGGCAACAGGTCAAAGCCGGTGATATAATCGGCGGTGTGGGCAACACGGGCAACAGCACGGGCAATCATCTTGATTTTTATATTTCTCAAGACGGTGTACGCTGTGACCCTCTCTACTATCTGGATATTCCGGCTAATGCGCGCTGTGTGGAATCCTGCGACGTACCGTTTTTTAAAGCGGCTCTTGCTGCACGAGGCATACAAAGATAGCCGAATTTTCAATAAGCGGCAAAGCCGCGTCATTCAACGTTTTCAGTGGGAGATTGAACTCCCACTGAAAAAATTAAATGTCATCCGCCGCCTATAGAGGCGGGGGACATCTTAATTTAGTTATATTGATTGATTTTTTGTCAAAAAAGCTCAGACAGCAGCACCTTCAGAGTGCGCTTGTCCGAGCTTTTTCTTCGTTCTAATATTGTTTTTGAACTCATAGGATAATACGGGTGATTCTATGAGCATAAAAAAATGGCACATTGCAGGTTGTGTTTTTGTTATAATAATGGGAGTTGTATCTCATTTTGCCTATGATTTTTTTGGAAAGAATACCTATGCCGGATATTTTTTCCCGATAAACGAAAGTGTTTGGGAGCATCTTAAGCTTATTTTTTGGCCGGCGATATATTTTATGATACCGGAATATTTTGGATATGGCAGACGCATAACAGATTTTTTTGCTGTCAAGATGTCTGCACTGTTCTGCGCTATGTGCACTGTAGTTATATTTTTTTATACATATTCGGGTGTTCTGGGATTTAATCTCCTTGCTGCCGATGTTTTTTCATTTTTTGCCGCGGTTTTGATATATACATATATCAGCCTGAGACTAATTTCGGGCACGGGCAGCGATGACAGAGGAGACAATATACGAGGGCTTGCGGTTTTGCTTTTGTTTGCATTGTGTTTTGTATTCTGGACATACAATCCGCCTGAGCTCGGTATATTTTGGGGATAAGCGGCATTTCTTATCATCATAATAACAGGCTCCAAAAGGAAAAATCAAGCGCTGAGAAAGTTCTTTAAATTTAACAGGTGTTTTTTGTATGATTTATTTTGCTTGACTTTTTTATTTTTCTAATATATAATTATTTTGGAGCTTTATACATAGCAAATCCTAAGGAGAAAAAGCTATAAAGCCCCGCCATACATACTAAATGAGCCGTAACACTAAATTAAAACACAGAGAGGAAATTAAACATGAAAAAAATAGGATTTATAGATTATTATCTTGATGAGTGGCATGCCAATAATTATCCTGAGTTTATTAGACAGCAGGGCGGCGGCAATTTTGAAGTAGCCCATGCATGGGCAAAAATTGATTCTCCGCATCCCGGCGGAATGACAAATAAGCAGTGGAGTGAAAAATACGGTATTCCGGTCTTGGAAACGATGGAAGAACTAATTGAAAAAAGTGATTATCTCATAGTTCTTTCTCCGGATAATCCCGAGATGCATGAGGAGCTTTGTCAGATGCCTCTTGAATCCGGCAAAAACACTTATATAGACAAGACCTTTGCGCCAAATAAGGCAAGCGCACTGCGAATATTTGAGCAGGCAGACAAATTTGGTACAAGCTGTTATTCTTCGTCGGCACTCTATTATGCCGATGAATATCAAAATATAGAAAAAGATGGCCTTTGCGTGATAAACAGCTCCGGTCCGGGAACCTATGAAATGTATTCAATTCATCAGATTGAACCGATTGTAAAGCTTATGGGCACAGGCAAGAAAAAGCGTATTATGAGCGTTGGAACAGATGCCTACAAAGCAATGATACTTGAATACGAAGATGGCAGACAGGCAAGATTTGCAAATTTTTTGGAGGGGGCACCCTTTAGGATGAATCTTGGCTATTCGGATGGGAAAACTGTGTCGACAGAGGTTACATCTGACTTTTTTGCCTGCTGCATAAAAAACATGCTCAAATTTTTTGACACAGGGATTATCCCTGTACCTCACGAAAATACAGTGGAAGTAATTGAGATAAGAGAAGCCGGTCTCAAAGCTATGAAAACTCCGTTCACATGGATTGAGGTATAAATTTTAAATTTAAATCAAGCCACCGTGCGACAAAAGGCATGCACGGTGGCTTGAAACAGCAATAAAGCTTGCTCTGTAAAATTTCAAAAATAGAAATTATGTATTACTTTAAAATCAGAAATCGTAATCAACCTGAACCGGCTTATGCTCTTTGGCACTTTCGATAGCGGCAAGACAAATAGAAACCGTTGCAGCGCCTTCATAGGGGCTGAGGATGGGTTCTCTGCCGTCGATGATACAGTTGCAAAATTCATTTACTTCATCAACGATATTGTGGTTGCTCACAGCAACGGGAATTTTAACCGGTATACTATGAGCGCCGGGATTGGTATAAAGATTGTCTTTATACAGTGTAAGATACTCGCTCGTATTGTCTACAATAATCGTTCCCTTTGTACCGTAGAGAACTGTTCTCATGGTATAATCGCGCTTACATCCGGTTGAGCAGAATACCTTGCCTATAACATCATTTGGAAACTGCATTACCGAGATTGTGCAGTCGTTTGAGGGCCAGTCTTTAAGAACCTTGTGATTTGCATAGGCAAAAACCTCAGAGGGGTTTCCCGCAATCCATCTGAGAAGGTCAACAGCGTGACATGCTCCGCCGAGAAAGCCGTCTCTTTCGGGATCGTTCTTTCTCCATTCGCACTTCATACCGGAGTAATCGTGAGCATATTCACTTTCTACAAAGAACAGCTCGCCTATGTCACCGTTATCTATAATTTCCTTAGCTTTTACAAAGCTGGGAGTAAATCGGCAAATCTGACCTACCATAAGATATTTTCCGGTTTCTTTTGAAGCCTTGATCATTTCTTTACATTCGTTGAGCCTGAGTGCAAGCGGTTTTTCACAAAGTACATCCTTGCCCGCACGGAGAGCCTTTATTACATAATCGCAATGAAGCTGATCGGGCAGTGCAATTGATACAGCTGTGATATCCTTGTTTTCAAGCACATCGTCAAAGTTTGATGTATATGGTACACCGTACTTTTCGCTCATTTGTTTTGTTTTTTCTTCATCGGTATCGCAAAGAAGCATAAGCTCTGCATTTTTGTGTGCTGCAAAAGCTTCTACGTGTCTGCTTCCGAAACCGTTAACGCCTACAACGGCTACTTTGATCTTGTCCATTTTATAATTCCTCCATCTTTTAAATTATTGCATATATATTAATAATTATAATAAATAGCACAGTAAAATAATATCATTACAACATGAAAAAATCAAGTAAATATATCTACAAAATAGTAAAATATATTTCGATTTTTGAACGCTGCGTAGAATTGTGCTTCACTTTTTAAGAGCTTACATCATGTTTGCTATAATTATATCTATGGCAGACCAACCGTCCAAAATACCGTTTTTTATTTTGTGGTCCGATTCGCTGCACAGGTTTATTATTTTGTCAATATCCTCCACTGTCATACGGGCAGCCTGCTTAAGGATAAGATTTACATAATAATAGCTCTTCCCAAGCTTTGCGGCAATTTCACCGGCACTCATGGCTTTCGAAAGTATTTTTACTTTTCTGAGCTGATTATATTTGGAAAAAATAGCACCGTTTATTGCTATGGGTTCTTCTCTGAGCTGCTTGAGCTCTTCATATTTTTTTGAGGCGGATGAGGCATTTCCTGCAAGCAAATCGTCAATCATGTCAAAAACTCTGCTTTCTGCCACCTTACAGCAGCATACATCAATATCTTTCTCGGTAATAGCCTTTGAGCTGCAATATGAAACCAGCTTATCAATCTCACCTTTAAGAAGATACATGTTTGACGAGCAGCATTCTATAAGATACTTTGCAGCATTTGATGAAATTTCTTTCCCGCCGTCTTCGGCGTGCCTGCCAATCCAGTTTATGAGATCTGCCTCTTTCTGATACGGAAATTCGTCAACCGAATGAAGCTTTGACACCGATTTATAAAGCACTGTGGTTTTGTTAACCTCGGCCTCCGAAAAAATAATAATAACAAAATCGGGCACATCTTCAAAAAGCTTCTGCCAGTATTTTTTTTCGGATTCTGTTGCCTTTTTAAAAAGACCGCTGTTTTTTATATAGAGAATTTTCTTTTCACTCATGCATGGATAACTACTTACATATTCGTCAATTTCTTGGGCATCAGGCTTTTTGGCAGTATACTCCTTGTAGTTGAAATCTGCAAAAGACGGATCGAGCACCTTTTTTATAACAGCATTTTTGTAGCTGTCTCTCAAATAGTCCTCATCGCCCCAGAGTAAATACACATTTTTAAAATTATTACTTTTAATATCATCTTTTACCGACATTGTTTATAAGTTCCTTTTCTGTTTCTGCATTTATTTGGACTTTTTCATTGTTTCTATTGATATATTACCTTTTTTATCTGCTCTCACGGTCACAGCACCGCTTTTGTCTGTTCTGTAATAATTGGTCTGTGAATTTTTAAGAGCTTCAAGCGTTTTTTCATCGGGATGGTTATAGCTGTTGTTAAGCCCGCAGGATATTACCGCCGCTTTAGCACCGCATTTGTCAATCAACAGCTTTAGGTTTTTGCTCTTTCCGCCATGATGCGGTATCTTCAGTATGTCACATCCAATATCCTTGCCGATAATATTTTCTATTCCGCTGTCTTCGGCATCACCGCAAAACAAAAAGTCCGATTCACCGTATGAAAGCTTTAGTATAACCGACATATCGTTATTTTCACAAAACATTGATTTGTCGGGAGATATGACATCGATTACAGCACCGCCGCTCAGATCTATATGTGATCCGGCACTCAGATAATATATTTTTGTGTTTGATTTTATGCACGAATACAGCAAAGCCTCTTTGTTTTTGACAGCATTGCTTTGTGTGGGGTCAAAATAACGCGGTATTGCCAAGGCTTTGACCTTTCCGCTTTCTATAAGATGGGGCAGTATATTCATATGGTCAGAGTGAAAATGACTGACCGCAACCATATCAAGAGCATAGATATTTTTTGCTCTCAGGGTTGCCGCTATTGCTTCTGCTGTATATTCTCCGTCTCCGTGAGTGCCGCTGTCTATCATGATGCTTTGTCCGTTTATCTCGGCTATGGCACAGTCGCCCTGACCAACATCGGCAAAGGTGACGCATATTTCATCCTTTGGCGGTGCAAATAAAGCATACATACCCGACAGCACAGAAAAGATGCAAAGAATTATAATTGCATATCTGCAGCCGTGTTTTACATAAGTATACCAATAAATCAAAAAAACTGCAAGAGCAAATATTATTATGACAAAATATATCAAATATGTATCGACTATTGCATAGGGGAGCGAAGAAACGGTCTTAGCTGTCCATATTATAAATTCCGATAGAGCCGTTATGACAAAGCCCAAAATTTGTGACAATATTCCCGGCGCAATTGCCGTGATAACGGCAAAGCATGCACCAAAACCAAGAAAGCAGCTCATTACCGGTATGACAAGTGCATTGGCAAGCCATGAATATATTGGAATATATCCGAAGGATGTTACGGTCACGGGTAGGGTGAAGAGGGTTGTCATTGCAGAAACCGTGAAGGTGCTTCCTATATAGCTTTGCGCAAAGGGACGGAGCATTTTTATTTGCTTCATTATTTTTATTGCATCCGCACTTATCAGCACACCCATTGTAGAAAGGCACGACAGCCAAAAGGAAATGCTGTACATGTTGTATGGCATTGCAATAAGTATCAAAAAGGCGGTCATCACCAGTGCATGCTTCGAATCGGCTCTTCTGGGGATGAGTGAAGCCGCTGAGAAAATAAGCATCATTATAAATGCTCTGATTACCGAAATTCCCATCCCGGTAAAAATAAGAACAAAGCCTCCGGTTAATATTGCAGCAATAAGCGATACTATTGCCTTTTTGATTCTTTTTAGCTTAAGCTTCGAAATTGCATAAAATACAATACATATAAACAAATTGAGATGCAGACCCGAAATCGCCACAATATGATAAATGCCCGATTTTTTAAAAGCTTCTGCACACTCACTGTCAATGCCGGTGCGATCGCCTGTGAGTACCGCTTTAAGCAGTGAAGCATTTTGAACGCTTAGTGTGTTGTCTGCCGCTGTTATGAATTGCTTTCGGATTTTGTATATAGCTCTAAAAAAGCCATTTTCATAAGAAATCAGCTTTGCATTGCTGCCGTCTGTGTAACAAACTCCTGAGCAGTTTTGACTTTTGAGGTATTCCTTGTAGTCAAATGCGCCCTCGTTGCCGAGAGCGGCAGCGGTCTGAAGCTTTCCTGCGAGCTCTATAATATCGCCTTTTTGAGGAAAATGCGGCATGCCTTTTACCGAAAAATATATTATTGCCCCCTTAAGAGCTTTTTCTTTGTGGGTAACAAGCTTGGCATAAAAGGTTGTTCTATCCGAGTCCTTTCTCGCCGGAAAGGAGGTTATCTCACATATGAACACACTTTCTGTATCAATTGAGTTTATTTTTTCTTCAATGCGGTCATAATTATTATTGTATTCATTAAGAGATACAAGCATAAGTGCAGTGAGCACAGCAAATAGTATAATGTAGCTTAAATTTTTTGTCAAAATTTGTAATATTTTCATTTTATTATGCCTTTAAAATAATTTTATGACAATATATTAACACTTTTTTGTACAAATAACAACTTGATTTTATCTAAAATATGTTATATAATATGTTTTGCTGTAAATTGTAAATTGGATTGTTATGTAATTTGGTGGTTTTGTCGGAGGAGGAATATACATATGGCTCTTTTTGCAATGAGCGATTTGCATCTTTCAATTTCCGCCGATAAACCCATGGATGTCTTCGGTTACACCTGGCACAACTATATGGAGAAAATACGTTCCCTGTGGTGCGAAACCGTCTCACACGATGACCTCGTCATTGTGGGTGGTGATATATCCTGGGCAATGTATCTTGCCGATGCAGTTGATGATTTCAGATTTTTGAATGAGCTCCCGGGACGTAAGCTTCTTATTCGTGGCAATCACGACTATTGGTGGGAGAGCCTTTCTAAGCTAAAAGCGTTCACCTCGGCAAACGGCTTTGATACCATCAGCTTTTTGCAAAACGATGCCTTTGTATGGGATAATACTGTGATTGCCGGAACACGCGGTTGGCTTATTCCCGCCTCCGATTCATTCAAAGCTGAAGATCGCAAAATTTATGAACGCGAGTTAATCAGGCTCGATTTGTCACTAAAATCTGCCCAAAGTCTTGCTCCCAATATGGAAAAGCTGGCGGTTTTTCATTACCCGCCGCTAAAGAATGACGGCAGCCCTGATAGCTCGGTGTCAAAAATTCTTCATACCTACAATGTCAGAAGATGCATATACGGTCATCTTCACGGCATTGTGGCGGAAGAAAGTTTTTCGGGTGTTGCAGACGGCATAGAATACAGATTGGTTTCGGCCGATTATCTAAATTTCAAACCGTATAATCTGGACGGGCGTTAAGCCTGCTTCGGTTGATATAGATTTGCAAGCAATCAGAGTAAAAAAATTTATTTGGGAGGTTTCCTACAGATGAAACTTATAAAAAACGAACAGATTGAAAAAAATGTTGTCAAGCTCACAATCGAAATTGACAAAGAAGCTTTTGAAAAAGCCCTTGAAAAATCCTACAAGAAGAACGTAAAGCAAATTGCGATTCCCGGATTCAGAAAAGGCAAAGCACCCAGAAAAATTATTGAAAAATATTACGGTGAGGGTGTATTTTACGAAGACGCTGTTAACTTTGTATGCCCCGAGGCTTATGAATTTGCAGTAAAAGAATCGGGCATCGACCCCGTTGACCGTCCCGAAATCGATATCGAAAACATCGGTAACGAAGAAGCTCTCGTTCTTTCTGCTACCGTAACAGTTAAGCCTGAGGTTACTCTCGGAGAGTATAAGGGCATCAAATGCGAAAAGGTTGTATACGAAACCAAAGACGAGGATGTAGAAGCTGAGGTTAAGGCCATGGCAGAAAAGAATGCCAGAATGATTAACGTAGAAGACAGAGCAGTAAAGATGGGTGATATCACAGTTATCGATTTTGAGGGCTTCTGCGACGGTGTTGCATTTGAAGGCGGCAAGGGCACAGACCACACTCTCGAAATCGGAAGCGGTCAGTTTATTCCCGGCTTTGAGGATCAGCTTGTTGGCGCAGAGATAGGCGTTGAAACAGAGGTTAACGTTACCTTCCCCGAAGAGTATCACTCCAAAGACCTCCAGGGCAAGCCGGCAGTGTTCAAAGTAACAGTTAAAGAAATTAAAGAAAAAGAGCTTCCTGCAATTGATGACGATTTTGCAAAGGACGTAAGTGAATTTGAAACACTTGATGAATATAAAAACAGCATTAAGGAAAGACTTGATAAGTCCAACGAGGCAAGAACAAAGAGCGAGTTTGAAAACAAGCTTGTAGAGGCTGTATGCGAAAATGCAGAGGTAGAAATTCCCCAATGTATGATTGACAACCGTATCGAAGACCTTACCAAGGATTTTGGCTACCGTCTTTCTTCACAGGGTCTGAGCCTTGAACAGTACATGCAGATTACCGGTGCTACTGCCGATAGCTTCAAAGAGCAGTTCAAAGATCAGGCAGAGGCTCAGGTTAAATCTTCTCTCGTTCTCGAAAAAATTTCCAAAGAAGAGAATGTTGAGGTTACAGATGAAGATATCGAAGCAGAGCTTCAGAGAATGGCCGATATGTACGGCATGGAGCTCGATAAGGTAAAAACTCTTATCGGAGATAACGAAAAAGAATCCATCAAGAATGATCTTATTATCAGAAAAACAGTAGAATTTATTGCCGACAATGCAAAGGTTTCAAAGCCCAAAGCAAAATCTGCTTCCAAAGCAAAAGCAGAAAAGAGCGACGATGAAGAAAAGCTTGAAAAAAAGACAACAAAGTCAACTGCTAAAAAGACAGCTGAAAAAAAGGCAGAAAAGACTGACGCCGAATAATTTTTCGACATAAATAAAATTTAGGAGGAATTGCTGTTATGAGTCTTGTACCAATGGTAATAGAACAAACAAACAGGGGAGAGCGCTCATTCGATATTTATTCCAGACTTTTAAAAGACAGAATAATATTTTTGGGTGAAGAAGTAAATGATGTTACTGCCAGTCTTGTGGTTGCGCAGATGCTTTTTCTTGAGGGTGAAGACCCCGATAAGGATATCAATCTTTACATCAACAGCCCCGGCGGATCAATCACTGCAGGTATGGCTATATATGATACAATGCAGTATATAAAGTGTGATGTATCCACAATCTGTATAGGTATGGCAGCCTCCATGGGAGCATTCCTTTTGGCATCAGGTGCCAAGGGCAAACGTTTTGCACTTCCTAACAGTGAGATAATGATACATCAGCCTCTCGGCGGTATGCAGGGTCAGGCTACCGATATCAAAATCCACGCAGACAGAATTATCAAGATCAAAAACACTCTCAATACCATTTTAAGTGAAAGAACCGGCAAATCTCTCGAAGAGATTACCCGCGATACCGAAAGAGACAACTTCATGACTGCGGCCGAAGCAAAGGACTACGGTCTGGTTGACGAGGTTATTGAAAAAAGAAAGTAATAAGAGGTGCTGCAGTAGATGGCTAACAGAAACAACGATAAGTTTAAATGCTCATTTTGCGGTAAAACACAAGACTCCGTTATGAGACTTATTTCAAGCCCCGGTGCAGATGTGTTTATCTGCAATGAGTGTGTGGAAGCATGCAGCGAAATTATAGAAAACGATTATCGTGAGCTCGAGGTAGCTTCTGAGTTTTCGCTTGGTGAGCTTCCCAAGCCCGTAGACATCAAAAATATTCTGGATATGTATGTTGTGGGTCAGGACAGAGCCAAAAAGAGCCTTGCCGTGGCTGTATACAACCATTACAAACGTATATGCAATCAGAGCAAAGACGATGACGATGTAGAGCTCCAAAAGAGTAACATTCTTTTGGTAGGTCCCACCGGCTCCGGCAAAACTCTCCTTGCACAGACTCTTGCCAAAATAATTGATGTTCCTTTCGCTATTGCCGATGCCACCTCTCTTACCGAGGCCGGCTATGTGGGCGAGGATGTAGAAAACATACTTCTCAAGCTCATTCAGGCGGCAGACTACAATATAGAGAGTGCCGAAAAGGGTATTATCTATATAGATGAAATAGATAAAATTGCCCGTAAGTCCGAAAATCCGTCCATAACCCGTGATGTAAGCGGTGAGGGTGTTCAGCAGGCACTGCTCAAAATTCTTGAAGGTACGGTTGCTTCGGTTCCGCCCCAGGGAGGACGCAAGCACCCACAGCAAGAATTTATACAGATTGATACTACCAATATTCTTTTCATATGCGGTGGTGCATTCGACGGCATAGAAAAGATTATAGAGCAGCGCACCGGCAAAAAAGTGCTCGGCTTTGGTGCCGAGATAAAGTCCGGTAAAGAAAAGCAGGTCGGTGAGGTACTCAAAGATATTCAGCCTCAAGATTTGCTGAAATTTGGACTGATTCCCGAGTTTATTGGCCGACTTTCGGTAAATGTAACTCTGGATTCTCTCGACAAAGACGCACTCATAAAGATTTTGACCGAGCCCCGCAACGCTCTCATTAAGCAGTATCAAAAGCTTCTATCATATGATAATGTTGAGCTTAGCTTTGATGAGGATGCGGTAGAGGCAATTGCCGATAAGGCAATTGAGCGCAAAACCGGAGCAAGGGGTCTGCGTACGATTATGGAAGAGACTATGAGTGATATTATGTTTGAGGCTCCTTCAAATCCGGATGCGTCAAAATGCAGGGTAACTGCGGAGCTTGTTAAATCAAAGATTGATACAAAGTTTCCAAAGGCTTTGATTGGTGAGGCAAAGAAAAAAAATGCCGGATGAACCGACACAGGTATTAATTGAGTTTCATGCGTGCAGAGCTGTAAAAATGTATTTTTTGCAGCTCTGCTTTTTTGTGCTTCAAAAAATCAGCTCAAATAAATTGAAAAGGTTGCTTTTTTCATAATATTATGATATAATAACATAGATTATAACTAAATTAAGATGTCCTCCGCCTCTATAGGCGGCGGGTGACACTTAAT
>JAEDEG010000146.1 GCA_016293435.1 Clostridia bacterium
CCTTAGCTCAGTCGGTAGAGCGCATGACTGTTAATCATGATGTCGTTGGTTCGAGTCCAACAGGGGGAGCCATATGGCTCCGTGGTCAAGCGGTTAAGACACCGCCCTTTCACGGCGGTAACAGGGGTTCAATTCCCCTCGGAGTCACCAAAATAACGAGATGATTTTACTGTCAGTAAGGTCATCTCGTTATTTTATGCGGTTTTCAGCGGTTTAAGAAAAAATTTTTTTGACGGCAAATCGTTTACTGTCAAATATTTTTTTCTGAACTTGAACCGCAGTCCTAAATTCAATATCAATTCCAAAGCACAGAGTAAATCGCTCTGTGTTTTTTTGCGTAACAAAAACCATCGGCAATGCCGGTGGTTCCAAAATGCTTTAGCTATGAGTGGTGAAAAACATCCTCCTTTGATTTATTTCGGCGGTTGGCTAGACCCGCCTCAATTATATCAAAGGAGGAATCAAGTAATGAAACTTGACACAGAAAGTTCATCACATACACGCTGGAATTGCAAGTATCACATAGTATTTGCACCGAAATATCGTCGACAAGTAATATATGTATGAACCATAGTCAAGTAAGTAGACACAAAAAAGTATAAAATTTTCCGGGAGCAGGTTAAGGGTTCTGCTCCCAATATAAAGCCTCCGCTTCATTGGGAGTAAGCATATGAAGTGTGCCATCTTGTTTGCAATATTCAGTCTGTTTTGCCGTTAAGAGACTCTTAACGGCTCATAACGGGTTTTAAACATTTTGTTGGGAACGGTTTGCGGGCAAAAAAGAAAAACCGTTAAGACAGCAAAATTTTGCCTAAACGGCTTTTCATAATTTATCAATATTTTCAGCTAATATTTTTACAACCGAATACAAGCGGTTATATTTATCATTGTTTACATTGTCAATAGCGTTGAAAATACCTGACAATTTTTTATCAGCAGAATTTGAAATATCAAGGAGCAGATAATCTGTACTGACCTTTAAAACCTCAGATATAGTTATCAAGGACTCAATCGACAATGCGCGTGTTCCTCGCTCAATATGACCTATATGGGCAGTAGATAAATCGCAGGCTTCAGCTAATTGTTCCTGTGTCAAATGTTTCTGTTTTCTTGCTCTGCGGATTCGTTCCCCTAAAGCAGCATAATCAAACTCACTTTTCATCAATTCACTACCTTTCAGTATCAATTGTATACCATCAGTTAAGATTTATTAAGATATTAGCAGAATTAAATGTTGACTGATAGCATTATTTGTGATATAATAATTTAAAAATATAAGCGTACAAGGAGGGTTGTTTTGTCATGAGAGTTTGGGAAATAGGAGCAAATCACGGTGAAGAAAATGCTGCAGGCAAATTTTTGAGTGAAGGAATAGTAAATATTGTCAGGAGTGTTGAAGACGCACCTGATTTATACGCTATGATATTAGATAATCGGGACGAATGATATTGTGCATATAAAATTATTTGTTTGTGCCGAATAACCGACAGCTTAATATTTACGCTGTAGGCATAGTTGAAGAAGCTGTCAACGCGGACAAAGAAGTTAATGTTTCGTGGTTTGCGGATTTGACTTAAAAACCGGTTAAAATTTCTCTTAACGATATAAAAGAAAAGAACAATGTATATTCAAACACTTTATATAGGGAATACAACGAAAAAAGTACAGAAAAATTGTTAGACTACATTAAAAAATATCGGAAGAATGATAAGAAAAAATTAAAGAAGTATCGGAGTGATAATACATGAAAAAATTATTTATTACAATTTCGGTCTTGCTATTAATGCTTATGTGTTCAATATCTGTAAGTGCAATAAGCGGCGAAGGAACAGAAGAAAATCCGTTTCTGATTGAAACAGAGGAAGATTTTTTGCTGATAGGATATTTTCCGGAGCAAACTTTTAAACTTGTGGCAGATATATCCGTAAACACAACATTAGACAGTTTTAATGGGGTGTTAGATGGTTCAGGTTTTAAAGTTACAACCACTAAGGACTATATTTTTTTGAATAATTCAGGGGAAATTACTAATTTATCAATAAGCGGTGGAAATATTGCTTCAGTAAATTTAGAGAGTGGAAATATAGAAAATTGTACGGCAACAGATACAGTTATTGTAACAACAAATGACGGAACGCTTTGCAATATTCAATCAAATACAAATATTACAAAAAATAATAATGGAATAATTAAAAAATGCTTAACATCGTCAGGTCATGTTGCGGTCAATAATTATGCAAACGGAATTATTTCTAATTGTTTAGAAAGTTTACATATTGCTGACAATAATTGCGGATTGATAGAAAGCTGTTCTTCAATAAGTGGTTATCTTGTAAATAACAATACAGGTATCATTATAAATTCTTCAACAACAAATTATTTTTTAGCTTCATCTAATGAAGGTACGATAAAAAGCAGTTTTTCTACCGGAAATAAAACAATAGATAATAAAGCGGCTTTTGTAATTTCGAATCATGGTACTATTGATTTATGTTATTCTGACTTAGATATTGACCATTACTATTATAACGGAGTTACTTACACAAACTTTAACTATGTTACAGGTGGTCTTGTAGCATATAATTACGGAACAATCTATAGAAGTTTCTATGAAGGAACCGTTGATGTTGGAGTAAAAGTTTTAAGCCATAAAGAAAATGGAATTAATACATGTTACATAGGTGGTATTGCAGGAAAAAATAATGGATATATACGCAATTGTTATTCTAAAGGTAATCTTCAAGCAACATTTACCTCTGTGTCGAACACTAACTATTTATATGGTGATTCGTATTTATGGATTGCAGCTATTACAGCAACAGGCGGAAACGTGGAGAATTGTTATTCTAACATGAAAATTGCAGCGACTACACATGAAGATAGGTTTTTCGATATGACTGTATATGCATATGGAATTGCAGGAAACAGCCAAATTAAAAATTGCTATTATGCAGGCAATGATATATCTTTAGACGGCACTTATTATGCTTCAACCCAAACAACAATTGGGACAACACAGTGGTACCAAAAGTCGTTTTCTAAAACTGTAATAGCAGGTTGCGGAGGTATTTTTGAAGACAATTCAATAGAAAATAGTTATTACTTATCCGATTCACCGTTTGAGGATGATTCCACCTGTGGCACACCTGCCTCTGCCTCAATAATGAAAATGCAAATTCTTTATACTGATTGGGATTTTGATACAGTATGGGCTATAGATTCTGAAACAAATGACGGATATCCTTATTTACAATGGCAACCAAAAGAGGAAGAACCGGAGGAAATAATAAGTGTGGAATCCCTTAGTGTGGATAAAGATGAAATAGTATTAAAGGTCAATGAAACAATAAAATTGACTGCCGCTATATCACCGAGTAATGCGACTAATAAAAATGTAACCTGGAGTTCATCAAATACTAATGTTGTAACTGTTGATAATGGCGTAATAAGTGCAGTAGGTGAAGGAAGCGCAACCATAGTAATAAAAACCGAAGATGGTGGACACATTGCTTTATGTTCAGTAGAAGTACTGGGAATAATGATTAAAAATACAGAAATGAATATCAATAATTACAATAAAGCAAATGATACTGTTTCTTTCGATATCAATTTATCTTCACCAACAGATATAACAGGAACAGTTTTAGTAGTGCTATACAATAAAAACGACACAATAGTTGCTATAAAAACATATACTCCCTCATCTGAAATAAATGTATTACTTGATTCTACAGAAAGTAACTATATTAAAGTTATGTGGTGGGATATGAATACATTGATTCCATTAACAGATTATATTCAAATAGATTTATAATTTTTCAAACTTTGAATAAGAAGCGAACTTCCCCGCCTGAATTTTTGGGAGTTTTGGCAGCTGTCTTACAACAGCGGTTTGCCGTTACGGTGTGCCTGTGGAAGTATGCGGTAGGAATATATTCATACCTAAGGGCTGCCCCGGACGGAATTGAAGCGACAAAGAAAACTCGTCCGAATGTTGATATTTTTGTCGGTGCGCCGGACGAAGAGCAAAACGCACGCAAATATATTGTTCCCGGTTTCGAAGATGCGTGGGACCGGGAATTCAAAAACATAATAAATAAAAATTTTATATTGGAAGCAAAATAAAGACGGGAAGTATTTTTCTGCCTTTATTTTGTTTCAGGGGAAGGGGTTTGCTGTGGATAGAAAAAGATACGGTTTGTTTACTGCGGTTGCAATGATTGTGGGAATTTGTATCGGTTCCGGAATTTTCTTCAAAGCGGATGACATTTTAAGCATAACCGGCGGAAGTATATTTTTGGGTATTCTGCTTTTTATACTCGGAGCTGCGGCAATAATATTCGGCGGGCTTACCATTGCGCAGATGGCGGCCATGACCGACGCAACCGGCGGAATAATTACCTATGCCGAGCAATTTGCCGGCAAAGGGTGTGCAGCTGCTTTCGGGTGGTTTCACACCTTTGTGTATTATCCGACATTGATTGTGGTTGTTTCGTGGATTGTGGGAGTATATGCGGGGCTGACATTCGGGTTTGAGTTAAGTTTTGAGCTTCAGCTTCTTATCGGCGCAGGCTTTACGGCGCTCTGTTTTATCTATAATACCGCCGCGCCGAAATTCGGCGGATATGTGCAAAATATCTCAACCGTTATCAAATTGCTGCCCCTTGTTATTATTGCGGTTTTGGGACTTTATTTTGCAAAACCGGAGCCTGTCATTTCTGCCGAAACGCTAAAAACGGTCAAAACCTCCGGTTGGTTAAGCGGAATCGGCGCTGTCGCCTTTTCCTATGACGGATGGATTGTTTCTACCTCTCTGGCTCACGAGGTCAGGGATTCGCGGAGAAATCTGCCGATAGCTTTGGTAACAGCTCCTTTGATTATCCTGGCGGCATATATTTTATATTTTGCAGGGATAAGCTCTTTAATCGGTCCTAAAAAGATAATAGAGGAGGGCAACGATCATGTTTACGAGGCGGCAGGGTTGTTGTTTGGAGAAATAGGCGCTAAACTTATATTGGTATTTGTTCTGATTTCGGTTATAGGTACGGTTAACGGTCTTGTTATGGGGTATATAAGAATGCCCTATTCTATGGCGATGCGCTCCGGAGTGTTTCCGTTAAGTGCTATCTTAAGTCGTGTTAATAAAAACGAAATGCCGGTAAATTCCGCTGCCTTTGCATTTGCGATAACACTTATCTGGTATTTCATTCATTATCTGACGCATTCCTTTATGCTGCTCGGCAGCTCGGATATTTCTGAAATTTCCATAAGCATGAACTATATATTTTATATAATTTTGTATTATCAGGTGTTTCAATTATATAAAAAAGGGAAAATAAAGTCGCGCGTCAAGGGTATATTATTTCCTCTTTTGGCGTCAGCAGGGTCGCTTATGATCCTCTGCGGGGGGCTTATGCAGCCGCTGTTTTTAATTTATGCCTTTATAAGCATTGTCATATTTGCTGTTCCTTTAATATACTTTGGAAATAAACCGTGAAAATTGGTATTTATAAAAAAATTTTTGGGATAAAATTATGACAATTGAAAGAGACTTTAAATAAAACCGGACTATATGTTTGACAACTGCAGGGGAAAATGAGGTAAAAAATCGAAAAAAAGCGAAAAAAGGGGTTGACAAAAGGGGGAAAAAGTGATAT
>JAEDEG010000147.1 GCA_016293435.1 Clostridia bacterium
CATTTAATTTTTTCAGTGGGAGTTCAATCTCCCACTGAAAACGTTGAATGACGCTGCTTTGCCGCTTATTGAATAACTGATTCACAAAATCTGAATTAAAAATTAAATTTTGTAAAAAATACATATATCTTACGGTATATGTATTTTTTTATTTTTAACAAGGAGGTATTTGTTGTGAAACAGTATATTGAAATTTTGGATGTATATGCCAGAGAAATTCTCGATTCGAGAGGGAACCCCACCGTTGAAGCCGAGGTTATATGCGACGGCGGATATGTGGGCAGGGCGGCTGTTCCGTCGGGTGCATCCACCGGAGAGCACGAAGCGGTGGAAAAAAGAGACGAAGATAAATCAAGATATATGGGCAAGGGTGTTCTCGATGCCGTTGAAGCAATCAACACGGTCATATCCGACAAAATATCAGGCATGAATGTCCTCGACCAGCTTCTTATAGACAAAACTCTCATCGAGCTCGACGGCACCGAAAATAAGGGCCGTCTGGGTGCAAACGCAGTGCTTGCCGTTTCGCTGGCATGTGCCAAGGCGGGTGCGTCAGCACTTGGCGTGGGACTCTATACCTATGTGGGCGGCAGTCAGGCAAACGTTTTGCCCGTCCCAATGATGAATATATTAAACGGCGGTGCTCATGCCAACAACAATATAGATATTCAGGAATTTATGATTATGCCCGTTGGCGCGCCCTCGTTCAAAGAGGGACTGCGAATGTGTGCCGAGGTGTTTCATTGCCTAAAATCTGTTTTGTCCAAAAAAGGACTCATTACCTCTGTGGGTGATGAGGGCGGTTTTGCTCCTGCTCTCGAAAAGGACGAGGATGCGCTTGATCTCATTTGTGAATCAATCAGGGAAGCGGGCTACAATACCAACACAGATTTCAAAATTGCCATAGATGCCGCCTCCTCCGAGTGGGCAGAGGGCGACAGATACAAAATGCCAAAAGCAGGCATTTCCTTTTCAAAGGAAGAGCTCGTTAATTTTTGGGTTACCCTTTGTGATAAATATCCCATAATCTCCATTGAGGATGCCGTGGGCGAAAACGACTGGGAAGCATGGGAAATGATCACCTCAAGGCTTGGCAAAAAAATCCAGCTCGTTGGCGATGACCTCTTTGTGACCAACAGCAAAAGGCTCAAAACCGGCATAGAGCGCAGTGTTGCCAATTCAATTCTCATAAAGGTAAATCAAATAGGCACCCTTTCGGAGACTGCAGAGGCCATAGCCATGGCAGTGCGTCACGGCTACACAACCGTTATGAGTCACCGCTCGGGCGAAACCGAGGATACAACCATTGCAGACCTTGCAGTTGCCTTTGGATGCGGTCAGATAAAGAGCGGTGCACCGTCAAGATCTGACAGATGCGCAAAATACAACAGACTTCTGCGCATTGAGGATGAGCTTGACGAAGTTTCGGTATATAACGGTATTGACAGCTTTTATAATCTTTAATAATTAAATTCTTGCAAATTAAAAGCAATTGTATTGTAAATAATGCCGTTTTCCCAAATATTGCAACCTGCATGCCTACGGAATAAATAAAAAACGCGAAGAAGCTTCAAAATAAGGCTCTTCGCGTTTTTTCAGCACATCAATTATTACACAGGCTTTATACCGTCTTAATCCATACAGCCATCTTACTTTCGTCACTCCAGAGCTTACCTGCAGATGCATAGTCGGTAACTGTCATTTTGCTTCCGTCTTTAAGCAAAACCTCAAACTCGGCAATGTGTTCATATGGGGCTTTGTCTGCCGTGGGCTCTGCCGCATCCGCATATCCGTTTTCGTCTGCTGCAATGCTCACAGCATCGTCAACGCTGTAGCCGAGGCGGTTATCCTGTGAAAGCATAAGAGGCCCCCGACGCAGTGCAATATGATTTTTGGCTTTGGGGTCTTCCTTGTCAAAAAACGGTACAACATAGTTGTATTCCCAGCACACATCATTCATAAGCACCTGCGAACCGTAAGGTATGGGATGTATAACCTTTGTTCTCATATCAAAAGATATTTCGATTTTGTCATTCGCCCTCCAGTGCTTTTCGAGGCATATATATCCTTTGGTGCTTTCCTTTTTTTTGCCGTTTACCCACACATCGGTTATTTCGCTCCATTCGGGGTTTCTGAGCTTTATTTCAAAGACTTCGTCAACCTCACCGCCAAGATTTATTTCTATACTGCCGCCTCTCGGATAGGAGGTTGAGGTTGTAAATATTATTTTTTTATCCGAGGGTGTTGCAGCGGTTATGCTTCCGTTTATATACATATTCATGGCAAATCCGTTTTTGGTTGTGAGCAAATGCAGCTTAGGAACAAGCCCTATCCCGGCTGCACCAATGCAGGCACAGCAGCCGTAATAATAACCGCCCTTCAATTTTAACAGGCCGCCAATCCTAATTCCGCGTCTTCCGGCGGTCAGCGGCGAGTAGCTGTCAAAGGGGAGAGGCTCAAAGCGAAGATCTGTATGGCTTGTTTTTATTGACGGGTCAATAATCTTTTCGGTATTTATACTTCCGAGATATGCATTGTAAAAAGAGGTTTCAAAGGCATCTGCATATTTGGGATTACCGGTCAAAATCAGCATCTGATACATAAACTTCATCATAGTAACGGTAACGCAGGTTTCCTGACATACTTCCCCGTTTGAAGTGTTTGCCTGTCTTACTGTTGAATGGTCAAACAGCTCATGCGTACATCCGCAGCATCCAATAACCGTAAAATCGCTTTCAAGCACCTTGTCGGCAAATTTTATGACTGCTTTTTTGTATTTTTCTTCTCCGGTAACGCGATAATATTCCAATATACCTTCAAAATAAGATATCATTTCGTATGCCTTGGTTACCGGATATTGATAAGGATAAAGACCGTCTTTTATCGCATAGTCAACAAGATTTGCAACATCAATGCCGCCTGTTTCGGCAATGTATTTTGCAAAATCGAGATATTTTTGCTTTTTGGTAATGGAATACAGCCTTACTACAGGCTCTAAAATTGAAGACGAATTAAGACCTCTCCAGTTGTCGGAGGTACTTGTGATCGGAAGCCTTCCGTATTCTTTGGAGCCTATTTTACTTATGATATAATCGGTGTGGGCTTCCATTACTGAGATTATTTTTGCCGAAAGCTTTGTGTCTGTACATATGTCAAGATAGTACTCAAGCCCCAGCAAAACGTATTTTCTGCACCACATATCCCAGCCTCTGAATTCGTGGCTTTTGGCATATGTACTTATGCGTCCGTCACTGTCGGCAGTGCTAATCAAATCGCACACTGTTTTTGTCAGCACTTCATAAAGCTTTTCATTTTTGGTGTATGAATACACAAGGCATGCGCCTCTCATCATTTTGCCCCAGTATTCACCTCTCCAGCCGTTTTCAAAATCTGCATCAAAGGTAAACTGTTCGGTAAATCTTTGCCATATTGCAGTGTTTAGCAGCTGAAAATTCTCAATAAATTTTGCCGCCTTGTCAACAAATCCGTTGTAGGCGTATTGATTGCTATGGTCGGCAAACATCACATCGGTCAAAAGTCTCGGATAATATGCTGTATTTTCTTTATACAATTTTTTCATAAAAATCGCCTCCGTAAATTAATTATATCCTTAATTTACGGAGGCGACAATACCATATTTCTGTATGAAATCTAACTTTTTCTACTTTTTCTGTATTCAAGGGGTGTCCGGTTCATATGCTTTTTAAAATATTTGTAAAATCGCACGCTGTCATCATATCCCACCTTGCGTCCGATTTCTTCTACCGACATATTCGTATCTGACAAAAGCCTTGCACTCTCGCCGATTCGCTTCTTTTGAATGTATTCGGTAACGGTTGTGCCAAAGCATTCCTTAAATATTCGGCTGAAATATTTTGGCGAATAAAAGCATTTTTCCGCAAGAGACTGCAGCGTGATTTTTTCGCTCAGATGCTCTGATATATATGCAGTGATATCCCCGAGCTCTTTGCCAAAGCCGGACTCACATCTGAACATACTTCTGAATATGTATGTGAGCAGCACAACCGCATATGCTCCCAGCACCGTTTGACTGCCGGCAAGCTTTGAATTGTATTCTTCATACATTTTTAGTATCAGAGGTTCGGGGTGGTTTATGTCGTTTATATCAAAATGCATATACGGTGATGCAGTGTCTTCATATGCAAACTCCTCAAAGGCTGTCAGCGAAAGCATCTCAAATGCATTGTCTGTATCTATGAGCTTATCGCTTATTGCTTCGGGTCTTATCAGAACATTGTAATATGTCAGATTTTCTGAGTCGAACGAATGTGTCTGACCGTAGTTTATAAACATCAGCGAGCCGCGCTTTACAGGGTATTCAACGTTATCGATTCTCTGAACACCGCTTCCTGAAAAGATATACACAATTTCTATAAAATTGTGAGTGTGCACCGGAGTGGGATGGTTTTCGATATTTTTGGTAATCTTTATAAGCTCACCGTTTTCAAAAAAGTTCTGATGAGTATATTCACGCATTTTATACTATTCCTCCGGTTTGCCGAGCCGAGCCAGCGCAGTATTTTTGTATCTGTGGTCAAATGACACATCCTTTATGGCCCATTCAGGGTCAGGATAGCTCATTGCCGCCTCTTCGCTGGGAAACTCTATTTCCATGTAGCATAGCCCGTTGAGACTGCCGTCAAATATGTCAAATTCCATTGTGTATCCGTCATGCTTTATGCAATAGCGTGTTTTTGATACAACATTTCCCTCGGTCTTGCGCATCAGATCATCGTATTGCTCTTTTGTGATTTCAAGCTCAAATTCCGTCCTCGAAAGAGAGCTCTTTTTTGGCTTTGATTTTACACACAATACAAAATTTTTGTCATTGGTGCTTCTTATGCGTATAGTGGGCGAAAAGCTTATGTATGCCTGTTTCATTTTGTGCGGTGTCTCCTTTGACAGATCAAAGGGGATTTTGTCTTTGTCGACAAGCCATTTTCTTTCTATTTCTTTTGGAGTATTCACACAAACACCTTCCGTGAAATAATTTGACAAAACGATAATACAAAGCAAAAATCCCGTCTTTCGACAGGATTTTTGCTATTATGACCCATACGGGAATCGAACCCATGATTGCGCCTTGAGAGGGCGCCGTCTTAACCGCTTGACCAATGGGCCATACTTTTACCGGCAGATAAGTCCATATCTGCTTAACGATATATAATTATATCAGCATTGGCTCTGTTTGTCAAGCTTTTTTTTAAAATTATTCTTTCCAATTATTCTTTTTTTCTATCCATTAAAATTTTACCCTTATGTGGTACTAACCCAAAAATATCAGACAGTCATCTCTAATACACGGCAGATGTGATGCGCTTGCTGCTGTTGACTTTTGGGAAAACTTTTTATTTACCTATCATACAGCTTGCAATTTCTGCATCAGTTATATTTTGTTTTATTGTAGATTTTTCTATTGTTTTTGCGATGATATCGTTCATTTTTGAGGCAGTGATACTCGAATTTATTGCCTGCGCAACATCTGCGCTCATTTCGGGCAGCGCCTGTCTTTGTATAATATGATAACCGTAGGTGGTTTCTACAATATCGCTGATATCTCCCACTTTAAGAGCATAAGCTGCTTCTTCAAA
>JAEDEG010000036.1 GCA_016293435.1 Clostridia bacterium
GTCAGTAACAAACGAGGGCGGTGTTAGCCTTTTTCTGTAAATTAGAATTTTCTATGATAAAATATTCTGTTCGGTATGAGCACGACTTTTAACATTGAAGTCTCTTACGATACAGGAAAGATAAATTCATCGTCCGCTGTTTCTCTTTCATTTTAGGCTATGATTTCAAAAAAACAACCCCCACATATTTACCGCTTGGTTCTTCTGTGGGGGTTTCTATACAATAGACCACTTGATTTCGGTTCCGCCCTTGAACTTAAAAACGATATGTTCTTTGGAGTATATCGTCATTGTTTCTATCACCGCATTCCAAAGTCCGTTATCACTTATTTATGAATAAGCTCCATAACAGTAAAACCATTGAATTTGTTATGATGATAGTCATGGAAAACAATGAGCACAAACGCCCTCCTACAGCAAAAGGATATCAGTTTATTCACATTTCCTTTCTGTTCATTATAACTACACTGATTTTTAAGGAAATAAGCAAGAGGACAACGGCTGTAATAACCGATGCTGCAGCCAAAATTACCATACTTACATCCGACAGAACGTTAATTAGGTCAAGCAGATCAATATTGAATAAAATTTTCACGCCTTTTACAAGAATTACCCCTAAAAGAGCCACTATGCCAATCGAAGCAATAATAGCAATTCTACCGTTTTCGGCTCCGTATTTTATCCGAAACGGGATCATTACAGACAGCAAAATAAACAGCATCAGCAAGATAGAAAAGTTATGCGCTATCAAATCTAAAAAATCGACACCTCCCTTTATCGAGGTTGCAACAGCTGCCATAGCAACACTGATAATCCATGCTCCGCAGCCAAGCAGCAATCCGAGACAATACTTCTCAATCACATAACCCGTACGAGTGATTGGGAATGTAAATAAAAATGCATATCCGTTATCAAATTCATCATAGCTTATAGTGCTTAATGAAAATAATGACATAACAAATGTTAAAAGCCCCACCGAAAAATCCACATCATCGGTAAACACAATCCTGCCAACCGAAATTAATATTATTAATAACAAGAATTTTTTTTGAGTCATTATTAATTTGAAATCCTTAACAAGCAGTCCCTTCATTGTTTTTCCCCCTTATCATCATTGTAATCACGTTGTCAATTGATCCCTTTTCAATTGCTGCTTTGGGATAATTATCCAAATAATACTGTCTTTGATTTGTCAGACAGCTATATCCATATGTTTCTTTTTTAAAGCGCAGTATAAATTGTTTATCCAAATCCTTGAACTGCTCATCATCAACCTTTAACAGAGCGTAATCGCTTAATAAAACATCAGTATCCTCGTGTAATATGATTTTGCCTTTGTGTATCATATATAAATCATCGCACAATGTTTCTAAATCTCCGGAAATATGCGAACTGATTAAAATTGAACGTTCTTCGTCTTCTTCCATAAATTCTCTGAGCATTTCTAATATTTCATCTCTTGCAATCACATCTAATCCGGCAGTTGGTTCATCAAGAATTAACAACTTGCCCTTGTGCGAAACAGCAACTAAAACCTTTAGCTTTGCCTTCATGCCTGTTGAAAAATTTTTTATTTGCTTATCAAGAGGCAATTGCAATCTATGAAGCTGATCAATAAAAAATGATTTATCAAATTTCGGATACATACTTTTTAATATCGGTATAATATCTTTAATTTTCAAATAACCGCTAAATCCCGAATCCGATAATACAACTCCCAAACGTTCCTTATCGTTGGCATTAAAATCTTCTAAATTCTTTCCCAAAAGCGTAATACAACCCTCATCAATAGAAATTAATCCTAATATTGCTTTAAAGGTTGTACTTTTTCCTGCACCGTTTTGCCCGATTAACCCTGTTACACATCCCGGACTAACCTCTAAGGAGCAATCGAGTGAAAAACTATTATAATTTTTCTTCAAATGATCAATTTTCAACATATGTTTTACCCCTCCAAAATCAACTCAAACAAAATTTTAATGTCTTCATCACTAATTCCACATCTTCTGCCTTTTTGTATTGCTTGTTCCAGGTCAGCTTCCAGCTCTTTCTTTTGTTCTTCAAACAGAAGCTCGGAATTTGTTGCCGTAACATATGTTCCTTTGCCGTGTATTGTCGAAGCGAAGCCCTCACTTTCCAAAGTATCATATGCCTTTTTTACGGTCAAAGCGCTTATTCTCAATTCCTTAGATAAAGCACGGACAGACGGAAGGTTATCATTTGCCTTTAATTCTCCGGTTCGTATCAACAGCTTGATTTGATCTACAATTTGTTCATATATAGGAACCATCAAGGTAGTGTTGATTATAATTCTCATTCTTACCTATCCCCTTTATGCATAACAGTATATAACACTAAGGCGAATTTGTCAAGTGTTATATACTGTTATGCATAAAATCAGAGCCCATGTGCTTTGCACATGGGCTCTGATTTTATCAATAATTACAATTTCTTTTTAATATTAAGAAGTCTCACAATAACAGGACTTAGTACAATATTTGAACCAAGCTCCACCAGGAAATTGGCACCGACAAGGCCAAATATCATATAGTGAGCTACTCCGCCACCAAGGCCTGCACTCTCCGCCCAAAGCTTAACGGTATCCATAAAGAATGCCAAGCATCCCAGCAAAAACACACCGGTGTTTACAACAGGACACACAATAGCAGCACAAATAACCGCCGCATACACATTATAGAGAGAAAATGCTTTGTAGGTAAGACCTGCCAAATATCCGCACAAAATACCCTTTAGAAGCACGGTGATTACGGTACCGGCTGCATTAACTGCCAAAAACGCTCCCGCATCTCCGCTTGCAAGTACTACCACACCAAAAACCAGGCCTAACCATGCTCCGATTGCACTTCCGCAGGTTGCCGCCCCGATTACTATCGGAATAAGCACCAGTGAAATGGAGAAAGGTCCGAGACGCACAAAGGCTCCCATAAACTGCAGTACAATAACCAGTGCAGTGAGCACGGCACCCAGAACCATGGTTCTTGTGTCCATTTTTTTGTCTTGTGTTTTAATCATAAAAAAATCCTCCTTGCTGTCGTTCGCCAAAGCGATACAACGCATATTTTTTTATATAAAGCTCGTTGAGCAATATATCAACACTCTATTCAATTTTGTTTGTCTTTGTCAACAATTTTTGTTATATAAAATATTGAGACCTTTGAGCACCAAATCCCCATCCTGCATTATTTTGTGCTTGCAATGGCACACAATGGTTGATGCAAGACCGCCGGTAGCGATAACCCGCAGTTGTTCGCCCATTTCTTCATTTATGCGGTCAATCATACCGTCTATCAGGCATGCATTGCCATACACAACGCCCGAACGCATACAGTCAACGGTATTTTTGCCGATAACAGATTCGGGAGCCTCAAGACTTATTTGGGGGAGCTGTGCCGTATTGCTGGCAAGAGCCTTTAACGCAATGCCAACACCGGGAATGATAGACACACCGATAAACGCCCCGTTTTTGTCGATTACCATCATCTTGGTGGCTGTGCCCATGTCCACAATCAAAGCCGGACTACCGTATATTTGGTTTGCAGCCACGCAGGCACATATAAGGTCTGCACCAACAGTGGAAGGGTTGTCACACAAAATATTAATGCCGGTTTTTATGCCGGGCCCCACCATAATGGGGTCGATACCGTATACAATGCGAATAGCCTGCTTCATCACTGAATTAAGCGGGGGCACAACAGACGAAATAATGGCACCCTTGACCGAGGCGGTTTCTACCTTGTGCAAAACCAAAATACTTCGGATTTTGGTTGCATATTCGTCTTCTGTTTTGGTGGCATTGGTGGCAATGCGCGCCACAAAGGTGAGCTTATCACCATCAAAGCCACCAAGAACAATGTTTGTATTGCCGATGTCGATTGCAAGCAGCATAAAAACCATATCCCTTCAAAATTCGGATTAACACAAGGTTATTTTATCAAAAAAACACCCTCTTGTCAAGCAAAAGCAAAACAATGTGCCGCTTTTAGTAATTTATATCACAGGACTCCGTTGCAAAATAAAAAGCCTTAAGTTTATTCTTGACTGTATAGGCACATCAGCTTTTGCTGTCGATATTGATACAATTTTTCAATAAGCGGCAAAGCCGCGTCATTCAACGTTTTCAGTGGGAGATTAAACTCCCACTGAAAAAATTAAATGTCACCCGCCGCCTATAGAGGCGGAGGACATCTTAATTTAGTTATAAATCGAAATAATCTCTGCAAGCAGTTAATATCTTTTTTTGAGTTTCTGTATTAGATATTGCACCTGCCTTATTTTGCAATCTGCTGTGCGATATGGTCTTGATTTGCTGAACCATAGGTATATCAAAAACCACCGTATACCTCAATCTCTTGAAGTACACAGTGGTTTTTATCATAGCTGTTTATTAAACTAATTCGATAACAGCCATCTCAGCTGCGTCACCGCGTCTGGGGCCCATCTTCATAATTCTTGTATAACCGCCGTTTCTCTCAGCATATTTGGGAGCGATTTCGGCAAACACCTTTGTAACAACATCCTCCTTATTGATATAAGCAAGAGCCTGTCTTCTGGTGTGTAATGTATTGGTTTTACCCAAGGTTATCATCTTTTCGGCCATACATCTGATTTCTTTTGCTTTAGGCAGTGTTGTTTCGATTCTGCCGTGTTCAAGCAAAGCTGTAACCAGGTTTCTTAAGGTAGCATCTCTGTGGTCGGATGCGCGGCCTAATTTTCTTGTACCGGGCATGCGTGTTTACCTCCTTTTACCAAAAATATAAGTTCTACAAAGCTTCTATGAGCTTTTATTCATCGTATTCCTTTGAGAACTGGAAGCCTAATGAGTTAAGCTTGCCAACAACCTCTTCAAGAGACTTTCTTCCGAGGTTTCTTACTCTCATCATTTCGCCCTCAGACTTTGATACCAGGTCTTCAACAGTGTTGATACCTGCGCGCTTGAGGCAGTTGAAAGAACGAACGGAAAGGTCGAGCTCTTCGATAGTGAGCTCCAATACCTTATCCTTTTGATCTACTTCTTTTTCAACCATGATGTCAGTATCTCTGATCTCTTCGGTAAGGTCAATGAACAAGTTCATGTGGTCATTCAAAATTTTTGCGCTAAGGCTTAGAGCTTCTTCGGGAGCGATTGTTCCGTCTGCAAAAATTTCAAGAGTAAGCTTATCATAATCGGTAACCTGTCCTACACGGGTGTTAGTAACATAGTAATTTACCTTATCGATAGGTGAATAAATTGAATCTACAGGAATAACGCCAATGACGTTTTGCATATTCTCTTTATTTTTTTCGCTTGTTACATAACCTCTTCCTTTAGAAAGAGTAATTTCCATATAAAGGCGGGCATTGTCACTGAGTGTGGCAATGTGAAGATCGCCGTTTATAATTTCAACCTCATGGTCACATCTGATATCTCTTGCCAAAACCTCACCTTCGCCGCTTGCTTCAATGTAAACGGTTTTGGGGGTATCGCAATAAAGCTTTGCAATTATCTTTTTGACATTCAGAATGATTTCGGTTACATCTTCTTTTACACCCGGAACGGTTGAAAACTCGTGGAGAACGCCATCAATTTTAACACTTATCGGAGCTGCACCGGGAAGAGATGACAAAAGCACTCTTCTGATGGAGTTACCAAGTGTAATACCGTAGCCTCTCTCGAGAGGTTCTACCTCAAATTTGGCATATTTGCCGTCGGGAGATTTTTCCACGCATTCAACGCGGGGTTTTTCCATTTCGATCATAATATAACCCTCCATTTCAAAACTATTAATATCTCAATTTCTTGAGGGTGGAGACTATTATTTGGAGTAGAGCTCGACGATAAGGTGCTCTTCAACTTCAAAGTCTATATCGTCTCTCTGCGGCATAGCAATTACCTTGCCTGTCACAGTGTTCTTATCCATATCCAACCACTTGGGAACAACTCTTGAAGAGTTAGTCTCAATAATAGCTTTCATTCTGTCGGAAGAAAGTGTTTTTTCTGTAAGAGTAATAACATCTCCGACTTTTACACGATATGAAGGTATATCAAGTCTTTTGCCGTTAACAAGAACATGTCCGTGATTTACAATTTGTCTGGACTCTCTTCTTGTGTTGGCAAGACCTAATCTGAATATTACGTTATCCAGTCTGGATTCCAAAAGCTGGAGCAGGTTGTCACCTGCAGCGCCCTGCATTTTGGTGGCAATTTCATAATATTTTCTAAACTGCTTTTCGAGCATACCGTATACAAATTTAACCTTCTGCTTTTCGGTAAGCTGGCGGCCATATTCGCTCTGCTTTCTTCTCATGGGATTGGGGTTTCTGTTTGAGCTCTTATCGATACCCATAACAGAAGGAGAAATCCCTAAAGTTCTGCATCTTTTCAATATGGGTTGCATATTTTTAGCCATTCTTTATTCCTCCTAACTTCAAAAATTCAAATCACACTCTTCTTCTCTTAGGCGGTCTGCAGCCATTGTGAGGAATAGGTGTTACATCTTTAATCATACTAACCTCAAGACCTGCGGTCTGGAGAGCTCTTATTGCAGATTCTCTGCCGGATCCGGGTCCTTTTACATATACTTCAACGGTTTTGAGACCGTGTTCCATTGCAGCTTTGGCAGCGGTTTCTGCAGCCATCTGGGATGCAAAGGGAGTGCTTTTTCTTGAGCCTCTGAAGCCCAAGCCACCGGAAGATGCCCAAGATAATGCATTACCCTGAGTATCGGTGATAGTAACTATTGTATTATTGAATGTGGAGCGAATGTGAGCACAACCGCGTTCAACATTCTTTTTCTCACGTCTTTTACGACTTCTTTTTGCCTGAACAGCCATACTAAACTATCCCTCCTCGGATTATTTTTTCTTACCAGCGATGGTTCTCTTGGGACCTTTTCTGGTTCTTGCATTTGTCTTTGTTCTCTGGCCTCTTACGGGGAGTCCTCTTCTGTGACGGAGTCCTCTGTAGCAACCGATTTCGATAAGTCTCTTAATATCGAGAGCAATCTGTCTTCTGAGGTCACCTTCAACAGTATAATCTCTGTCAATAATCTCTCTGATTTTCTTTTCTTCATCTTCAGTGAGATCTTTAACTCTTGTATCAGGATTAATACCTGCTTCTGCTAAAATCTTGTTGGAGCTTGCTACGCCGATACCATATACATAGGTAAGGCCGTATTCAACTCTTTTTTCGTTAGGTAAATCAACACCTGCTATTCTTGCCATTAGCTTTTTGCACCTCCTGTTTAATTACGTTTACTTTTTTGTATAAATCACAACCATAAGGATTACAAAGGCAATTGCCTTTGTACAGCCGCACCTTATAAGCTATAAGCTAAAATTTATCAACCCTGCTTCTGCTTGTGCTTGGGGTTTTCGCAGATAACCATAATGTTACCTTTTCTTTTAATGATTTTGCATTTTTCACACATAGGTTTAACTGATGGTCTTACCTTCATGATTTATTACCTCCTTACCATTTTTCCTAAACTAAAGCTTATTTAGCTCTCCATGTAATACGTCCCTTGCTCAGGTCATAGGGTGACATTTCAACCTTAACCTTGTCTCCGGGAAGTATTCTTATGAAATTAGTTCTAAGCTTTCCGGAAATATAAGCCTGGATTTTATGACCATTTTCAAATTCAACGATAAACATTGCATTGGGCAGAGCCTCAAGCACTGTTCCTTCCAATTCAAAAACATCTTCTTTTGCCAAGGATATAACCTCCCTTATCAATATCTACTCAATCACAATTTGTTAAAAGTTCCGGTTCACCGTCGGTGATGAGAATTGTGTTTTCATAATGACATGCAAGCGAGCCGTCTTTTGTTTTGACAGTCCATCCGTCTGATAAACACTTTGTTTCAAAGCCCCCGGCATTCACCATTGGTTCGACAGCGATTGTCATACCCTTTGCAAGTCTGATACCGTGGCCAAAGGTTCCATAGTTTGGAATCTCGGGGCTTTCGTGCATCTCCTTGCCAATGCCGTGACCGCAATAATTTCTGACTACACTGTAGCCGTTTGATTCTACATAATCCTGAATGGTTGCAGAAACACTGAAAAGTCTTTCGCCGTGACGGGCAAATTTTATCCCTTCAAAAAAGCTCTGCTTTGTAACCTCAATGAGACGCGCAGCCTCATCAGATATTTTCCCAACAGGATATGTTCTTGCAGCATCACCATGATAGCCGTCCTTTATCGCGCCGATATCAATGCTTATGATATCACCCTCCTTGAGCACCGCATCGCCGGGAATACCGTGAATTACGGTATCGTTGACCGAAGCGCATATGCTTGCGGGATAACCGCAGTAGCCAAGGAATGAGGGATTAGCACCCTGACTTTTGATAAAGTTAAAGGCTATCTTATCCAGTTCTTTGGTTGTGATACCGGGTCTGATATGCTTTTCCAATTCTTTGAAGGTTGCGAAAACTATTTTTCCCGCAACACGCATTTTTGCAATTTCAGAAGTTGATTTTATATTGATCATTGTATCCTCCGCAAAATGCTATGCCTCAAGAGCCTTTATGATTGCATTATAGGTGGCATCTAAGCTGCCGTTTCCGTCTGCAACAAGAAGATTTCCCTTTGACTTATAAAATTCTATAAGTGGCTCTGTCTGGCTGTGGTATACCGAAAGTCTGGATTTGATTGTTTCAGGATTGTCGTCGGCTCTTCTAATGAGAGGAGCTGAGCATCTTTCACAAATGTCCCCCTTTTCGGAAGGATTGTTGACAACGTGATATGTTGCTCCGCACTTGGAGCACTCTCTTCTGCCCGAAAGCCTCTTTACAATCAAGTCGTCATCAACTTCAATATCCACTACCCGGTCAATCTCTATGCCGAGACTATCCAATGCCTCAGCCTGTGGAATTGTCCGGGGAAAACCGTCGAGGATAAACCCGCCTGTGCAGTCATCCTCCGACAGCCGTTCTTTTATTATGCCGATTACCACATCATCCGGCACGAGCTCGCCTCTGTCTATATAGCCTTTGGCAAGCTTACCTGTGGGTGTTTCATTTTTGATAGCACCGCGTATAATTGCACCGGTTGAAATTGTGGGTATACAGTATTTATCACTCAGTATCTGTGCCTGGGTGCCTTTGCCGGCACCGGGAGCACCTAGCATAATTAGTTTCATAACCTAACTCTCCCTAAGGTGCATTCATTAATCAAGGAAACCCTTGTAATGACGCATAAGCATCTGAGATTCAATCTGTTTAACGGTTTCAAGTGCAACACCAACCATAATGAGAAGTGAAGAACCACCAATATGAATACCGCTAAGATGAGGATATACAATTCCGATAACGAGGGGAACTATAGCCACAATACCAAGGAAAAATGCACCGGCAAGGGTGATTTTTGACAGTATTCTGCTGATGAAGTCACTTGTGGGCTTACCGGGTCTGATACCGGGGATAAATCCGCCCTGTTTTTTCATATTGTTAGCAACCTCAATGGGGTTAAACTGAATTGCTGTGTAGAAATATGTGAAGAACACAATCAGCAGGAAGTAGATTACTACATATACCCAGCTTGTGGGCTGGAAAAAGCTCCAAAACTTTGCCCAAAAGCCCGATGTTGGTGTACCTGTAAACTGCATTATTGTTGAAGGGAATGAAAGTATTGACATAGCGAAGATGATCGGGATAACACCAGCCATTGCCACTTTGAGCGGAATGTGTGTGCTCTGTCCGCCATACATCTTTCTGCCAACCATTCTCTTGGCATACTGAACGGGAACACGTCTTTCTGCGTCTGTAATATACACTACAAAAGCAATCATAGCAATTGCAAATACAACTACCAGTGCAAATACCCACCATGCAATAGTTTCAAACTCCCAGAATGCCAGCCAAAGATTACCGAACATTGTGGGTAAGCTTGCTACTATACCGGCGAAGATGATAATGGAAATACCGTTACCAACGCCTTTTTGAGTAATCTGTTCACCGAGCCACATAAGAAATGCGGTACCTGCGGTGAAGGTGAGTACAACTGTGATATAACTTGTAACACCGGGGTTTGTAACAGCACCTTTGATACCAAAGTAGAGACCTGTTGCCTGAATAAAAGCAAGGATAACGGTTACTATTCTGGTCCATTTTGCAATTGTCTTTCTGCCTTCTTCACCCTGCTTTGAGAGTCTTTCAAGGGCCGGAATTGCAACTGTGAGGAGCTGAAGTATAATTGATGAGTTAATGTATGGGGTGATACCCATTGCAAAAATTGTGGCCTGACTGAAAGCACCTCCGGAAAATGCGTTCATCATACCGAAAAGTGAATTTCCTTCTTCAACCAAATCTGCAAGAGCGCTTGCATTAAGACCGGGAACCGGAATAAAGGAACCAAGTCTGAATACAAAAATCATAAGCAAGGTGTAAAGCATCTTTTTTCTGAGGTCAGGAATTGACCAAGCATTACGTAATGTTTTAAACACCTTACATCACCTCAAACTTTCCGCCTGCTGCAACAATTTTACTTTTTGCAGATTCTGTAAATTTAGCAGCTTTAACGATAACCTTCTTCTCTACATCCCCGTTACCGAGAACTTTGATACCGTCAAGAGTTTTCTTGATGATTCCTGCTTCTTTGAGAGCCTGTGCATCAACAACTGCACCGTCTTCAAATTTATTCAAATCGGAAACATTGATTTCAGCGTATTGCAATGCAAACACATTTTTGAAACCACGCTTCGGCAATCTTCTGTAGATAGGCATCTGACCACCTTCAAAACCGATTCTAACGCCGCCGCCTGATCTTGCATTCTGACCCTTGTGGCCTCTGCCTGCGGTTTTGCCGTTACCGGAGCCGTGACCTCTGCCCTTTCTCTTTCTATCCGATGTAGAACCTACGCCGGGCTGGAGTTCATATAATTTCATGCCTAAAGCACCTCCTTTTATCAAACTTGATCAACACTTACAAGATGACTCACCTTGTTTATCATGCCTTTAATCTGGGCATTGTCTTCGTGAATCTTCTCGTCTCTGATTTTCTTCAGACCAAGAGCTTTAACTGTAGCAATCTGATCCTGCTTGCAACCGATTGTGCTCTTAACCAAAGTAACTTTTATTTTAGCCATCGATTTTTCCTCCTAAAATTTGTTATAGCGCTGTATGCTATCAGCCGAGCAATTCTTCTACAGTCTTACCTCTGAGCTTAGCAACCTCTTCTGCTACCTTGAGAGATTTAAGACCTTCGATTGTTGCGCTAACAAGATTGCGAGGATTGTTAGAACGAAGTGATTTTGTTCTGATATCACGGATGCCTGCGAGCTCAAGTACAGCTCTGGCACATCCGCCCGCGATAACACCGGTACCACGGCCGGCAGGTTTCAAGAGAACCTTTCCTGCACCAAATTCACCGATAACTTCGTGAGCTATTGTAGTTCCAACCATGGGAACGTTGATCATGTTCTTTTTAGCATCATCTATAGCTTTTCTAACAGCGTCGGGAATTTCAGCAGCCTTACCTGTGCCGGCACCAACGTGTCCGTTCTGGTCACCAACTACAACCAATACGCTGAATCTGAAAGTTCTACCGCCCTTTACAACCTTAGCAACACGGTTGATGCTAACGATTCTTTCCTGCAGTTCCAATGAATCTGCATCTATTCTTTCCATTAAAGCCATTGCTTTTCCTCCTTCTCTTAGAATTCTAAGCCGCCTTCTCTGGCGCCTTCGGCAAGCTCGAGCACTCTGCCGTGATATACATAACCGCCTCTGTCAAAAACAACTGCCTTGATACCGGCTTCAACTGCTTTTTTTGCAACAAGCTTACCAACTTCTCTGGCAGCTTCTTTGTTGCCGCCGTTTGCAAGTTGTGCCTTAAGCTCTAAGCTGGAAGCGGAAACCAATGTCTTACCTGTTGTATCGTCAATAACCTGAGCATAGATGTTGCTGAGGCTTCTGAATACATTAAGTCTGGGGCGCTCAGGAGTACCGGAAATATTTTTTCTTACTCTGTAATGCCTTTTAATTCTTGCAGCATTGCTATCTTTCTTTTTTATCATTATCGTTTACTCCTTTCCGGTTCTTACTTCTTAGAACCTGTTTTACCTTCCTTACGTCTGATAACCTCATCAGCATATTTAATACCCTTGCCCTTATAAGGTTCGGGGGGTCTCTTTTCTCTGATAACAGCGGCAATCTGACCTACAATCTGGTTGTCAATACCTTTAACAATGATTGTGTTTGGATCGGGAGCTTCGAGTGTATAGTCGTCAGTATCTTCAAATTCAACGGGGTGCGAAAAACCAAGGTTCAAAGTTAGCTTCTTGCCCTGTTTCTGACAACGGTAACCAACACCGTTAATCTGAAGAGTTTTCTGAAAACCGTCTGTTACACCTGTTACCATATTGGCAAGAAGTGTTCTTGTAAGACCGTGAAGTGCTTTGTGTTCTTTAGCTTCAGAAGGTCTTTCAACGATTGCCTGACCTGCTTCGATACTGATTTTCATATCTGAATGAAGAGTCTGTGTCAAAGTACCCTTAGGGCCTTTAACGGTAACTGTATTATCGTCTGCAACCTTAACCTCCACACCTGCGGGGATTGCGATTGGCATTCTACCTATTCTTGACAAATTCTTTCACCTCCGAATTACCATACAAAAGCTAAAACTTCACCGCCAACGTTTAGCTTTCTTGCTTCTTTATCGGTCATAATACCTTTAGAAGTAGAAATGATAGCGATGCCAAGACCCTTTAAAACCTTGGGTAAGTTTTCGTTGCTTGCATATACTCTTAAGCCGGGTTTAGAAACTCTCTTAAGACCTGTAATAACCTTCTGTTTGCCGGGGCCGTACTTAAGATTAATCTTAATTGTGCTCTGGACTTTATCCTCTATTATTTCATATCCGTTAATGTAGCCTTCTGCATCCAAGATCTTTGCAATTTCGATCTTGATTTTAGAAGCAGGAACATTTACAGATTCGTGTTTTGAAGAATTTGCATTCCTGATACGGGTAAGCATATCAGCGATAGGATCGGTGATTTGCATTGTGCTACCTCCTTTTTTAATTCTCTGTTTCGTTTATTACCAACTAGCCTTCTTAACACCGGGAATCTGACCTTTATAAGCCAATTCTCTGAAGCATATACGGCAAATGCCGAACTTTCTGAGAACGGAGTGGGGTCTTCCGCAGATATTGCATCTGGTATATTCGCGGGTTTTATATTTCTGGGGCTTTTGCTGCTTTAATACCATTGCTTTTTTAGCCATGTGATTAACCCTCCTGTTTAAGCTTTGATGAACGGAGCACCCATAAGGGAAAGAAGCTCTCTTGCTTCTTCATCTGTGTTAGCTGTTGTAACAAAGATTATATCCATTCCTCTGAGTTTATCAATTTTATCATAGTCTATTTCCGGGAATATAAGCTGTTCCTTAATACCCAGAGCATAGTTTCCTCTGCCGTCAAAAGAGTTGGGGTTGATACCGCGGAAATCTCTTACACGGGGGAGGGCTACGTTAAAGAGTCTGTCTAAAAACTCATACATTCTGTCAGCACGAAGGGTTACCTTGCAGCCAAGGTTCATACCTTCTCTGATTTTGAAATTAGCGACAGATTTTTTCGCTTTGGTGATTACCGGTTTCTGACCGGTGATTATAGCCAGGTCGCCGGCTGCTGCTTCTAATGCTTTAGCATTTTCTTTAGCTTCGCCAACGCCGATATTTACAACGATTTTTTCAAGCTTAGGAATCTGCATCGGACTTTTGTATCCGAATTTTTCCATAAGAGCTTTTCTTACTTCTTCTTCATATTTCGCTCTCATTCTGGTCATGTGCGAAAATCCTCCTCTCTGTTATCAGTCTATAATTTCCAAACAATGTTTGCACATTCTTGCTTTCTTACCGTCTGCGAGAAGCTTGTATCCGATACGCGTGGGCTTACCGCATTTTGAGCAGATGTTCATAACCTTGCAAGCATAAATAGGAGCTTCCTGATTTATGATTCCGCCGGTTTCGCCGGCTCTTCTTGCTTTGGTATGTTTGGTTACCATGTTTATTCCTTCAACGATAACAGTTCTTTTGGATGCACCAACGGTGAGAACCTTACCTTTTTTGCCTTTGTCCTTTCCGGAGAGCACTACTACGTTATCGCCCTTTTTAATATGAATTCTGTTTTTCATCTAAGCCACCTCCCAATTAAAGAACTTCCGGTGCCAATGATAAAATCTTCATATATTCGTGGTCTCTGAGCTCTCTTGCTATAGGTCCAAATATACGAGTACCTCTGGGGTTTTTATCATCTCTTATAATAACAGCTGCGTTTTCGTCAAACTTGATGTATGTGCCATCGGCTCTTCTTAAGCCTTTAACACTTCTTACGATAACAGCTTTAACTACTTCACCTTTTTTAACAACACCGCCGGGTGTTGCTTTTTTAACAGAAGCAACTACAACATCGCCAACGTTGGCATATTTTCTTCTGCTGCCGCCCAATACTCTGATGCACATGAGTTCTTTTGCACCGGTATTGTCAGCAACTTTTAATAAAGTCTGCTGTTGAATCACTTGACTCTCTCCTTCCTTGTGTTAGATTATTGAGCTTTTTCAACAATATCAACCAGTCTCCATCTCTTATCCTTGGAGAAGGGTCTGGTTTCCATAACCTTGACTCTGTCGCCGATATGAGCCTCGTTTTTCTCGTCGTGAGCTTTGAGCTTGTAGGTTCTCTTTACGATTTTGCCATAAAGCTTATGTTTTACGTTATATTCGATAGCAACAACGATGGTTTTGTCCATTTTGTCGCTGACAACTTTACCTATACGTGTCTTTCTGTAATTACGTTCCATTTACCATTTCCTCCTCTCTTATTAAACGGTCTGTTTTAATTCTCTTTCGCGAAGGACTGTTTTGATTCTGGCAATTGTTCTTTTAACGTCTGTAATTACTCTCGGATTATCGAGCTGATTTGTAGCGTGCTGAAATCTGAGATTAAACAGTTCTGCCTTGAGGTCTGCCAATTTCTGATCCAATTCTTCATTGGTCATATCAACGATTTCATTAATTTTCACTCGAATCACCCTCCTTGGTTACAAATTTACACTTTATGGGGAGCTTGTGCATAGCAAGACGCATAGCTTCGCGAGCTACATCTTCTGCAACTCCGCCGATTTCAAACATTACTCTGCCGGGTTTAACAACCGCTACCCAGTATTCGGGAGAACCTTTACCGGAACCCATTCGAGTTTCTGCAGGCTTTTCTGTTACGGGCTTATCAGGGAAGATTTTTATCCAAACCTGACCGCCTCTCTTTATATAACGAGTCATGGCTACACGGGCAGCTTCAATTTGGTTGGAGGTGATCCATGCGGGCTCCAAAGCCTGGATGCCGAAATCACCGTAGGTAACCTTGTTACCGCGAAGTGCCTTACCTTTCATGCGGCCTCTCATAACACGTCTGTATTTAACTCTTTTAGGTAACAACATGATTATCTGCCTCCTTTGCTCTTCTTTTCCTCGGTCTTTTTGGCAGCGTTCAAAACTTCACCTTTGTAAATCCAAACCTTTACACCGATTTTACCGTATGTGGTGTCTGCTTCATAAAAACCGTAATCAATGTCTGCTCTGAGAGTCTGCAGAGGAATTGTACCCTCGTGATAGTGCTCGCTTCTTGCAATTTCGGCACCGCCGAGACGGCCGCTACAGCAGGTTTTAATACCCTTAGCGCCCATTTTCATAGCTCTCTGCATAACCTGTTTCATAGCACGTCTGAAGGAGATTCTGCGCTCTAACTGTGCCGCAATGTTTTCAGCAACAAGCTGTGCATTAACCTCTGCATTCTTAACCTCTACTATGTCAATGATAACATTTTTACCAATGAGTTTCTCAACCTGAGCCTTGATCTTATCCTTTTCAGCGCCGCCCTTACCGATAACAACACCGGGCTTTGCAGTGTGGATATGAATTTTCACCTTGTTGTCGTTTCTTTCTATTTCAATCTTGGCAATGCCTGCTGAGAAAAGTGATTTTTTGAGATATTTTCTTATATTATAATCTTCTACAAGATTATCGCCGAAGTTTTTCTTGTCAGCATACCATTTGGAATCCCAATCCTTGATAACGCCGACTCTTAATCCGTGTGGATGTACTTTCTGACCCAAGATTCTTTCCTCCTTTACTTATTCCTTCTCTTTCAATACAACCGTAATGTGGCTGGTTCTCTTTCTGATTCTGAAAGCTCTGCCCTGCGCTCTGGGTCTTACTCTCTTAAGAGTGGGGCCCTGATTTGCGTAGATTTCTGCAACATAGAGCTTTTCGGTATCCATGCCAAAGTTGTTTTCTGCATTTGCAATAGCTGATGCAAGAAGTTTTTCAACAATTTCGGCAGCAGACTTTGGTGTGAACTTTAGGATTGCCATAGCTTCACCAACGTTTTTGTTTCTGATTAAATCTATAACAGTTTTTACTTTTCTTGAAGATATACGAGCGTAGCTAAGTTTAGCGCTTGCCTGTGTAACCTGTTCCATTCGTGAATCCTCCTCTCATAGAACTTATTTTTATTATCTCGCGTTTGTGGTTTTAGCTCCTGCATGGCCTTTGTAGGTTCTTGTGGGAGCAAACTCTCCGAGCTTGTGTCCAACCATATCTTCGCTTACATACACCGGCACGTGCTTTCTGCCGTCATGAACAGCGATAGTGTGACCAACCATTTCGGGGAATATTGTGGATGCCCTTGACCAAGTTTTAACAACTCTCTTTTCGCCGGCATTGTTCATATCTATGATTCTTTTCATAAGTCTTTCTTCAACGAAAGGTCCCTTTTTTACTGATCTACCCAATTGATAAACCTCCTCTCAAAATTCGGACATAGTAAATATAGAAAAAATTATTTACCGTTTCTTCTTTTAATGATATATTTATCGGACTGTTTGTTTTTCTTTCTGGTTTTGTAACCGAGTGTAGGCTTACCCCAAGGAGTAACAGGGCTCGGCATACCAACAGGTGACTTACCTTCACCACCGCCGTGGGGATGGTCGCAGGGGTTCATAACAACACCGCGGACGGTAGGTCTCCAACCCATATGTCTTTTTCTGCCGGCTTTACCGATTGAAATGTTTTCGAAATCGATGTTGCCAACCTGACCAATTGTTGCTCTGCAATCAATACGAACCATTCTTACTTCGCCTGAAGGAAGTCTTACCTGAGCAAAGTTGCCTTCTTTAGCCATGAGCTGACCGGCGTTGCCGGCACTTCTTACAAGCTGTCCACCTCTTCCGGGGAAGAGCTCAATGTTGTGAATGAGTGTACCAACGGGGATGTTTTTGATGGGAAGAGCATTGCCTGCTTTGATATCGGCATCGGCACCCGATCTCAAAACGTCGCCTACTTTAAGACCGTGGGGAGCAATGATGTATGCCTTTTCACCATCTTCATACTGAATGAGTGCGATGTTTGCTGTTCTGTTGGGATCGTATTCGATTGTAAGAACAGTTGCATTCATGTTATCTTTGAGTCTTTTGAAATCTATAACTCTGTATTTTCTTCTGTTTCCGCCGCCTCTGTGACGAACTGTGATTCTACCGTATGAGTTTCTGCCGGAGTGTTTCTTTAAGGGTTCCAGCAAGGATTTTTCGGGAGCAACCTTAGAAATCTCTTCAAAGGTTGATACAGTCATAAATCTGCGAGCGGGAGAAGTAGGATTATATTTTTTTATTGCCATTCCTTTTCACTCTCCTAACTTTTAATCTGCATTACGCCATGCTATCGAAAAATTCGATTGTTTTGCTGCCTGCGGTAAGCTTAACAACTGCTTTTTTCCAGTCTGCTCTCTTACCTGAGGTAGCACCCATTCTCTTAACTTTGCCGAGAACGTTTGCTGTTGTAACCTTTTCAACTTCTACACCGAAGATTTCTTCAACAGCTTTTTTGATTTCGATTTTGTTAGCATTGGGGGCAACCTTAAAGGTGTACTTTCTGTCTGCTAACTGATCCATACTTTTTTCTGAAACGATAGGTTTTATAATAATGTCATGACTTGTCATTATGCGTACACCTCCTCAATCTTGGAAATGGCATCTTTTGTTACAACCATAACGTCGTGGTAGAGAATATCGTATACATTGAGACTACCCATGAATGTTGTAGCAACACCTTTGATATTCTTAGCCGATTTAACAACGTTGTCATTTTTTTCGTTTGTAACTATGAGAGCCTTGGACTCAACCTTAAGGTTTTTGAGTATTTCTGCCATTTTCTTTGTCTTGATTTCTTCAAGAGTAAGATTATCTACAACAATGATTTCGTTGTCAGCACATTTAGCACTGAGAGCTGAAATCATAGCTACTTTTTTGAGTTTCTTATTTACAGAATAGCTGTAATCTCTGGGCTTGGGACCGAGAGCAATACCACCCTTAATCCACTGTGTAGCACGTATTGAGCCTTGTCTTGCACGACCTGTTCCCTTCTGTCTCCAGGGTTTGATTCCGCCGCCGCGAACTTCTGAACGGGTTTTTGTGCTTTGTGTACCCTGTCTCTGATTTGCAAGATAGTTAACTACAACCTGGTGAAGTGCTACCTTGTTTACTTCTTGGGCAAATACAGCATCGGAAACTTCGATCTCACCGATGTTGCTGCCTTCCATATTATATAAAGCTAATTTAGGCATTAGTTAGTCCTCCTTTCTTAGAATTCACTTATGCTTTAACTGTATCTCTGATTGTTACGATACCGCCTTTGGGGCCGGGAACGGCGCCCTTAACAAGAATAATGTTCTGCTGGGCATCTACCTTAACAACAACTAAGTTCTGAATTGTTACCTGTTCAACACCCATGTGACCGGGAAGTCTCTTGTTCTTCATAACTCTTGAAGGTGTGGAACAAGCGCCCATGGAACCTACGCCTCTGTGATAGCCGGAACCATGTGTCATGGGACCTCTGTGAGTACCCCATCTTTTGATTGTACCGGCAAAACCGTGACCCTTGCTGATGCCTGTTACATCAACCTTGTCGCCTTCTGCAAATATGCCGGCATTGATTTCGTCGCCTACATTGTAAGCCGAATCGTCTTCAAGTCTGAATTCCTTAAGGTGCTTTTTGTTTGCAACGCCGGCTTTTGCGAGGTGGCCTTTGAGAGGTTTGTTCAGCGCCTTGTCTTTGCAATCGCCGAAGCCTACCTGAATTGCACTGTAGCCGTCGTTTTCGACTGTTTTCTTCTGGATGACCGAAACAGGGCCGGCTTCAATAACTGTAACGGGAATTACTGTGCCGTCTTCTGTAAAAAGCTGGGTCATACCGAGTTTCTTACCTATAATTGCTTTTTGCATTCTTTCTTCCTCCTATATTGGTTATTGGTTGAAGCTTAAGGTGCTCCAACATGACCTGCTGCCTTAGGAAGGGGCAGCACCATGGCAGAATCAACATCTGCTCATCTTCATCAAACCTGCTTGATTTCGATATCCACACCTGCGGGGAGAGAAATCTTTAAAAGCGTGTCGATGGTCTTTGGTGTAGGTTCTAAGATGTCGATAAGTCTTTTGTGAGTTCTCATTTCAAACTGTTCACGGCTGTCTTTGTACTTGTGAACGGCTCTGAGAATGGTAACCACTTCTTTCTTAGTCGGCAGCGGAATAGGACCTGCAACCTTTGCACCTGTTCTCTCAGCAGTCTCAACAATCTTCTTTGCAGACTGATCGATTAACTGGTGATCGTAAGCTTTGAGCTTGATTCTGATTTTCTGACTTTTAGCCATTGATAGTACCTCCTAACGTAATTTGATTTTCGGTGCCATATCGGCAGTCATAAAAACAGTTACACACACCCGTGTGTATCATACCCTCTCATTTTAAAACCCGGCACACAGATACCGGGGCATAATACGAGTAGGTATTCACTGTGACCTTGCCGCCCGGATTCATGACCCGGACATTCTCCATGGAAATTGACCGCAAAGCTGCGCGGTCGGTAACCTCCCACTTCATCGTCTGTCATGCCACACATGCTACATTTTATTATATTTGAAGGCTTTTTTCAAGAGTAATTTTTACCTAAAACTTTAAAAAAAGCCTTTTTTAATAAATTTCGTTAAATTTTGCTATAAGAAGCTATAAAAACGCAGAGGTCAATGTATATTTTAACTATATTTTTGCAATAAAAACGGCTCAAAGCGTTCTTTATTCCGCACGCTAAGCCGTTTTGACGCTCATTAGAGCATTTTTTTCATAATTAATATACAAAATGCACAACAAATTTATGTGAAGTTCTTACAAAAAATATATTTTGTAGTCAATTCCGAAAACAAATACAATATATAGTTTTTTAGTCAGCAAAAACTATCCGACGGAGTTTATTTGGGAGTTATGCTCCATCTGACAGGCAAAAGCAGCGAATGGTATCCGCAGCTATTTTTGTGTGCCTGCTGTCTGTATAAAGTCCATGTGCATCGCAAATTACATTACCCATATTTACCGTTTTTCCGCGGCGTCTGATATCAGTCTTCAATGGGATCATATTCAAGCCCGGGAACAAACCTGCAAAAATCTTTGAGAATCTCAGAATAATTACCGTAAATTTCGCTCATGTGGTGAATGTAGGGGCCTTCAATCATCTTGCGTTCAACCTTTGCCCAGTCTTTAAATTCCGCCCACATATATGTACCAAAGGTCAAAGGTCCGTCCACGGTTCTGAACTCACCGCCCAAAAGCGTGTAGCTGCCGTTGTCACCCTGAAAGCGAGCAATTGTATATTCACCGTTTTTCGCCTTAAAGCTTGGTTTTCCATTAAATAGCTTAGGCTTTGATCCATCCGCTCTCATAGAATAGGGGAAGGGACCGCAGTGCCACAAAAGCTCGGCATTTTTGTTTTCGGGATGTCTTACGGTAAATTCACCAAAGGTGGGTGCAAAGCTTCCGCGGGAGGCACACATCAAAAGCGCATTTGTGATAGCACCATGAATATCGGATTCGCAGGTAACAATATAACCCATATCATACAAGATGCTCATTGCCAGACACGGATTTGCTCCAAAGGCAAGAGGCATAGCTGTCCAGCATTCGCTCGACATCACGTCGGCACCGGTTTCTTCAAACACAGCCTTGTAGGCATACACAAAATTCAGCATCTTTTTGAGTACATCGTCATCAAGACCCGAAACATCGTATTTTTCTTTTAAATCACAAAGATCGGCATTGATGGCATCGCAATTTAATTCCATCACCTTTTTGAACTTATCTTCAAACTGCGCCATATTCACGTTGTTGAGATTAATGCCGAATTTTTCGGTAAGCTCAAGCTCGTTGTACATAACGCTCTTAAAGGGAGTGAGTCTTGTGCCAATCTGAACCACATTGAGGTTTTTGAAATTTTTGACCATTGTCACAACCGACAAAAATTTCTTTAATCCATCCGCAAAAATTTTGCTCTCCACGGGGCAGTTTTCTATGTACGAAAAAGGCACCTTATAGCGTCGGAGCTGCTTGCTTATGGCAAACAGACCGCACTGACAGTCGGTAAACCTTTGACCGTTGGGTTCAAAAACCATGTCCTGAGGTCCCCAGAGAAGAACAGGCAGTCCCATTTTGCGAGCAATCCGGCCGCATACCTCTTCGTTGCCGAAGTTACAGTTGATTATAAAAATTGCGTCCACCTTTTGCTCTCTCAGATATTCGCAAACCTTGTCGCAGTCGGAATTTTTGTAAAGCACGCCAAGGTCATTGAGCCACTCCAGATCGCAAAATTCCGTTATATCGTCCTCAAAATTTTCTTTTATATATTTTATTGCTTTGTTCTTATTTTCGGCGCCCTTTGCAGGCTCGAAAATGCCTTTTCGCGTGGAAAAGTCAAAAAGGTCACGCACATCGGGCACAAGGCCGATTTTTACTGTGTAGTCAAGCATTAATTTCACCTCTTGAAAATTATTTTCATTTTTAACCATATTTACAGTATGAATTATATTATAATACGAAAAAAATGTCAATATATAATTTTCGCTTTGCGGCATAAATTTTACAATTTACAACATATGATTTAGTTTTTGCCAAAAAATTGCGCATACTATGGCACGGAATCATACGCTCCGGAGCATGCGCAAAACCAAATTATACCAAGTGTTTTGAAACAAAAACAGAGGTTATATATCCTGCAGTTCAGCCTCGGGAAAGTCGTTTTCTGCATTATCCCTCGCAAGGTCAGTATCAATCACGGAATATGCGTCGGACAACGGTTTTTCTCTCTGTCCGATTTTATGCATTTTTACAGAAGGGACGCTGTCACCGTCGGAATCAGAGCTTGCCTTTTCTTTTCCGTGCTTGGCTTTGCCCTGAATTTCGGGTACGGGCGGAGCATCATTTTTTGGTTTTGTATGAGTGCGTTCGGGTCTTTTCATTCCTTGCTTTGCCATTTAATAATCACCTCACGGATAGTGTTTGCATATATACAAAAAATAACCGTCTCCGACTTAAAATGCTGACGAATCCGGCTATTTTTATTAATGTTAATTTTTTTGACGTACCACATAGCAGCTTTCAATTCCGTAATACTTCATACATTTTGCAGCCGCTTCGTCTATTATCTCTCCACACACAACAACCGGCACAGCCGGAGGACAGCTCACGCTTGGCACCGAGAGTATTCTCCCGACAGAGCCTTCGGTTTTTATCTCTTCCGAAACCGAAAAAAGAGCTTGTTTGAGCGTCATTGCCGATTTTGGCTCACCGGGCTTTGGAGGACCGATCAAAATCGGCTCTTTTTGAGGAATCGACAGCAAAACATGTCTCAATTTATCAATTTGAACCTCCTCAATCTCGGGAGTAAGCATCATTACCGCATAATCGGGGTCGCAAAATTCGCACACTATCCTGTTTTGTTCCAAAATTTCTGCCAGCTCATGCCCTGTGTAGCCATAGCTTTTTGGCATGAGAGTCAGCTTGAGCGGTTCATCTCCGACAAGGCAAAAGCCCGCGTTTTGCAAATCCCTTTTTAGATACGATATTTTGCCGCAAAGCTTTGAGAGCTTTTTGGCATAACCGTCTGACATATATCTGTTTGCCATATCAAGAGACTGCAAAATCAGATACGACGGACTGGTTGATGCAAAAAGCGACAAGGCATTTTCCGCCTGATTGGAAAAAAAGGAGGGAGCTCCGTGCGATATATGAAGATATGCGCCTCCCGTGAGAACAGGCAAGGTTTTGTGTGCCGAATCGCAGCACATATCCACGCCTAGATCTGTCGGATGAAGCGAGGGCTCCAAGAATTTTAAATATGCTCCGTGGGCATTGTCGGCAATCATAAGCACTCCATATTTTTTGCACACATTTGCAAGAGCTTTAATATCCGGTATACATCCTAAGTAATCGGGGCTTGTAACATAAAAAGCAACGGGCAACTCAGACGTTTGGGCAAAATAGTTTTCGAGATATGAAGGAGTTAGCTTGCACGAAACAATGCCGCTTGTTTTGTTTTCGCCGCCGAGCCAGTCCACTTCAAAATCAAGAATAGCGGCAGCGGTTACAAAGGTTTTGTGTGCATTGCGTCCGGCTGCAATTTTCATAGACTTTTTATTTTCTCTTGCGTAGAGTCCGACCAAATAAAGCATGGCTCTTATTGATAGCGACGACCCCTGTGCGGAGTACAGGGTTTTTTGCGTTCCGAACAAGGCAGAGGCATTTTCTTCGCTGCTTCGAATTATTCCCGCCGAGTGGTACAGCACATCTGCGCCGTTTATCTCGGTAATGTCGGCATCTTCAAAGCCAAGAAAGCTTTTCCCTTTATGCCCCGGCATATGCAATCTTATCTTTTCGCTTTTTATATATTCATTTACAAAATCGCATATTGGAGTATCCATATCAATCATTTCCCAGCATTTTTGACGCTTCAAGCATAATTGCACACTCAATACGCTTTTTAAAAAGCTCACAACCATGCTCATATATCCCGTTCACAGAGCCTGTTGCATGATATGCATTGGCACTGCAGCCGCCCGAGCAATAGAGCCTTGCCCAGCAATCGCGGCACTCCTTGCGCGAATATACATTGCACGCAAGAAATTCATCTTGAATCGCCTTGTTATCCACACCGCCAAACACATCGCCAAGCCTAAATTTTTCGTCACCGACAAACTGATGGCAGGGGTACAAATCTCCCCAAGGAGTAACCGCCATATATTCAGTTCCCGAGCCACAGCCGGATATACGCTTATAAATGCACGGACCTCCCTTAAGATCTATCATATAGTGGTAGAAGGTAAACGGCTTGCCCGCCTTGTGACGCTCAAGCATAAGCTCTGCAAGCTTTTCATACTGTTTCATCACAATGGGCAAATCGTCTTTTGTAAGAGCTGAGGGATCGTTCGGATCACAAACAACGGGTTCCATGCTGAGCTCGGTAAAGCCGAGGGAAAGCATTTCCTTTATATCCTCCAAAAAGTCGGGGTTTGCATGGGTAAAGGTGCCTCGCATATAATAATTTTTGTGACCGCGCTTTTCAACAAGCTTTTGAAATTTGGGCACAATCTGTTCCCAGCTTCCGTTGCCTTCATAATCTACACGGAAGCGGTCGTGAATCTCTTTTCTTCCGTCGAGGCTGAGCACCACGTTGCTCATTTCACGGTTGGCAAAGTCTATAACATCATCATCAATGAGCATACCGTTGGTTGTGAGAGTAAATCGAAAATGTTTGCCACATTCCTTTTCTTTTTCTCTGGCATAGGCAACCATCTGCTTTACAACACCAAAGTTCATGAGCGGTTCACCGCCAAAAAAGTCTACCTCAAGATTGGTACGGGTACCGGAATTTTCAATCAAGAAATCAAGTGCGCGCTTGCCAACCTCAAAGCTCATGAGAGCTCTGTCTCCGTGGTACTTGCCCTGACTGGCAAAGCAGTAGGAGCAATTGAGGTTGCAGGTGTGGGCAATGTGGATACACAGTGCCTTTACAACAGAGGAGGTTTTCTTTTTAAGATCGCCCGCCATAGGCTCAAAGGTGTCGGGCGAAAAGAGCTTGCCGGCATTTTTGAGCTCTTCTATCTGATCAAAGCATTCCTCTATATCTTCTCTTGTCAAATCGCCGCGGTCCGCGTATTTTTGAAGCAGATGCTTTGCTATATCCTCCCGGCTTTTGTCTTCATACATGCCGATAATGTCGTAGGCTATTTCGTCTACAACGTGCACCGAGCCCGAGCATATGTCGAGCACAATATTAAGACCGCCAAGTTTATATGAATGTATCATTTTGCTTTTCCTTTCAAAACTGCATACAGTAAAAAATGCCGCTGCAATGGCGGCATTTTTAGCATTTATAATTATTTGCTTTCTTTATTTTCGCACTGCTGATTAGCGATGCCGCAACTTGTTTTGCATGCAGACTGGCAAGATGTCTGACATTCGCCGCAGCCGCCCTTTTTTGCACTTTCGCAAAGATTTTTGGTTTCTAATGTCTGAATATGTTTCATTTTAGTCATCCTCCGAAATATTAATATCAATATCTATATTTTAACTTATTTCTTATATTTTGTCAATAGCTTTTAGCAATTACAGCAAGTTTATTTTCAAAATGGCACCGAAAGAGCCGGATTTTATTCTGCAATAACGCCTTCGGGCACCTTTATCTCTGTGATTATCTCTCCGTTTTTGTTTTGAGCATAAATTTCAATATTGCCACGGGGTGTGGGGTATGTGCCCCGTATCCAACCAAGGCCGGCCATGTTTGGCTTTACCCTCACACGTCTGCATCCCGGTTCGAGCACCTCTACACCCAGCACATAACGTGTAATAAACGGAGCAGGTCCGCACGCCCAGCCGTGACACAGGCTGCAGCGAAATCCCTTGTAGCAGTAGGCGCCAAAATCGCCGTGAATATCCTTTTTGCCCTCGGGCACAATTTCGTCGATGGGAGCGGCATCAAAGGATGCAGGATAGTCAAATGACTCCCAAAAGGAGGTGGCACCAAGCTCAAGCATTCTGCCCCAATATAGCTTTATAATCTCAAGAGCACCTCTCACATCGTCTGCCTTGCCCTTGGCAAGAAGCATGTAGTAGCCGAGATATGCCGTGATATCGGCAATGGGTTCTCTCGAAAGAATTTTTTTGTTTATCTCTTCTGCATTCTTCATATCTGCCAACACGGCGAGTGCCGCCGCCTGTTTCTCGTATGTGTCGGGGAGTGTGAAGGCGCGGATTTTTTTAATTTTGTCTGCACATTTTTGGGCAAGGAGGCTGTCTCCGATAACTTCGCACAAAGTAATGCAGGATCTGAGAGCCATAATTGCAACTGCATAAAATCCGCTTTTGGAATCGGGAGTGCCGAGGGTTTCCCAGTCTATAAAATACTTCATATAGGGATTGGTTTTATCTTTTTCATCCATCGCACTGACAAAAGCATCGGAGCCGTCGTCCGAAATCGAATCGAGAATATGAGCTGTCATATCGCTGATATATTTGCCGTCTTTTTTCACATATTCCGCATCGCCGGTATACATATACCAGTCGTGACGAATGATAAGCCACCAGAACGAATATGAGGGAATACCGTTCATCCATTTGTCGGCAGGGGTGTTTTCTTTTATCAAATCCAGGCTGCTTTCGACAACCTCGTTATAACCAAAAATACCCATAATTGCCGAAATCTCGGCGTGCATATCACCTATCCACACAAGACGGTCACGCTTTATACCGTCCCAAAGAAAATTTTGCATATTAAGATGCACCGTGCGGGCGGCAGTATCCCAGATTTTGTTAAGGAGCAAATCATCACACTCAAAGCTGCCCTTATATTCAATATCGCGCAGCTGCGATGCGGCTCTGACGCCTGCGATACAGGCATCTCTCTCCACAGCTTCAATTTTCACAAAGCGAAAGCCCGTTTGACCTACTTTCATATTGCTGAAATTTGCACCCACAAAGGTTAAATCACGGGGTGAATGATCGTTTGTTGCATTTTTGACACCGATATACGACATTGCCTCCGACACACTCTCACCAAAAACCACTCTCATGAGAGGGGCATCTTTACCGAACTGTTGAAATGTGATTTCAACGCCGCCGCAAAGCTCTGCGCCAAAATCCAGAACTGCATAGCCACCTTCGGCTATATGGCATACATTTTCGTTGCCGAGCACTGCCTGAGGCGGAGTGTCTGAAAGCAATATTTCGGAGGATTGTGTATTTTCTGCCGCAATAATTCTTTGGGGAATTATATATTCTGTTTTTAAATCGTTGGTGTATTTGCTTTTTATCATAGTCGTCTCCGTTCGCGATTTAAATTATTTCCTTTATAATATACCGAAACAAAAAGACTGTCAAGGGTTTTGTGAGGGTTTTATGAAAAAAACAACATTGTTTTTTAGTGTATTAAATTATTATGCATCTAAGACAACTTTGCTGATTTTCTTTTGATTACCGGCACCCACAAAACCAATTATAGTAAGCAGAAGCCCAAAGAGGATGTATACCGGGAAGCATATTGTGCCGATAAGATACAACGCAGCTGCGAAATTTGCTAACACCACATAAGGAAGTTTTTTATGGAGTAGTTCCAAAAACAAGGAATTACTCCGTTTTCCTTGTTATTCGACCTTATACATTTTGCGGATTATCTTGGATTTTGTTTATTATATCCAATATTTCTTTTTCATCAGGAATATCAATCAT
>JAEDEG010000148.1 GCA_016293435.1 Clostridia bacterium
CAACGTTTTCAGTGGGAGATTGAACTCCCACTGAAAAAATTAAATGTCACCCGCTGCCTATAGGGGCGGGTGACATCTTAATTTAGTTATATTTGTTTTAGTCCGCCTTTTTTCGGATAATGGCAAAAGGAGCGACATCGGTATCTATTTTGACCATTACTTTCATCTGAGGATGAGGAGCAACATCGATATCATTGCCGTTTTCGTCGGTCATATAATCGGCTGTAAACGAAAACGACTTTTTGTGAGGAGAAATAAGCTCAAGCTCATCACCCTTGAAAAATCGATTTCTCTGCTCCAAGGTGGCAATACCTGTTTTGGAATCGTAGCCGGTAACAACAGCGGCAATGGTATAATCCTGAATATAGGTATTGCTTGTATAGAGCTGATTATTTTCGTTGGGTTTATTATAATAAAAGCCGGTTGTATATTCTCTGTGGCTGACCTTTTCGAGTTCTTCATAAATGTCGTCTGAAACCTTAAAATTGTCGGGATCGGCATAGTAGGCATCTATTGCGCGGCGGTATGCTCCCACAACAGTTGCAACATAAAGCTCGTTTTTTACCCTACCCTCAATTTTGAAGCTGGTAATGCCGGCCTTAATCAAATCGGGAATATGCCCAACCATGCACAAATCCTTTGAGTTATACAAAAATGTACCGCGGTCATTTTCAAAAACCGGCATATATTCTCCGGGTCGTTTTTCTTCCATGAGGTAATATTTCCAGCGGCAGGGATGTGAGCAAGCACCTTTGTTGGCATCTCTGTGGGTGAGATAGTTGCTCAAAAGGCATCTGCCGCTGTATGATACGCACATTGCTCCGTGAACAAAGCATTCGAGCTCATTTTCGGGAAAAATGTTGTCTCTGATTTCTTCAATTTCCTTAAAAGAAAGATCTCTGGCAAGCACAACACGTTTTGCACCAAGCTTGTACCACATTTTGGCGCTCATATAGTTGGTATTGTTTGCCTGGGTGCTGATATGTATGTCGAGCGTGGGAGCGACATCCTTTACTATAGAAAAAGTGCCCAGGTCTGACACGATAATTGCATCGGCGCCCATTTTGTCAACCTCTCTGACAAAATCGGGAAATTCTTTTAGGTCGTTGTTGTGAGGAATAATATTGGCTGTGATATACACCTTTTTGCCGCGGTCGTGAGCATATTTTATTCCTTCTCTGATTTCTTCGTTTGAAAAGTTTTTGGCTGCAACTCTGAGCGAAAATGCCTCGCCGCCAATATATACGGCATCTGCACCGTATTCAATGGCATATTTTAGTTTGGCAAGGCTTCCGGCAGGTGCTAAAAGTTCGGGTTTGTTGTTCATAGATTCCTCCGTATTAATCACAAAGCTTTACCGAAACCGACACTCCGTCACCGATTGGAATTATGGAGGTTTCGACTTTGGGATTGTGTGATATGTAATCAAGAAAATCTCTCAGACCGGTTATGATTGTGTTTTGCTTGCGGGGGGCAAGGTCATCATTTGAAACCATGCCTTTGTACAAAATATTGTCGCACACCACAATGCCACCGGGATTAATGTGCGGAAACAGGGTATCGAAATAATATCTGTACATGGACTTGTTGGCATCCATGAAGATAAAGTCAAAGCTTCCCGACACGTTTTTTACATTCTCGGCGGCATCGCCGAAAATGATGCTTATTTTATCCTCTTTGCCCGCTTTTTTTATGTTATCCGCAGCAATGCGGTAATATTCTTCTTCACGCTCAAAGGTGGTTATATGCCCATTGGGGGCGATATAGTCTGAAAAAAACAGCGACGAGTATCCTATTGCAGTGCCGAGCTCTAAAACATTTGCAGGAGCCTTGTATTTCATAAGCATGCCGAGAAAGCAACGTACCTCCTTTTGAATTATCGGAACATTATTCTCCTTGGCATAGAGCTCAAGCTCGCGCAAAAAGCCGCATGAGTCGGGCAGAGTTTTGACAAGATATTTAACGATGTGATTATAATTAATGTTGTCGGTCACTTAGTTTCTTCCTCCTTGTAATCGGTAGTATTGGTAGGGACATTCGCCGTTTATTACGGTCTGAGCAAGAATTGCGCTTGTTTTCATGCGAGTATGTGTATTGTAAAAGGGTATCATTAGAGCAACGTCGGCATCGAGCACAATTTTGAGTGTGTGCATTGTCTGATTAATGCCGGCAGATTCAAAGCTATGTTCAAAGTCAGCCTGAACGCAGCCGCGCTGAACAAGAATAAACTTTATCCTGGGACCCTTGCCCATCATGTACATGTTGTTGGTAAAGGCTCCCAAAGGCACATATACCGGAATTTCATCCTGATCGCTGAGCTTTTGGGAAATTATCATCGAAACCTCTGATTTGATTTTGTTTGCAAGAACATAATCAACATTTATGGCGGCAATTGTGCCGGTTTCGGTGTAGCTTATATCTACCAAATCGGTATAATTTATGCCGTATTTTTCGATTATTTCGTTTATGGTTGAGTTTAAAATCTCAAACATATTTGTCTCGGCATAAGAATGTAGAACTTCGGCTCCGCGGGGCATAACCCGCCTTTCAAGATAATACAGCAGCAAACTGAATATTGTAAATATGACCAATGCTATTGACAAAGCTATGAAATATACACGCCTAAAATTTTTTCGCATTTTTGCAGCACCCATAATAAACTTATGTTATGAAATGCCTATATATTATTTATTCTTCGTAGCAAATTACTGCTCCGAGCGAGGATAGCTTGGAATCAAGATTGTAATATCCTCTTTTTATATATTCTGCATTATTTATTACTGTTTTGCCCCGGGCACAAAGCCCGGCAATTACAAGCGCCGCACCCGCACGGAGGTCGGTTGCGCTGACCTCTGCACCAATCAGGCTGTCGGTGCCGGTTATTACTGCGGTTCTGCCTTCAACCTTAATATCTGCATTCATGCGTATGAGCTCGGGCACATACATAAATCGATTTTCAAAAATCGTTTCTGTTATCACCGAGGTACCCTCGGCACAACATAAAGCGGCAGCTATTTGAGACTGCATATCTGTGGGAAAACCCGGAAAAGGCATTGTTTTTATATCGGTTGCTTTTTTTTGACAATTACCGTTTACAACTACGCCGTTTTGAATCGGTTCTGCAATGACACCAATCTCTGCAAGCTTTGCAGTCACTGCAGAAAGGTGGGCAAGGTTTATATTTTTTATGCGTATCGAGCCGTGCGTTGCCAGTGCTGCGAGCATAAATGTGCCGGCTTCTATGCGGTCGGATATAATAGAATATGACGTGGGTTTGAGCCTTTTCACACCCGAAACAGTGATTGTATCGGTGCCTGCACCACTTATGTGAGCACCGCAAGAAATGAGGAAATCTGCCAGGTCTGTAATTTCGGGCTCGGAAGCACAATTTTCTATTGTGGTTTCGCCCTCTGCCAAAGTTGCCGCCATCATTATATTCTGAGTTGCACCGACTGACGGGAAATCAAGGCATACACGCGTTCCCTTAAGCTTTGTGCTTTTTATATCAACATAACCGTCACTTATAAAATATTCGCCGCCGAGAGCCGCCAGACCCTTAAGATGCAAATCAACCGGGCGGGTGCCTATTGAACATCCTCCCGGGAGTGCTACTCTTGCTCTGCCGTAGCGGGCAAGAAGCGGCCCTGTTATCAAAAAGGATGCGCGAAGCTTTCCGGTAAGCTCATAGGGGACGGAATGCGGCTTTGAGCTTGTTGAATCAATCTCAATTGTTCCGTCACTTCTTCTCACAGCAAGACAGTCTAAAACCGACAGAATTTCGCACATATAATCTATATCGCTGAGAGAGGGAATATTTTCGAGTATGCTTTTGCCGTCTACCAAAATAGTAGCGGCAAGAACCGGAAGTGCGGCATTTTTGGATCCCGAAATGTTTACTTCTCCACTGAGCGGTTGGCATGAATTTATAACTATTTTTGACACAATACTTCTCCAATACATTAAATGATATTTTAAGTATTGGTTGATAATCAAAAATTATTCAATTTTAAAAACTCTTTTGATATTGACTGTCAGGTATGCAAAAGATGCACCGAGAGTATCGATTGCTATATCAAAAATTCGGCAGGCTCTGCCGGGAACAAAGTATTGATGAACCTCGTCGGTCACTGCATACAAAGCACTGATCAGTATTGCAAGTGATGCCCTTTTTGCTGTGAAGCCGAAAGAGCGAAGCATCATATAGACAAAGAACGAAAGCACAGCATATTCTCCGAAATGACACAGCTTTCTGAAAATTATCTCTGATATATCTATAAGCTCCCGGCGAGGATTGTCTAAAAAAAATTTCAAAAAATTTTCTGTAATATATGTGCTTTCTCCGCCTGACACATCAGCAGTCTTGGCAGATAAAGCATAAATCAAAATCATCCACCCTACAGTCAGTGCGGTATAAAAAATCTTTTTTGTCATAATTACTGTTCCGACCTTTTTTTACTTATTATATCAGATATAAGCTTTTGGCACATATACCATATTGCCCATGCTATGCTGATGCCACAGGCAATGCCGAGGGAATACTGTATGGTGAGTGAGATATATTTGCCAAAGAGTGCAAAATCACTCCGAACGGCATAGCTCATTGCATAATAGAGCGATGCTCCGGGAATGAGAGGCACCACAGCAGGAATAAAAAACACGCTTGCAGGTGTTTTTTTGATGCGGGCTATTATTTCGCCGTAAAATGCCGAAAATGCCGATGCTGCAAAGCATGCCGTAAAATAATTGTGCGTTAATTTTTCGGCTTCAAGAAAAATTATCCAACTAAATGCGCCACCAAGCGAGGCGAAGGTGAGCAAGCCGCTGCGTACATTAAAAAGCAGTGCAAAGCCCAGTGAGCCAAAAAGAGCAGATATAATCTGAATAATATCGTTTACATTAAGCATTTGCTACACTCCAATCAATGTTGTTGACAATACAAATCCCAGCGCAAGTGATGCCGCCCACAAAACCGTTTCGACAAGGCGCATAACGCCGGTTATTGTATCTCCGACCAAAAGATTGCGTATTGAATTGGTAAATGCAATGCCCGGTATCAAAAGCATTATGTCACCAATCATGATTTTGTCGGCATTGAGTGAAAAAAGCTTTGCCGCCACGCAAATAAAAATACCCACAAAAAAAGCCGAAAGCAGGTTGAAAATCATTGTATTTGGGCAATATTGCCGAAATCTTTCCTGCATGAGATAAATCAAAACCGCAAAAAACACTGCTGCAACTGCATCGCCTATTGTGCCACCAAAAAATATAGCAAACGCTCCGGCGGCAAGCATACTTCCGATACAAATTTTTACGGTGTTTGCTTTTGAGCTTTTGAGTTCGCATATGCGCTCTTCAAATTGATGTTCATCAATTGCAAAACTGCACTTGGAGCGGCTAAGCTCATTTAAGGCTTCGAGCCGTTTGTAGTCGGTGGAGGCAGATGATACCATTCGTCTTGACTGAGTGTAGGGATTGCCGTCGGAATCTATCATTGTTACTATCATATTTGATGTTATTGCAAATACACTCATTC
>JAEDEG010000149.1 GCA_016293435.1 Clostridia bacterium
GTTCAATCTCCCACTGAAAACGTTGAATGACGCGGCTTTGCCGCTTATTGAATTCCTTCAAAAGCGCTGAGCATTTTGTTGTATGCATATAGAACACAGGTTATAAAATCAATAAAAAAATATATAAGTTATAACTAAAAGAGAGAAAGGATTGGTGGAGGTTCAAAGTTTTATATGGTCAATTTCACATCAATATTGTGTTAAAAATCGTCAATTTTGTGCATTGCTTTTATGTATGCTATTTGTTATAATTATATCAAAGATGTGTCAAGATATATGTGTATTTCGACAAAAACAGACAAAAAATTAATTTAAACGATAAAAAAATACAGCATTCTGACTTTGTGCTTCTTTGTTATGTGTAGCTTTTGAAAAAATATTATAACACCTTCGTAAATATTATTTGCACTAATCATATTAAAGCTATATGAGTATTGCAATTTATATATAAAAAATTTATAATTTGAAAGGTGGATTTTTATGAAAGTAACAAAAAAGGTTTTAAGCTTATTGCTGTCTTTATGCATGGTTATGTCATGCTTTGCAATAAGTGCATTCGCAGCCGAAGATCAATCCGAGCTTACCTATGAGGTAGATAAGGTTCTCTTTACCAAGACTGCCGAGGTTAAACTCACAGGTGACAAAAACTATTATAATCTCGGACAGGAAGACGGTGCTCCGAGCATGAACGGCTACGAGCATCTGGAATATAAGTATGATTTTAAATTGTCCGAAATGCCCCAAAGCAGTGTTGCGATGGGCTCTCTTAAAGCTTTCAATACCGAAGGCAAAGACGTATGGTGTGATCCTATTAAAATCAATGCTGACGGCAGCCTAAACATAAAGCCCGACGAACCCGGTATTATAGAGGCTGGTAAAACTTACACGGTGCAGTATAGATTTCATATAGGCGACACTGCCGATACATACGACATACTCCTCACCGAGGGCGGCACAACAAAGCTTGATATGAAAAATAGCTCGACTAATGTCAAGAAATTTATCGGTTTTCAGTATATGAATTTGAGAATTGGCGTTGGTACGGTTTTGAGCAACATGAGCGTAACCTCGATTATTCCCACAAAACCCACAGTATATATTTCTGTTCCCTTCGCAAGCAACATTAGAATGAGCACTATTGCTGCAGGCAAAAACATAAGAGTTAATGTTTCAAGCTATTACTGCAGTGAATATTTGGCAAACGGTGGAGATATAAAGATTTTCAACAACGGAGCTGAGGTTTCCTCATCTTCCCAAGAGAATTTTTCGCAAATCTGCACCATCAATGTGGGCAGCAATAATATTTATGCAGCTGTATACGACAGCGAGGGCACTCTTATCGACAAGAGCATCACCTATACTATAGAAGGTGTGAAAATAACTCAGCACGAAACCGGAAATTGGAGTACCAATTCAACCACCTCTGGTGTAGGCTGGAATTTTAATAAAGTAATAAGCAAAGAAGAAATAGAACCAAGTGATACCAATATGTACACTTATGTTAATGCACATAGTGAATTAACCGTTGACGGCGTAGTGAGAAACAACATTGGTACAGCCACATGGGACAGCACCAAAAACCTGGACGGTACTGCCATGGCGGAAGGCAGCAAAGGCATAACTCAGGTACAGTATGCATATCCCGGAGCTGCTCCCTCGCAGCTGCAAACCGCTCAGGGTCGCTTTTTTGAAGCCGGTGTTGAAATCAAATATTCAGAATCAAAGCCGGTTAACAGCACTTTAATCATTAGTGCTAATTTGTTTACTACCTATGACGGAACAAAATATGACGATCCTACTTGGAACAATGCCGCTATAGCTACATCGCCCGAAGGTTACCTCAAATGCGGCGGTGATTTGACAGATGTTATGGTAGATCTTTCTTTGTGGCACAAATATTCGGTATTTGGTGATTCCGAAACAGATATTCTGTATTTCTTCCTTGATGATGAATTTATTTATGCCAAAAAATGCTCTGTAAATTTCATCGGTTTGGCAAGAGCAAACTCTTCATTTGACACGGCTCCCGGCAAACAGGTAACTGCATATGTTGACAACGGATATCTGAGCACATTTGATCTTGCTATACCAATGGTTACGGCTTCCGCTCAGGTTGCCTCCGATAAATACTTTGCAGGCAAAAAGGTTAATATTAATGTACAGAGCAAATTCTGTGACGATATTTTAGCCGACGGTGGCAGCATAAAGCTCTATAAAAACGGCAGCTTGCTTGAAACCTCCACTTCCGAAAGCTTTGCAGCAAGCGTCATCGTTGAGGACGGAATCAACGCTCTTGAGGCAGTTGTATATAACAAAGATGGTGAAGTAGTTGCCAATGACAATTCTCTCAAGATAAAAGCTGTGTCGATGCTTCAGCATCCTACAGGCAATTGGTCCTATGATACCGAATCCGGTTTGGGAACAGCCAATTGGAACTTTGGCAGCAGTGACACCGCTATGTACACAAAGCAAATTGCGGCTGAATATACCGACAAGGTTACCGGCGAAATCAGAAACAGAGTCGGCATAGCAACCTGGGATGACACCAAAAATCTTGACGACACCGAAATTGCAGAAGGCAGTGTAGGCATTCATCAAGTTCAATCCTCACATCCAAACAGTATTGTAAACAATATGAATGCAGTCGGCGGTCAGGGAAGTATCTTTGAAGCCGGTATTGAGCTCAAATACAGCGAGAGTAAGCTTAATAAGAATGAAATGACCGTAGTTTCATGTAATGTTTTTACAACATATGACGCTGAGACGGGTTATGCCGGTGCTGCTTGGCGTGATGTAAATATGTCGGTAGGTACCGATGGCTATATTTACTGCAGCCGTGTTAAGACCGATGTTAGGGCAGACATTACAAATTGGCACAAATATTCAATCATGTGTGACACCGAAACCGATACCATGTATTTCTTTGTGGATGACGAATTTATCTATTCCAAAAAGAGCGGCAATGACATCAAAGGCTATGCGAGAGCAAACACTACATATGATTACTTCCCGGGCAAAAAGGTAACTGCATATTTTGACAATCCGTATGTAAATACCTACAATCTGAGCAATGCTGTAAATGCTGTAGAAAACCTCACTGTTACAAGCGGCGGCACAGCAATCGACAGCCTTGCATCAGCAACTGCCGGCGCACCCCTTACCGTTAGCGGCTTTATTGCCAAAAATGCCGAATCGGCAGATGAGGCAGTTAATGTGTATGTTGCACTCTACAAAGGCACCGCCCTTAGTGCGGTTAAATTGGCTAACGTAGCACTTAGTGATGACTACAACCAATTCAGCATCTCAATCGATGAAGCACCTGCAGACATTGCATCAGGCTGCACAATGAAGCTCTTGGCATGGAATACAAGTCTTGTTCCTTACTTCACATCGATTGATCCCTTTGCAAACTAATTACAGATTAATATAGGACAATACTTTGTAATAAACAGTGATGTTTGTTGTCTCTATGTTGCTTTTGCACACTTGGCTTTGTTTTAACAACAAAGCCAAGTGTAATATTAATGACGTGTTTGCAGGCATTTTTTCACAAATAACAGCCGCGCCCATCTCGCTTTTGCAGATGCATTTGCGGCATAACGGAGCAAAAACATATGAAAAAAAGCATATTCTACAAAGCGGTAACATTTTGCTTGGTGCTTTGCCTTTGCTTTGGCAATATATCTGCACTGGCAGAATACAAAAATGCCGATACCGCAAATATAAGCCCGGCGGAAGTCTCGGTGCCATCTATTGATAACGGCACGCTCATATTGGAAGCCGAAGACATGACTGCAGGCTCCTATGCCCAAATAATTGAAGATGCAAATGCATCGGGCGGCAAAGCAATTAAGTTTGCACCGCCAAGTTGGCGACCCAATGTCGACCCAGATGCACCGCCCGACTTAAAAACCGAATTTTTATCAAATGATAATTATCATCTGTTTGTTTGGATCCGATACAAAGCCGAGACAGATGGTAGTAACTCGGTATTTTATGCAATGAATTCCTCTGAATACAGCGCAAAGCATTTTAATGCACAATCGGGTTATGGGTGGCTTATGATAGGGAATTTAAGGGTGCTCAAAGGTGAGCGTGCATTTGTTAATTTTCAATACAGAGAAATGAATTTTGTAATCGATAAGCTGATCATCAGTGACGACGTTTCCTTTTTCCCAACCACCAAGGATGATGTTCCGGGTTCATGCTCGCCCATCGACTATACCGGGCTATTTCCCGAGCCGACTCTAAAGCCTGTCAGCGGTCATCCCAGGCTTCTTTTCACAAGCAGTGATATTCCCAAAATTCTCGCCTACCTGCAAAAGGAAGAAAACCAAGATATTTTTGGGCGTGCCGCAAGTGCGGCAGACACCAAAGTCACCGGTTTGCTCGACACCTCCAAGCTCGACAACTTCAACAGCTCTGCTCTCACTGCCATAATGTATAGATCTCTTTTTTATGCACTTGGTCTTAGAGATGCAGCTCACGCGCGCATTGGCATTGATGCCATGCACAATTATATGAGCACCGTTGCCTACAACCCAAACACGGGAGATATCACTCGCGAAATGGGCAAAACCATGATGGCTGCTGCGGCGGTTTATGATTGGTGCTACGATATCATGACCGAAGAAGAAAAAAACTATTTTATCAAAATGATGAAATACACAGCCATGCAAAAAGAAATAGGCTATCCTCCGGTAAATCAGCTTAGCATTTCCGGTCACGGCGGAGAGGGCGAAATTTTCGGTCACCTGTTGAGCGCCGGTATTGCAGTTTATGACGAAGATCCCGAAATGTATGATTTGGCGGCGGGCAGAATGTTTGACGAATTTTTAGACATTCGCAAGCTCTGGAATGCCTCCGGAGGTCACTATGCCGGTCACGACTATGGTACAACTCGTTTTGGCTGGGAGCTCTATGCTAACCTGCTCTACACCCGCATGGGTTACGAAGAGGGCATTTTGGGTGATTTGAATGATATTGCAAATGTAACCAAAAAGTTTATCTATGCAAGGCTTCCCATGGGCTTTTTATCCAAATGGGGCGACAGCTGGGCATGGTCATTGTCAAACAACAAGGATTATTCTTGGAAAACCTATGATAATTCGGTATTTAACTATTCTTCAGCTCAGGTAAACGACCCATATGTAGAGGGCTTTGCCCGCATAGACAATGCCTTGGCAGGCAATCCGCTCTGCTACGACCCCATAATTCCGTCTGTACTTATTAGGTACGACGAAAAAGAGGCAAAATCCATCGACGAGCTTCCTCTCGTCAACAAAACCTCATATCCTCTCACCTCGATCCAGGCTCGCACAAACTGGACCCTCGGTCAGGATTCCAATGCCGCTGTGGCACAGTTTGAAGCCCGCGAAAAAAGAATGCTCGACCATCAGCACGCAGACCTTGGCACCTTCCAGCTATATTATAAGGGCGGTCTTGCCATAGATGCAGGCTCCTATGCAGGCTC
>JAEDEG010000150.1 GCA_016293435.1 Clostridia bacterium
TGCCTGAATCAGACAGGTTGGGGACTGTCTTTTATTTCGCCTGGCTAACCGCAACTGCAACAGCTACAGTCGCGCCTACCATGGGGTTGTTGCCCATATAGAAGCAACAAGAAAATATCCGAAAGCGATGTAAGCATATAAGGTGAAAAAGCGCGTTTTCAAGCCTTTTTTTAGAAAGCAATCCAGATTGTCCCGAATACTTTTTTAGGTTAAAACATATTTAGCGTGGACAAAACGTGGTCAAAAATATGCCTTAACTTTAATTAAATTATAGCATAAAACAGGTGATAAATCAATTTGTATTAGAGTTATTTTTGGCGTTAATTTGCGCAATATGCAGACCGCCACAAACAAATTAGCCTCCGCGTTTGACTTATAACACAAAATTTCCCGATTTTACTGCAAAATGAACGCGATTTATTGTAAGCGCAGTAAAAACAGGCTCATCTTATTTGTTTCGCGCTGTTTTGTTGTAAATATCATTGAATTTCACTTGAAAATCGTATAATCGAATGAATTATACGTGCAATACAATTATTTTTCTCTGTTTTTCAATTATTTTCGCCAAAATGCTTGACAATATATATATATATATATATATATATGATAGATTGTATGAAATCGCTGTTTCAAGGCGAATTTCATACATTTTTTATTATACGGAGGCGCATTATGAGAATTATACTCGACACCGACAAGAAAACGATCACAGTTCCGTGGAATTATTCCGAAAAACTTGAAGCAATGAACAAAATGATTGCGGAAATCAGCGAGGACAAGGCAAAACAAAAAACATTCAGTGGATTTATTGATGAGTGTTGGAAATATGCTATGGAGCATTCCGACACAAATATTAAAACCGCACAAAAACCGAACAGACCTGCAAAAAGCAAAGGCGAATGAAATGGCGCGCAGAGTAACACCGCAGGAAATTGTTGAAATGAACCGCCTCTATGCGGAACTCGGCAGTTATGCCGCCGTCGGGCGAAAGCTGGGGCGGAGCGGTTCAACGGTTACGCGGTATGTAAAATTAGAGGGAACTCCTCAAATTGTGAAACACACTTTTAAGGAAATTGTAAGAGGATAGAGAAAAAGCCGCTGTTGCGGCGGTGGGGTATGTTTTGAATAGGAAATAGGAGGATATTATGAAAAAAGTATTGATTGGAATTTTGGCGTTAATTATGGTTTTGGGGCTTGTGGGTTGTTCTGATGAAAAAAAAGAAAATTACGAAAAAGCCATATCTTATGCTGAAGATGGGGATTATTTTCTTGCTATAGAAGTTATGGAAAATGCTTTAGGATACAATGATAGTAATGAGTTGTTACTTGAATATAAGTATGCTTATGCTGTAAATTTAACAGGATATAACAATCAATTTGTAATGCCAGAAGTTCAAAATAAAACGGATTTTGCGTCTTTATATATAGACGGTGCTTTAGCATATAATCAAGATATGTATGAAAATTATACGGAAGCATATAATATTTTTAAAGATTTACAAGAAAATGGATACGGAAAAAATGTGGATTGCTTAGTTGATTTCACTGAACAGGCAATAATAGAAGGAGCTACAATATTAGGAAAATAAAGGAGAAGCTTAATGAGAAATAAAAAAATTATTTTAGCAATATTAGTTATAATGTTATCGATTTTGGTATTTGGATGTTCTTCTATCGATTCTCAGTCTAATACTGAAATGATCAAGACGCAAGCAGAAGAGTATGCTATTAAATTGGGAGATGAGCATTATAGACAAAGGGTAGAAGAAATACCATACTACATGTCTTATGATAAGCCAGAAGTTCTTGAAATAGAAGTAAAAGAAGATAAATATGTTGATATTCGATGTAGATGTTATGTTATTACTGCCGAAGAAATATATGATGTATATTATAATTTGCGTTTGGAATATTTGGGAAATAGTTCTTTTAATATTGTTGAACAATCTTGGGGCGGCTGATAATATTCATCTTTTAAAATTTTTATAAAGAACTATGTTTTGCCTCCCCTCGTTGGGAGGCTTTTTTATTGCCGCCGCCCGTTGTAGCGGCGCGCGCCTTTGAAATTTTGAGAGCGGTGAAAATTTGAAAAAATCCCGAATTTTCGGTATAATATAATTAGAAAATGAGAAAAGAAATAAACCTTTTGTGTGGTGTTCTGCCGCAGATTTTCTGTTCTCTGACACATATCATCACTTTTCTTTACCCCAAAATCATATACGCCCCGCCTCAATAACTCTACATATATATGTACAAGTAAAATATATAAGAGAGGGTATCTTAGGTGCAAACAACGCGCCCTCTCTTTTTTGTTGCCGTTTTCAAGGAGTAAAGCAAAGAACAATTCCATTTTAGGAGAAAAAAGGAGTAGAAACATGAGTGTTCCCAATCAAAAGATAGTAAAGATTCACAAGCCCAAGTACAAAGAATATTTTCTGCAAATCGGCATTGACGAATGGCAGGAGGCATTACGAATTATGACAAAAGCAGAGTTTGCATTATATCTGTATCTTGCGGGAAATGCGAACGGCTTCAATTTGGAGCTATCCCGCCAAGCCTTTGAAAATGCAACGGGATATAAAAAGACGGCATACAGCGATGCAGTAAATAAACTGATTCAATTAGGATATATCGTGCATAAAGGAGGCAATTTCTATCATTTCTATACAAGCCCCCTCCGCGAGAGCGAACGCGCACAAAATTTCAATTTTTCAGATGGACTTTTTAGCGGAAAAGAAAGTACAATTTTCCGTTCTCCCATATCCGAAAAATCGGAAACCCTATACCGCCCGAGCAATACAGAAATAGATAATATAAATAAAAAAGATAAAGTAATAAATAATGCCTTTCATAATCAAAAGGAAAATAAACCGTATATTCCCGCAAGAAAGAAATATGACAGCAGAACAATGACAACAGCGGATATGGTAGAAAGAATGCGATTGGGATTTTGACTGCGCGCCGCCGCCCGAACGGAACGCGCCGAAAAATACGATTCGCGGGAATTGTGCAGGAGGATATGGGCATTTTCGGTTTTTATTTTCTCATTCTTCCCAAAACATACCCGCCAGCAATTACAACAACAGGAGGAAACAAATATGACTGATTCAAGATTGAATGAGTTTCGGGAGGCTTTGCGGTATCTTTCGTTTAACGGCATTACTCTCAAAGAGTTTGCAAGGAAAATCAATATAAAGCCGCATACACTTTATAACTATATCAGCGGTCAGAAGCCGTCATTTAAGAATTACAATTACATTCTCTATATTTTGGAACGGGACTATCCCGCCGCCATTGCGGAAAGCAGAGAAATCATAAGTCAAGGAGGAAAAACTGAAAGTGAATTATGAACAGCTTGAAGAACTATTGAAAAAACAAGACGAAAATGCGCCTATGCCGTGGGAGGCATACGAAAAGGCAGACGAAAGAAGTCTTATGTTAGAATCACTTATTGCACGGTATGATGATGTAATGGGTTATTGCTCGAAAAGCGAGAAAGCATTATATAAGCCGCTGGAATGGTATCTGTGCCGTGTGTTCGGAACGCTTGACGAGATGTATTCCTTTTGCGCGTTAGACGAGCCGCCAGCCATTGATGAGGAAGAACTGAAACAGTATTATGAAAAGTATTATATACATAACGCGAGAAGCAGAGGAAACGGACAATGAATGGGTATCACTATGAAGATTGGAACGGCAAGCGCGCATATGTGCGGAACGGTTCGCGCTTTGATACACACGGAGGACACGCGCAGGAACACCAAGAAGAAATGGCGCAGATAGCGCAGCAAATCATTATGCAAACCGTTCCGCCGCTTGTAGAGGAGATATTCGCTAAACGATGGAATGAAGCGGCAGAACGGCTGATAGGCGTGATAGAGTGGGATATACAGGAAATCATATCCGTTTCATTTGACGATATGGGCGAAGTATTCCACAGCGAGAAATTCCGCAAGGTTATCTCCTCAAAGATTATGGAGAGCATCAAGAAAAACATAAAGGGAATTACAATTAAATAATATCCAAACAGAGAGCAGAATATCTGCTCTTTTTTTGTTGGCTTTATATTCTCTATTGGGAAAACATATGATTCAAGATTGCGTTTCCCTGCGCTTTTTGATTTTCCGTAAGGTGCTGATAAATATTAAGGGTTACATCTATATTTTTATGCCCAAGACGAGCCTGCACATATTTTATCGGTGCGCCTGATTCAATCAGCATTGTTGTATGGGTATGGCGCAAACTATGGTAATCAAATTCGGGGATTGAAAGCTGATTATGTATGACTGCGGAAGTATGCTGTAAAGTGCGGGGTGTGATATACGTTCTCTTACGAAATCATTATATGTAATATTTTTCTCCATAAATATAATCATAGGGCAGAAAAAACATCGAATGAACATTTTAAAAATGTTGTTTATTTTAAAATAGTATGATAAAATATGTTATAACAATTTATTAATGTTATAATGATGAAATTTGGCATTAATACACTATTTTAATATGCTGGAGGAGGCAAAATGAAGCGACTGGATTGGAAAAAATGGTTAAAGGGTAATGCATGGTATACAGCTGGGATACTTTGCGGCATAATAGTGTTGATTTTAGGTCTGACTATTGTTACGCAGGATCATGGAAGTTATGGAAACTACTATACGTTTGGGGCAGATTTTTATACAGAAGTACAAAATGCTGCAGCAAAAGCTGCATCGAATATCTACCATGTATATCAGTTAATAGCAAAATCCACAGGATACTTGCTGATCAGCATTGGCCTTACGGATATTTGTATATTTGGAAGTAAATTGAAAGCGGCGGATGGATCAAAAGAGGTGGCGGAAGAGAAGAATATATAAAATCTTTGATTGAAGAGATAGTTGTATATAACTAATGATAGCGGAATACTTGTTTAGTAGAGAAAAGTTATTTTAACATAATATTAGAAATATAAAGATGCTTCTCTTTTTTGGGAGGCATTTTTATAATGCGCATCAATATAATCACTTAGACAAAGCATTGGCTATTCGCACTAAATGATGTGTTTAAGTTGCTTTTAGAAATTATTTAGTTTTTCGTCTGCGAAAAGCCGCATTGTTATACGATTGTTTGCAGGATTCTTTCAGCGCAACGGCTACTGCCATGCTGGTGCCGACTATGGGGTTGTTGCCCATATGGACTTGGCAAGAAAAACCCCGAAAGTGATAAAAGCATATAAGGCGAAAAGCGCGTTTTCAAGCCTTTTTCAGAAAGCAATCCAGATTGTCCCGAATACTTTTTGGAGTTAAAACATATTTTTGTGGTCAAAATGTGGTCAAAAAGCAATGTGGACAAAAAGGACAGCGATTTTTCAAAAGAAAAAGCCCTCGACCAAAACAATCGAGAGCTTTCAAAAATGCTTTATTTATCGTGTTTTTCGTGCTTATTTCATCGCTTCTTCCACTGCAACAGCGCAGGCAACGGAAGCGCC
>JAEDEG010000151.1 GCA_016293435.1 Clostridia bacterium
GTAAGAGAGGAAAAGGCTTCTCTCGTTCCCATAAGGTCAAAGCCGGCATTGCAAAACGCAGAAACGGAATGGAACATTGCCATCCATATTCCTCTTACTCCGAAATCCTTCCAAAAAACCGGCAGCATACAAACGGCACCGAGAATTTCTATACCAAATGTTGTTCTCAATATGAAACCTGTAAGTCGGACAATGCCGCCCACCTTTGGAGCTGAGATTGATTCCTGCATTGCACTTCTTTGCATAAGCCCAATTTTTTTACCGGAAATCATCGCTGTTGCAACAGCCACCGTCACAATGCCAAGTCCGCCAATCTGGATAAGCAGCATAATGACAAATTGACCGAACACAGACCAGTATGTGGCTGTGTCATGTACAACAAGTCCTGTTACGCATACAGCAGAAGCTGCGGTAAACAAAGTATCGGGAAACGGCGTAACCGTACCGCTTTTGGACGCAAATGGCAGCATAAGCAGCAGCGCCCCCAAAAGAATTGTTCCTGCAAAGCCATATATAATTACATGAAACGATGATATATGTTTTTTATGTACCGTATTCATTCCAAAACCTCTTCGCTTTTACATTTCTTAATTTTATTTTAACATAAAACGAATTAATTTTGTGTTAGCGGTTATTGTGAACTATTAAGATTTCATTAAGATTTCATTAAGATATAATGTTCATTCCGTTAATATACCGTCAAGCATAAGATTTACTTTTAACACATTTACGGTTTTTTCGCCGAATATTCCTAAAAAACGATCGCTTGTGCATTTGTTTATAATTTCTCTTACACCGCTCTCGCTCATATCGTTTGCCTTTGCAATTCTGGCAACCTGATATTCGGCAGCAGAGGGAGAAATGTGCGGATCAAGACCGCTGCCGGAGCAGGTAACAAGGTCAACAGGGACTGCCCGTGTCATGGGTCAAGATTTGAAAAAGACGGAAAGCCTATGGATAATCCGGCTATGGAAAACGCAAAAATCGGTACTTCTCAGATTTGAGTTTGTATATGATGACCAATTTCCGTTTTCGTCTAATATAGCTCTTCTTCTAATCAATTATGACACACCCCTGATTACTCAGTCATAAATCGATACAGGAAAGTAACAATCTGGGCACGAGTGCAGTTGTCATCGGGGCTGAATGTGTCGATGCCCGTGCCTGCTGTGATACTCTCGGACAGAGCCCGGTTTACCGCGGCTGCGTAGTATGCGTCGGTTGTTACATCAGCAAACGCGTCGGAGGTTCCGGAATCGGGAGATCCTGTGTAGCGGTATAGGAATGTCACCGCCTGACTTCGTGTGCAGGTTTCATCGGCGCTGCGGCTGCGGAGCTGGTTATAAAAGGAAAATACGGGAACATGGTTGCTATGGTTAACGGAGAAATTAAGAGTGTTTCCCTCAGTGAGGTTGCAGGTAAATTAAAGACGGTGAATGCGGAGGCATCCGTTATAAAAGAGGCTAAGTCAATAGGAATTTCCTTTGGCGATTAGCAATTTAAAACCAAAAAATCTTAAAGATAACTGTATATAAAGATAAAAATTAAGACAGGGAGTGTGATATGTACTCCCCCATATGTGCTCTATCCACATAACATACAACATTATCGAGATGAAGCGGATTTTAGTTTGACAATTTACCAATTCTTTATTTAATATTTTTTTCTATATTCATACATACTTTGTTATTTTTCAATAAGCGGCAAAGCCGCGTCATTCAACGTTTTCAGTGGGAGAATGAACTCCCACTGAAAAAATTAAATGTCACCCGCCGCCTATAGAGGCGGGGACATCTTAATTTAGTTATATTTGTTTTAGAAAAGCTTATAAAACGAATTATTTTTCAAAACAAAAGAATAATAATATAAATATGAAAACTTATTGGAAGTGACATTAATTGACACTGAAATACAGTATACCCGATGTAATAAAAAAAATTATGCTTGTGATTGCCGGGACATTGATACTCGCATTTGGCAGTGCTCTTTTTATAATACCCTTTGACCTTATTACCGGAGGGGTGACGGGATTATCAATCATAATCAGCCGGCTTATCGGTACAGAGCAGGTCTGTGTTGATAAAATAATTGCTGTTTTAACATGGATTTTATTCATTTTGGGATATATTTTTCTTGGAAAAGGGTTTGCGCTTAAAACACTTATATCCTCGCTTTTGTACCCTATTGGAATAACGCTTTTTTCAAAGCTTGTCACACCGGAGGTTATGAACGGATTTTTTTGTTTGCAGCAATCAAGGTACGGCGAAATATCTATCATTCTGGCTACTCTTTTGAGCGGAGTGCTGGTGGGAGCCGGTTGTGCCATTACCTTTATCGGCGGCGGTTCAACCGGTGGTACTGATGTGATAGCATTTATAATATGCAAATATATTAAATCGCTGAGAAGCTCTGCAGTAATATTTTATGTGGACGCTATTGTTATAGTGTTTGGAATGCTTATTATAAATGACTTGGTTTTGTCGCTGCTTGGAATGAGCTCAGCTCTGATTGCGGCAGTTGCAATTGACAAAATTTTTGTGGGTGAATCAAAAGCATTTATAGCACATATTATATCCGATAAATACAGTGATATAAATGAACTTATTATAGAGAGGCTTGCAAGAACAACTACTGCAATTGAAGTGAGCGGCGGCTACAGCGGTAAAACCAAAAAAATGCTTATGCTTTCTTTTGACTTAAACCAGTATTCGGAGCTTATTGCTATTATAAACACAGCAGACAAAAACGCATTTGTTACCATACACAGAGCACACGAAATAAGCGGTCAGGGATGGTAGAATGCTCTGATAGAATTTGTGTTATTTAGCGCCAAATGCATGTCTCATTCTCTCAACAGCTTCTGCAATATGCTCATATTTCGATGCGTAGCATATACGTATATATCCTTCTCCGTCAGGACCGAAAGCACTGCCGGGAGAAGTTACTACATGAGTCTTTTCGAGAATATATTCTGCGACTTCGACAGAGGTCATGCCAAATTCGGTAATGTTTGGAAAAACATAAAAAGCACCCTTGGGACAGACACAAGAAAAGCCTTTGATGCTATTTAGACCATCTACAATCAGGTGACGGTTTCTGTTGTAGTATTTTACCATTTCGGCAACATCTTCATCACCGTGATAAATCGCTTCTATTGCAGCAAGCTGGATAGGCTCGGGTACACTTGCTATCATATTTTCGTGAAGCTTTATGAGATTGGTAGTGATATTTTCGCAGGCACATATGTATCCCACTCTAAAACCTGTCATGGCAAAGGTTTTGGAAAAGCTGTTGATAGTCAAAACATAATCCTCTATTCCCGGGATTGATGCAAGGCTCTTTTGCTCAAAACCATCGTATACAAGCTTTTCGTACGGTTCATCGGAAATAATAAAAATCTTATGTTTTTTTACAAGCTCAGCAATTGCCAGAAGGTCTTCATAATCAAGCACTCCGCCTGTGGGATTGGAGGGTGAGTTAATTATAATAAGCTTGGTTTTGTCGGTAATCAAGGGTTCTATAATGTCGGCTGTCATTTTAAACCCGTTTTTTTCATCAACTTTTGCATATATGGTTTTGGCATTAACCATATCAATCTGACCGCGGTAATCGGGCCAGTTGGGTCCTTGAATTATAACCTCATCACCGGGATTAACCAATGTAACAATGGCAAGCATAAGTGCCTGAGTTGCACCCGCTGTAACAATCAGATTTTTGTCGGGATCACATTTTATACCGTTTTCCTTATTGAGCTTAAAGGCAATTGCGTCGCGCAATTCTTTGATGCCCGCATTGGGTGTATATTTGGTTTTGCCGCACTTAAGCCCTTCTATGCATGCGTCTATAATATGCCAAGGTGTAACAAAGCCAGGCTCACCGAGGGTGAGATTTATTGAATCGGGATATTTTTTTGCAAGCTCAAACATTCTTCTTACGCCTGAGGGCAGTGCGTTTTGAGCGGCGGTGCTTAATATGTTTTTGTTTTGCATTATTGTTATTCCTTTCCGTAATTGGTGATATATGTGCAAAATGCCATTATGGCTGTTTTCATTCCTTCTTCGTCTATACAAAAATCGTTGTTGTGAAGAGTTGTTGTGCATCCGAGAGACTCGTTGCGTGTGCCGAAGCGAAACAGCATTCCCGGTACTTTGGTGAGATACCAAGCAAAGTCCTCAGAAATCATTTTTTTATTTACGGTCTCAAGCACAATACCTGCCTTGGAAATGGCCTTTTTGAAACGGGAAACAACAGCTTCATCATTATACACTGCACTTGTGCTAATATTCCATACAATTTCGCATTTTCCACCAAAACGTTTAGAAACAGAATTGCAAATTTCTCTGACTTTTGATTCAACGCGATTGGCAAAATCCATGTCATAAAAGCGAAAGGAAATATCAAGCTCGCACAAATCTGCAATTACATTGTGAACAAAGCCGCCCGAAAAGCGTCCTACCGACCATATATAGGCAGTATCTGAAGCTTCTTGAGTTACGGCTTCTTTCATTAAATTGTATGCTTCAACTGCCATTGCAACAGCATCTATACCGTTTTTGGGACACGTTGCGTGGGATGACTTGCCGAAAAAGCGGATTGTGATGGGGACACACGCCGCCATATAGTAGCCTTTTAAAACACCTAACTTTCCGCTTGAAAGAGAGTTTTCGCAGTGGGTGCACAATATGTGACTGACTCCGTTCATAACACCTTTTGAAACCATCATTTTTGCACCGCTGACTGCACCCTCTTCACTGGGCTGAAAAATTAATCGTACACGGCAAGGGAGCTCCGGCTCTATAGATTTTAGATATTTTGCCACGCTAAGCAGTATTGCCGTGTGTGCATCGTGACCACAGGCGTGCATCTTGCCGGGATTTTTTGATTTGAATGGCAGATCTGTTTGTTCTTCGACGGGAAGGGCATCCATATCAGCTCTCAATGCAACGAGATCTTTCCCCTGTCCTATATCTGCAACAATGCTGCACGTCCCATATTTGGTTGTATATTCAATACCCATTTCATCGAGTTCGGCCGTTACAATTTTTACTGTTTGAGGCAAGTCAAAACCGACCTCGGGACATTGGTGCAACTGTCGTCTTATTGCAACCCCGTAAGAAAACAATTCATTTATTTTTTCACAATTCATAACAAGCCTCCTCCATTTCACCCTTAGTCGCTCATATCAGGCAAAACTGAAGGTTGAAATTTGTGTTCCATAAGTGAAATCATAGTGTGACTTTTTACAACACCTTTTTGCTTTTTGAAATGCAGAAGCTTATTCTCCAATGATTCTACATCTTTAGCGCACACCTTGATAAGATAGTCATATTCACCTGTTACAGCATAGC
>JAEDEG010000152.1 GCA_016293435.1 Clostridia bacterium
CTTTTGGCATTTAATCACCTCCGATAAAATAAGTTATTGGAACACCGAAGTAATCAGCAAGTATTTTAAGTTTTCCAATCTTAGGATTGCTTCTACCCGTTTTCCAATTAGACAAAGTGTTCTGCCCTATTCCAGTATCTTTAGATACCTGATATGAAGTTTTACCCGTTTTTATAAGCAACTCTTCATATTTCTTGTACAATTAGACCACTCCTTATCTATATCTTGTAGTTGCAAGTACTTCACTTTTGTGATACACTGTTTTTGTGACAAAACAAAAGTGAATTTCCAAGTAGTGTTTTTTATTTTTTAACTCTACCATTTTGTGAAGTTCCTTGCATAACCTATATTACCACTTCACAATATGGAAGTCAATACATAAAATTCACATTTTGGAAGTTTTCTTTTTAATTAAAGAAGGAGACCAAAATGTACGAAATTTTTGAACAATTATTACAGAAATTTGGTGTTACAACTGCTGACGTTTGCAAATCAACAGGAATAGGTCAATCTACGATGTCTAATTGGAAAAATAGAAGAAATCTTATCAGCGGAAAGAATGCTCAACTAATTGCTGATTATTTTGGAGTATCCGTAGATTACCTTATGACCGGAAAAGAAAAGGAAGGAGGAGAAACTTACTATTTTAATGAAGAAACAAAGAAGATTGCGCAGAAAGTATTTGAGAACAAAAGCCTTCGTATGCTTATGGATTCTGCACAGGATGCCACACCAGAAGATATAGAAACAGTACATAGTATGTTGCTTGCACTTAAGAGAAAGGAACGTGGTAATATTGATTGATTATAATGTGCAACTAATACAGTTTCCTAATAAGAAAGTAAAAGAGACAATCGTGAAAAATGAAGATGATTCCTATACCATTTTTATTGATGCTTCTCTTTCATCAGAAGAGCAAAGAAATGCTTTCAAACATGCTATGAAACACATAACAGGAAATGATTTTGATAAAGATGATGCAGATAATATAGAGTACAATGCACATAACATGGAAGTTGCTATGGAATTGTGCGTATGAAAAAAAGATTATATTCTACGTTAATTATATTATTTGTTTTTATAAATTCCAGTTTGCTTGTATTCGCTGATAATAGCAATGTTACGGTTCGCGTAACGGAAACTGGATCAAAGTACCATAGAAAAAATTGTACTTATTTATCAAGTAATATTGAGATAACGCTGATAGAGGCTATTGAAAAGGGATATACTCCATGTTCAAGGTGTGATCCTCCAACATTGTATTCTGATCCTGAAGATGCTGAAAAGCCATATGTAGCACCAAAAAAGAAGAAAAATACATCTACATATGGTAAATCTTCATCAATTTCATCGACAAATGCAAAAGCATCAATAAGTAATGATTATCATAAAAGTGATAGTTCGAACGAAATACTTTATTTTTTTATACTACTTATTGCAATTTTTATTATTTACTGGATTATTGTCTTTATTAGAACAATATTCGATAATATAAAAAAAGAAAAAGTAGAATTGAGCAATTACAAATATTACTTTTCTATATATGCGTTCCATGATCCTATTAAATTTGTTGATGTTCCTGATAATGCACGAATAGTTGATGGACTTCCTGTCACTGATGATACAGGCGCTTATGGAAAGTATACGGTTTATGTTTCTGCAAAAGGAAAATGTTTTCATCATAATCCAAAATGTGCAAATACATTACAAGTTGAAAATTATGCAAACGCTTACTATCTAAAGCCTTGCAGAAGATGTGTAAAATGTGGAATACCTGAATTAAAATGGTACTGGAAATATAAGGAAATTACAGAAATAAAGAAAAAATACAAAATACCTTAATAAAATAAAAGGAGATTTGATTTATGGAAATTTTAATAATTATATCTATATCAATAATAGGATGGATTTTTATAGAATTGTTAAGCAAAACAAAGCAGAAATTACCATATGGATTTACAAAAGATATGGTAAATAAAGAATATGTTGATGATGCTAATAGTCTTTTAAAAAATTCTATTTTATATATTATTTTATTTATAATATGCTATTTTATAAATAAGCATATTGTTTCATACGTAGTTGGTGGTATTCTATCATTATTTGCAATAATACCTGCAATATCATCGTTGACAATGCCACTGAAAGGATTTGGATGGAAACTTTCTATAGCTGCAATGATTTCTGAAATTATTCCTTTGTTTATTTCAGCATATTTGATTATAATAAATATATAAAACAAAACCGCCCCTGCGCCAACAGGGGCGGTAAAGCACAATAGTCTCGGGGGAGATCTACTGTATACGCACATACAGATTGTATCATCTTCCGGGACAGCTTTCAAGTGAACACCAGTTCAGAAGCTGTTATTTTTATACACATTTTTAAGGAGGATGATACTATGGCAACAGCAAAAAAATTACCATCAGGAGCATACCGATGCCTAATATACATCGGTGACGAGAACGGGAAAAGGAAGTACAAATCTTTTACTGCTAAAACAAAAAAGGAAGCAGAATTTAAAGCAACACAGTTCGCATTAAATCACAAAGACGATACTGACATTTCAAATATCAAGTTTAAAGATGCAATGAAGAACTATAATAGCCTCAAGGAGAGCATTTTATCACCTTACTCTATAACTTCTTACATAACAATAAAAAACTGCCTAGAAAAGGATTTTGCATGGTTCTGTGATATGCCTATTTCAGAAATAAAGCAAAAGGATGTTCAGAAAGTAATAAATGAAATGTCAAAGAAACTATCTCCAAAGACTGTTAGGAGCCGTCATGGTTATATTGCTTCTGTTCTTTCAGAAAATGGTTATGATAAAACATTAAGAACACAGCTACCACAGAAAAAGAGACCTGATAATCATGTACCAACAGAAGAAGAAGTAAAAATGGTATTGAAAGCAGCTGAAGGCCAAGAACTTGAAGTTCCTATCATGCTTGCAGCTTTCGGAATGATGCGCCGGGGTGAGATATGTGCTCTTACACTGGATGATTTCGATGGAAATGTAGTTCATATTAATAAAAACATGGTAAGAGCTCATGACGGAACATTCCACATAAAACAGCCGAAAACATATTCCGGTGACAGATTTGTTGAACTTCCGCAATTCGTTGTAGAAAAAATAAAAGAAAAAGGATATGTGACAAACTATCTCCCGGATACTATTACAAAAAACTTTGAAATTCTTCTGGAAAGAAACAACATACAAAGATTCAGATTTCATGACTTAAGACATTTCTCTGCCAGTGTTCGTCATACATTGGTTCCTGATGCATACACAATGAAAGCAGGTGGATGGTCTTCAGAAGCAATTCTACAGAGTATTTACAGACATACTCTTAGTGATGTTGAAAAGGAAATGTCGGACAAAGTAAACAATCATTTTACGGATCTTATGCAACACGAAATGCAACACGAAAAAAAAGAGCCTAGAAAACTCTAGGCTCATGGCGTGCAGGAAAAGAGACTTGAACTCTATATTATAAAAAACATGAAAACGCTTTATTTTACTGTAATTGCCAATATTAGCTGATAAACACTGGATTTTTAATTGTAATTTATTTCATTTGAAAAGAGTATAGTTACACACATATGAACCATTTTACAATACTATGCAACACGAAATGCAACACGAAAAATCCCCGGAATTTCACCGGGGAATTTTTCATTAATACGGATTATTTTTTGAATCAGGGAAATAAATACTAAACCATGTATGTTTTTCTGCTTGGCTCAAATTTGTTTGTGCAAAATATGCTTTAAGTTCCTCTTGGCTTAAACTTCCTTTTCCGTCAGCATCAGCATTATTCTTTATATCATAATACTTATATACTTTTTCATAGTCTCCGTTATCTGCTAAAGGTTGTAACGTTTTTGGTAGATTATAAGATGAATAGTTTACAATATATTCTCCCTTTTGGTAGTCTGACAAACTATTGTCATCACGTAATACGGTAACTATGTTTCCCCCACTTGCATTTGAATCACCAAGAGATGCTTTCAGCTTCATGTAATCAAGAACTGCCTGTGCTCCACCTTCCTGGTAAATATTGAATACCTTATCAGTGCTTGTGTAGTCATCTTTCACGTAAGCTGATGCTACTTTCTTTGATAGGCTGTACATATCGTTGATGACAGCTGCCTTTCCTTCGTCGTCAAGTGAGTTGTAATAATCATTCTCTAAGCAAGCATCAACGAGATCATACTGTGTCTGTCCTTTCTTCTTTGCAAAATCAGTATACTCCTGTTCAGTCAATCGCACGCCGCCTACCTTGTTCTCTGTGGAATCTGGCATAACAGAAGCATCATTCGTTGAATCATACAACCTCTGAATCTCGTTATCAACCGGAGTTGAATTCACATCCTGTAAATATCCGGGAGACATTGTCTGGTAAAGTAATCTCTGACCGATATTATCAGTGTTAAGATTACTCTGCTCTCTTCCCCATGCATCAACATACGGCTGATTATTCTCTGATAAGACAGGTATTTTATTCTGAATCTGCTTAAGCTGTCTATCAATGGATCCGGCAACACCTTCTTTTTCAGTGTACGTGGAACGCCTTGTGTTGTCTAAGGTCCTTGCGGCCTGTCCTAATACTGTAGGAACTCCCTGTTTCAAATATGATGTTGCTGTATTCCCTGCGATCGTTGCAAGAAGATTATCGTCATCATCAGAATATCTTATTGATTCCAGTGTATTGTTAAGTCCGTCAAGCATTGATGTTTCCATCATAGGCTGAGATATGCTTGAAAGTGCGTTCATGAAATCATCCAATGAATAACCTTCACTTTGACATACATTATATACTTCTGCACCAACAAAAAGAGGAAGAACAGCTGGTGTTGCCCAATCAAGCGTATATGTTTTGTCACCAATATTTAAAGCATATGCCTGTTTTCCTTGCATATTATCAAAGTTCGCTGTATCACTATCCTGTGATGCAGTGATAAGTCCTCTGTCAGCCATTAATGCGCCTACACCGAGAATACCGGTACCTGTAAGTCCTTTTGTAAGATTGTCAATATACTGTGAAGCTGACATTGTACCTTTCTTGACCTTGTACAAATCCGTTGTAAAGCTTTTAGCGAACTGTAAAGGTGAATATGAAACACCTGTCTTTACAATATTGATAGGTGTCTTTTTGAAAGGAACTGTGCCTTCAACAAGTGCTCCGGCAACTTTATTGCTGATTTTATCACTGTTTTGCAGGTTATAGCTGAAATTTGAAAGATTCTGTGCAAAACTACTTACCTGTTGGAATGTT
>JAEDEG010000153.1 GCA_016293435.1 Clostridia bacterium
AGACCGGATAAATCAACAAAATCCGAAATCCAATTCATAGATAAAAACATATTTTTGCTCTCCTTTCTTATTTGTCGTCTGCAAACTGCGAAAGTACCTTAAGACTTCCGCCGTTTAGGTCACGAATATCCTTGATACCGTATTTCATCATTGCAAGACGGGTAAGACCAAGACCAAAAGCAAAGCCGGTGTATTCTTCGGGGTCGATACCGCCTGCCTTTAGTACCTCGGGATGAATCATACCGCAGGGACAAAGCTCCAGCCAGCCGCTGTGCTTGCACGAAGGACATCCCTCACCGCCGCAGATCAGACAGCTTATGTCGAGCTCAAAGCCGGGCTCCACAAAGGGGAAAAAGCCGGGACGCAGACGCACCTTGATATCCTTTTGAAAAACCTCTGAAAGCATGGTTTTCATAAAGAAAATCAGGTTTGAAATAGAAATGTTTTTGTCTACCATAACACCCTCCATCTGAAAGAAGGTGTTTTCGTGGCAGGCGTCGGTAGCTTCGTTTCGGAAGCATCTGCCGGGGAAAATGGCTCTTATTGCCTTGCCTTCATTAACCAAAGCAGACTTATACTTTTTGTAAATGGCATTTTGGGCGGCAGAGGTCTGAGATTTGAGAAGCTGACCGTTTTGCAGGTAATATGTATCCTGCATATCCCTTGCGGGGTGATCTTTGGGAATGTTGAGCGATTCAAAGCACTCATAGTCGGTTACAATCTCGCTGTAGTCCTCAACGGTAAAGCCCATTGACCTAAATATTTCTTCACACTGTCTCTGAACCAGTGTGATAGGATGATACGAGCCTGTGCCAAGGTCTGCCGGAATGGAAATGTCAAATTCGGGCATGCGACTGTTTTCCAGCTCAATTTCCTTTTGCTTGAGTTCTTCTCTTTTTTGCGAAATTTTGTCGTTTACCTCGTTTTTTAGAGCGTTAACCTCCTGACCGAAGGTCTTTTTTTCTTCATTGGAAAGAGACTTCATCTCCTTTAGAAGCTCTGTAACACAGCCTTTTTTACCGATGTATTCTACTCTGATTTTTTCAAGCTCTTCGATTGCCGAAACAGCCGAAAGAGCCTCTAAAAAGGCCTGTTTTACTTCCGTTGTTTTTTGTGCCATAGCAAAAATCCTTTCTATAAAAAATAAAATTTACAAAAAATCAGGCGGAGCCTTTACCATCAACGCGGCCAAAATCCGGCATACATTGATTTTTGCATACAAAAGAAGTGCAATTTTTCATACAAAAAAATAACAGCCCTGCCCCACTTGGGACGAGCTGCTGCCCGCGGTACCACCCGGATTCAAAACAAGATATGTTTTGCACTCTTTGCGGTCTTTTGGCGTGAGACCCCTACACCCTGCTTATACCAAAACCCAACCTTGGCTTTCGCAGAATACTCCAATGCTGAAATTCACACTGCAAAAAGCATGAGGTACTTACAGCCGACGATACCTGTTCTCTGTAATGCTTCATATACAGGCTACTTACACATTTTCTTCGTATGCTGATATTATAGCAGTAACAAAAGCATTTGTCAAGAGTTTTGTTGATTGCGGCTTTGAGTATATCGGCAAAAGAATAAAGCCCGGTTTGTCAGACAAAAGCTTGCCACCGAGCCGCTGTTGCCGATTAGGATTTTGATTTTAATTGTAATTTTTGTGAGCAAATTTTACAATGCAAAGAAGATATAATTTTGTTAAAAAGTCAATTGAAAAATTTTGACAAAAATGATAAAATATACTTGAAACATCAAGAGTATAACAAAAGAGAGGGATAATTATATGTACAAAATAGGAGATACTGTATTGTACGGGTCGGAAGGTGTTTGCAAAATAACCCAAATCACCGAAAAATGCTTTGGCGATTCCGCAATTGAATATTATATTTTAACTCCGGTTTTCAACGAGCGTTCAACATTTTTTGTGCCAACCAAAAACGAAACCCTGGTATCAAGAATGAAGCCGATTCTTACAAACGGTGAAATAATGGAGCTTATAAGCAGCACAGACGAAACCGATGAATGGGTTGAAAATGATATAGAACGAAAAGAATTATTCAAATCAATTATATCGAGCGGCGAAATAAAATCTGTAATTTCAATTTTAAAATCTATAATCCACCATAAAGAAATGCTTGACTCTGTGGGCAAAAAGCTTCACAAGGCTGACGAAACGGTGCTCAAAGAATCTCAAAAAATTTTGTATGAGGAGCTGGCAATGGAAATGGAGCTTTCCAAAGACGAGGTTATAGATATAATCTGCAGCAAAATAAAAAAATAAATTTCAAAAGTTGTATATTTTTTAATTTAAAGTCAATACTTATAGCACAATGATATTTTAAAGGAGAGACTGCTCAATGAAGAAAATCATAGGTGCATTATGTATTGGCTTTTTGTGTACACTGATTTTAAGCTCAGGCTTTGATGCAACCGAGGCAGCTCTTGCACAAAGCGTAATAAGGCTCCATGTTATAGCAAACAGCGACTCTGCCGAAGACCAGGCGCTAAAGCTTAAGGTGAGAGACAGAATAATAAGCGAAGCAAAGGGAATATTTGACGAAACCGACAGCGTGAGCTGTGCCAGAGAGCAGATAGAGGACTCTATAGAAGAGCTTCGCAAAACAGCAATGGACGAGGTCAGACAAAACGGATATGATTATGATGTGAGGGTAAGTCTTGGTATGAGCAATTTTCCCACCAAGGAATACGGCAATATCATTTTGCCTGCCGGCTCATATGAAGCATTGAAAATAGAAATTGGCGAGGCAGAGGGAAAAAACTGGTGGTGTGTGCTGTTTCCGCCGTTGTGCTTTGTGGATGAAACCTGTGTCACTCCCACAAGCGAAGCCATGGACAAAATCGGCGAAGCCCTCGGAGATGAAGGCAGAGAATTTGTGAGCAAGGACAAAAGCTCCGATGTCGAATTTAAGTTTAAGGCATACGAGGTGTGGCAAAGCGGCAAGCAGATGGTTACTATGTGGCTAAAGGGTGACAGTCAACACAGCAAATCATGAGAAAAATTCTTTGTTTTTGTCAAGTGCTTTAATAGAATTGGAATACTGCGACGGGCTCATGCCCGTCGTTTTTTTGAACCGTCTCGAAAAATAGTGTATGTCAGAATAACCAAGCATTTCGGCAATTTGGGTGATATTATAGTTGTCTTCTCTGATATATTTTTTGGCAAGGTCAATTTTCAGCTTTGTAAAATATTCCATAGCCCCCATATTAAGCGACGAGGTAAAAAGGGCACAAAGAGAAGACCTGCTCATACCCGAATAGCTGCACAGCTCGTGCAGGGTCAGCATACGAGAAAGATTGGAATTCATGTATGAAAGAATGTATTCAAGATTTGAACTGATTCGGTTACTCTTTGACATTGAATACTGACCTATGTCGTTATCTCTCAAAAAGAGAATCAAAAGCTCCGACAAATACATCTTTACAAGCTGCTCCGCACCCGCAGCAGCATCAAAGCGCCGTGTGAGAGTGGTGGTGCTGTTGTTTCCCACCGGAGTTGAAAACGCCTGAGAAAATTCTGTTATGATTTTGGAAATCAGGGCTTTTTGCGTCTGACCCACATTTAGCAGCTTATCCTCAAAAAAGCTCATGGCAGGAGAGGAGGAGCTAAACGACACTATAACGATATTTGGTGCAATTTCGCCGTTGGAGCGAAGCTTGTGCCACTGATTCGGCTTGTGAAAAAAAATCTGACCGCCGCCAAGCTCAAACTCATGGTCATCGGCAGTAATGATAATTTCGCCCTTGTCCATATATACAAGCTCCCAAAAATCGTGACTTTCGCCGTGATATATGTAATTTTTGGAATATTCAAAATAATGAACTGTGTAAAGCTCATTAATTTTTATAATATCCTTAAGATGTGTGCCGTAATATTTTCTCATTTTTATCACCGTTATTATTATATCATTGTTTATAAAACATTACAATAGCTTTTTTGTACGATTATCCAAAAAAATAAGATTTTTGTGTAAATAAATTTTTGCCGCTTTATATTAGAATGGTATCAAGCTACACGGAAAGGAAAGTTGACAACTATGAAAACTTTGGTTTGCAAAAGAAAAGATGAAAACAATACAGACGAAATGACAAAATGCTGCAAAATCGGGGTAGATCTCGGTGGTACGGAAATGAAAATCGGCGTTGTTGACAAAAATTACAACATTGTTGATAAAATTACAGCACCAACCCCTACCGGTGCCGATGCCGACACCGTATGTGACGCAATTGCCGCCAACTGCAAAATTCTTGCAGACAAATTTAATATAGAATCAATCGGAATCGGAACTCCGGGTGTGCTCAAAAATAACAAGGTTTCTGCCGTAAATCTTAATTTTGACTCATTCCCCTTGGCAGATGCCATTGCCAAGCGTACGGGGCTGTGCGTAAAGGTTGCCAACGATGCCAATTGTGCCGCTCTTGCAGAAAGCAAGGTCGGTGCAGCTAAGGGCAGCAAAAACTGTATAATGCTCACCCTCGGCACAGGTATAGGCGGCGGAATTGTCATAGACGGCAAGCTATATGAAGGGAGAGGAAGTGCCGGCGAAATCGGTCATATCTGTATTGAGGCAAACGGTGTAAAATGCAACTGTGGGTTGACAGGCTGCTTTGAAAACTATGCGTCTGCAACTGCACTTATAAAATATGCAAACCAAGAAGCCGATGCAAATCCCGAAAGTCTCCTTGCCCAAAAAAGAGCCGAAAACAACGGAAAGCTCAACGGTATTTTAATATTTGGCGCTCTGAAAGAAAACTGCCCCGCTGCCAAAAAGGTGCTCGATAAATTTACCGATTATCTGGCTGCCGGCATCAACGGTCTGATTTATGTGTTTGACCCCGACACGGTTGTGATTTCGGGCGGAATATCAAATGCGGGAGATCTGCTTCTTAATCCTCTCAAAGAAAAAATACGCTTTGATATACCCGTTGTAATTGCAAAAATGAAAAACGATGCAGGAATACTTGGGGCAGCAATGCTGTGATGACAGTTTTTGGAAAACTAATATTCCTAAGTGTGATATGATATCAAATATCACTCTTAGGAATATTTTTTATGTAATGTCGACCAAATTTATCCCAAACAATTGACTTTTGGAGAAAAATACCTTGAATATGTTCAATAAGCGGCAAAGCCGCGTCATTCAACGTTTTCAGTGGGAGATTGAA